>SFHU01000140.1 GCA_004555535.1 Clostridiales bacterium
TAACCCCACGCGTGTTCGACGACGCGAAGCTGACCGATCACCACGCGATCATCCCGACGGGCAAACGCGCGGAGAACATGAACCTGACGGCAGACGAGCGAAAGCTCTACGAGATGGTGGCGCGCAGGCTGGCGGCGGTGTTCTATCCCAATCACGAATACGACGCGCTGCGCGTCGTGACACGGGTGGGCGGGGACGATTTCGTCTCCACCGGCAAGAGCGTGACGCAGGAGGGCTGGAAGGCCGTCTACCGCGGGATGCGCGAAAAACGCCGCACGAAGGACGAGGAGGAGCAGAGCCTGCCCGCGCTCGCGCAGGGCGATTCGCGACTGTGCCGCGCCGCAGCCGTCAGGCAGGAGCAGACAAAGCCCCCCAAGGAGCATAGCGACGCCTCGATCCTCTCGGAGATGGAGCACGCGGGGCGGCAGATCGGGGATGAGGCGCTGCGCGAGCAGATGAAGGACTGCGCGCTGGGCACGCCCGCGACGCGCGCGGCCATCATCGAGCGGCTCATCGAGGTCGGCTATGTCCGCCGCAGCGGCAGGAATCTGATCGCGACGGAAAAGGGCGTCCATCTGATCGAGGCCGTGCCGCCGGAGATCGCCTCGCCGGAGACGACGGGGCGCTGGGAGCGCGCGCTCACGGAGATTGCCCGGGGCAAGGACGGAGAGCAGCGCTTCCGCGAGGGCATCGCGAGGCTGGCGGCCTTCCTGGTCGCCCAGGCGAAGCAGGCGCCCGACGTCCCCTTTGCGCAGGAAGGGCCGCGCGGACGCGCCAAAAAGCCGAAGGATCTGGGTCTGGCCTGTCCGCTGTGCGCAAAGGGCAGGGTGGCAGAGAATTCAAAGTCGTTCTACTGCACGCGCTTCCGGGACGGATGCGGCTACACGGTCTGGAAGGACACGCTCGTGCGGCGCGGTGGGCCGGAGCTTGACGCGAAGCTCTTTGCGCTCTGTGCACAGCGGCGCGAGGTGCGCGGCTCGACGGGAACCATCTTTTTTGACGACCAGGGAAGCGTTCGCTTTGTGCCGCTTCCGCGGGAATGAGGGATTCGGATATGATGTATTCACAGACGGATATCGGGCTGAACAAAAAGCGGACGGGCAGGGAGCTGCGCTTCACGCTGCTGGCGGCGCTGCCGTTTGCCGCGCTGGCTGTCGCGGCGTTCTGGATGCGCAGGGAGGTGCTGTGCATGGCGGCGGTCGTCCTCTGCGGCGCCGTCGTCATTCTGCTCTGGGATCTATTCGTCTCCCCGTGCCGCCGCTATGGGCGCTATTTGAGCGAGGTGACCAGCGGGCTGACGCGGCGCACGGCGGGCACGGTCGTACGCCTGGGCGAGGATCGCGTCTTCCGGGACGGCGTCTGGTTTAACGAGCTGATTCTCAACATCTATGAGGATCTCTCCGAGGAGGGCGAGCGGCGGTTTCTGTACGACTGCGCCAAGGAGAGCCCCGCGGCCTTTGTCGGCAGGGATGTGGCGCTGACGAGCCACGGCAATTATGTGCTGGGGCTGGAGCCGCTGCACGCGCAGGAAGCGGAGGAAGAGAGCCGTGCGTAGGATTGCAACGGATGCGGGAAGAGCGCCCGCAGGGAGGGACGCGCGCAGGGAGCGCGTCCTGTTTTTATGCGGCCTGGCGGCGAGCTTTGCGCTGATGCTGGCGCTCAACGCGCAGACGCCGCTGATGATGGACGACTACGATTACAGCTTCAGCTGGAGCACGGGAGAGCGCCTGAGCGGCCTGGCCGACATCCTGCGCTCCCAGGCGGCCCATTACAGGATCTGGGGCGGGAGAAGCGTCGTGCACGCGCTGGCGCAGCTGTTCCTGTACTGGGGAAAGCCGGTCTTCAACGCCTTCAGCGCGGCGATGTATGTGCTGCTGCTGCTGGAGATCCTCGCCCTGTCGGGGAGAAGGGAGGAGCCGAGGCGGGACGTGCTGCTGCTGGCGGCGCAGACGGAGCTGCTCGCCTTCATCCCGTTTTTCGGCACGGTCTTCCTGTGGCTCGATGGCGCCTGCAATTACCTTTTCGGCACGGCGCTCGCGCTTGTCCCGCTGCTGATCGCGGAAAGCGAGCGCGAGGGCGGCTTCTTTGACGGCGGCTGGCGGCGGGGCGCGCTGGCGCTGCCGCTGTGCTTTCTGGCGGGCTGGACGAACGAGAACACGGCCTGCGGCGTGCTGGCGGTCATGGGGCTTTTGCTGCTGCTGGATGCATGCAGGGGGCGGAGCGTCCGCGCCTGGCGCGTGGCCGCATGGGCGGCGGAGTTGGCCGGCGTGCTGGTGATGCTGCTGGCGCCGGGCAATTTTGCGCGCGCCTCCGCGGAGGCGTCGAGGGGATTGATCGCAGAGCTGCTTTACAGGGCGCTGGTGGTCACGTGGTGCCTGATCCGCTATGCGGGCGTCCCGCTGGCTGCGGCGGCGCTGCTGTTTGTCCTAGGGCACAGGCGGGGCATCGCGATGCGCCGGGAGCGCGCGGCGCTGCTGGCGCTCTGCGCACTGCTGAGCGCCTATGCGCTGGCGGCTTCGCCGCAGATTTCGGACCGTTCGTTCACCTCCGTGGCGCTTCTGGCGCTGGCCGCCGCGCTGACGCTGCTAGACGACTGGCTGGCGGCGGGTATGAACAGGCGGCTGCTGCCGGCCGCAGCGCTGATGCTGGCGGTTTGCGCCGTGTCGGGCGCGGTCGCGCTGCGCGATACGGCGGCCCATGAGGCTGCCTGGTCGGCGCAGCTTGCGCGCATTGAGACAGCCATGCAAAATGGCGAAACGGAGGTCGCGGTGTCGGGCCTGCCCTCCCGCTCGCGCTTCACCATGGAGATCGCGCTCGCGCCTTCGCCTCAGGAATGGCCCAACAGCACGCTTTCGCGCTATTTCGGGGTGCAGATCCGTGGAGAATGAGCTTTCTGGCGGCATTTTGCGCCCGAAAACGCGGAGTAAGGGGCATCCCGGGCGAGAAAACGGGGCCATCGCGCACAGAAGAACGCAGGCACGGCTTGACAATTCTCTGCGCGCTCATTATAATTAGTCGTATATTGCCGAGACGAGGCTGAAAGGAAGAGAACAAGACGATGAAAAAGGGAATTGCACTGATCGCCATGCTTGCGCTGGCGGTTGTGATGCTCTCCGGCTGCAACCTGATCGGATATGACGAGGAGCTCGACGGCGCGCAGGTCGTGGCGAAGGTCAACGATACCGAGATCACCAAGGCAGAGTGGCTCGCCGCGCGCGACTATCTGGCGAGCTACTATCAGCAGTACATGCAGCAGTATTTCGGTTATACGATGGAGCTCACCGAGGAGGATCTGGAGAGCTACGGGGAGTCTGCGCTTGAGCAGCTCATCGAGAGCCAGGTCGTCGCCGACAAGCTGGTCGAGCTCGGCTTTGATCCGCTCGGCGAGGAGGATGCTTCCGAGGTGGAGTCCTACGCGGACAGCATGATTTCCTTCTACAAGATGCTGATGCGCTATCAGAACTACCCGGATCTGGAGACCATCGAGGAGGAGGCTGCCCGTCTGCAGGAAGAGGCGCTTGTCGCCGCCGCCACGCCTGACGAAGCCACGCCGGACGAGGCCACGCCTGCTGAGGCGCAGGAAACTGCCGAGCCTGTCGCGACGATCACCAACGCCGAGCTTGACGAGATGCTCGAGAAGGATCTGAATGCGGCGGGTTATTCCCGTGATTACTTCGTGCAGAGCCAGACGTTCAGCGTTCAGCAGGATCTGCTTAAGGAATATGCGACCAAGGATGTCGCGGTTTCCGACGACGAGGTGAAGGCGGAGTTTGACAGCCGCGTTGCTTCGCAGAAGGAGAGCTTTGACGCGAATCCGGCGCTGTACGCGCAGTACATGAACAACGGCACGGACTGCTACTACGTCCCGGCGGGCTACCGCGGCGTGAAGAACCTGCTCATCAAGATTTCTGACGAGAAGAGCAGCGAGATCAGCGATCTGAACAGCGCGGTCACGACGGCGCTGTCGACCATCGACGACGCACAGAGCCAGCTCGACGAGTTGAGCGCCGAGGATACCTCCGCCTATGACGAGGAGGCGCTTGCCAGCTACAACGCGCAGGTCGAAGCGCTGAAGGAGCAGATTGCCTCCGCGCAGGAGACGCTGACCGATTCTCAGGCGAAGCTGGAGGAGACCACGCTGGCGGCTTACGCGGAGATCGAGGCGACCGCTCAGGAGGCGCTTGACAAGGCGCTCGCCGGCGAGGACTTCGACGCGCTGCTTGAGGAGTTTGGTGAGGACACCGGCATGAATTCCGAGCCCAACAAGAGCCGCGGCTATCTGGTCTGCGAGGGCCTCTCCCTCTACGAGCAGAGCTTCCAGGATGCGGCGATGGCGCTTGAGCAGGTTGGCGACGTGAGCACGGAGCTCGTCAAGACCAGCTACGGCTACCACATCCTCCAGTATGCGACGGACGTGGCTGAGGGTGAGGTTGAGTATACCGACGAGATCAAGAACGATATCCACGACGAAATGCTCACAGACGCGCAGGACGCGGCCTATGACGCAGCGATCACGCAGTGGGTTTCCGAGGCTGAGGTCAAGACCTATCCGAAGGTCATGAAGTAAGCGTCGGGAACAGGATATTCCGGGAGCCCGGGCGGAAATGCCCGGGTTCTTTTTGTCCCCCGGCAGGGATGCGCGCGGCCATCCTGCAGGCTTTTAAGGCAAGAACGCGCGGCCACGCGCATAGGATGCGTGGGAGGGGGGATGCGCGTGAGCGGATGCGGAGGACAGGGAAAGCGACTTGCGGGCATTCTCCTCGTGCTGGCAGGGGTACTGCTGATCTTCGTCTGCCTGCCGGCGCGGCTGTTTCTGATCGCGCTGGGGCTGGCGCTGGCGGTGGCGGGCCTTCTGCTGCTGCGATGAAGGGGGAGGGAAGCGGACATTGGCGATCAGGATGGTGTGCGTCCGGGCGCCGCGCTTTCTGCGCGGGCTGCTCCGGCTGCTGAGCGGAAAACGGTAAGAGACCAAAAGCGCCCGGCTGCAAAGGCGGGTGTCCGCAAGACCGTAACGGCCACAGCAGTTCGAATTGCTGTGGCCGTTCTTGCGTTTACTTCTGTTCTGTGATAGTATGGTGCCAAAAAGATCTGCAATTCGGGATTTAAGGAGGAACGCATATGCCTTCGCTATTGCAATCTACACGAAATACACGACCGCTACCGACCGGAGACAGGCGGTTCATCAGAAGTGATTGCCCTGAAAAACTGACGGACGAAGAGGTTGAATGGCTGCTTCAAAACCAGGTTACAACGATTGTAGACCTACGGGAAAAGAAGGAATATGAGCAAACACCCTGCCGCCTCGAAACAGAAGAAGGGTTTACATTTTATCATATGCCGGTAACCGGCGGAGGTGACACGCCCAAATCACCCGAGGAAGTAGAAGCTGTTTACCTGGGGATGCTTGATAAACAGATGGATGAGATTATTCGAACGATTATGGGTGCAAAAAGCAATGTTCTGTTTTTCTGTGGAGCGGGAAAAGACAGGACAGGTGTTGTATCAGCA
>SFHU01000038.1 GCA_004555535.1 Clostridiales bacterium
TCATCTACATCGAGTGGTACAAGTACAACCGCCTCGACCACGTCGGCATCGTCGAGTTCGTGACGCAGGACGCCGACGGCTCCTACGTCATCCACACCATCGAGGGCAACAACCACATCCTCGGCCCGACGCCCTCCGTCGTCGCGCGCTACACCTACCGGCTCGACGACGCGTCCATCCGCGGCTACGGCATCCGCCGGGAGAACTGGATCGGCACGGAGGTGGAGTCCGGCTCCTCCGGCGAGGCCGTCGCGCGCTATCAGCGCCAGCTCAAGGAGCTGGGCTATTACGACGGCGACTGCGCCGGCAAATTCGGCAAGGCGACGGCCACCGCGACGATGGCCTATCAGAAGGACAAGGGACTGCCGCAGACGGGAGAGGCTGACGCCGCGACGCTTCAGGCGCTCGAGGCCGACGCCGCGGCGCGCGCGCTGGCCGCGGAGATGGCCGCGCAGGCGAAGGCGCAGGCGGCGGCTGCACAGAGGATCGAGGACGCGAAGGAGGCTATCGCGTCCTCTTGGTTTGGGGAGTTCGATCCGCTCGACGAGGAGGCCGCCTGGGCGCGGCTGACGGCGGAGATCACCGTGATCAACGTCGGCAGCAACGAGAAGGTCTACCTTTCCGACGGGCCGAACGGCTCGCGCAAGACGACGGACGCGCACAGGGGCTTCTTCTACGGCGAATCGGTCGCCGTGCGCGTGCTCGATGAACAGGACGGCTGGTCGCTGATCGAGGCGTACAACGACTGCGATGAGCTGGAGTCCGGCTGGGTGCGCCCGGGACGGCTGAAGACCGTCACGCCGAACCAGGAATACGGCATCATCGTGGACAAGATGACCCAGCGGCTCTACCTCTACAAGGAGGGCAAGCTACTCACGACGCTGCTCATCTCCACCGGCACGACCTCGGGAGCCAACGAGGATTACAACGAGACGGCCTCCGGCGAATTCCTGCTGTGCAGCGCGACGGGCGGCTTCTGGTCGGGCAACCTCTGGTGCGACCAGGCGATCCGCTTCAACGGAGGCGACCTGCTGCACCTGGTGCCGGCCATCGCCTCAGAGGATCTGACGCAGAAGGACTATTCCGTCTGCGAGAGCGCGCTCGGCTCAAGGGCCTCGCACGGCTGCATCCGCGTGCAGCGCGTGGCCAACGAGGACGGCTACAACCACCAGTGGATCTGGGACAATCTGCGCAGCAGGAAGAATATCAAGATCATCGTCTGGGACGACGACGGGCGCAAGCTTCCGGAGACGGCGGCGGATGCCTCCGTGTATTACAACCCCACTGGCGGTGTCAAGTATCACACGGACGCGCGCTGCTCCAGCGTGCGCAGCACCTATCTGCCGCTGACGGAGATCGCCTATGGCGACCTGAGCAGCTACCCTTACACGGAGCTGACGCCCTGCGGCACCTGCGGCGCGCCCGCGCGGCCGGAGACGGTCAAGGCCTGGAATGACGCGGTCGACCAGGCCTACGCGGAGCTGGGCCTGACGCCGTGAGCGCTGGACACTACAAAAGAGACAAGGAGAACCACAGCACATGAACCGTCATCTCCAGATCCCCGGGGTGGGCATGCGCAACATCAAGACCGCGCTGGCGACGGCCTTCTGCGCGCTGGTCTATTACTTCATCGGCCGCAGCCCGGCCTTTGCCTGCATCGGCGCGATTTTCGGCATGGGCTCCGATCTGCAGGACGCGCAGAAGAACGGCGGCAACCGCCTCTTCGGCACGCTCATCGGCGGCCTGCTGGGCATCGTGCTCTTTCGCATCTATCTGATCTTCGTCCCGGAGGGCGGGTATTCGCTGCTGCTGGTGCCGCTGATGTTCATCGGCACGGTGCTGCTGATCGTGCTCTGCCAGATGTTCTGGGTCGGCGGCGTGCAGCCGGGCGGCGTCGTGCTCTGCATCCTGCTGTTCAACACGCCGGTGGACACCTATGTCAGCTATGCGATGAACCGCATCCTCGACACCGCCGTGGGCGTGCTCGTCGCGCTGTTCATCAGCTACGTCTTCCCGCGCGGCTGGATGCAGATGTGGCCCCAGCGGCTGGAAAGCTGGCGGCGGCATGCTCGCGAGGCCTGGCAGCACACCCGAGACAGGCATTTAGGTCACCGGCCCCGGTTCTGATCCGACGCCCGGGGAAAACGCTCCGTCCGCGCGAAGCGACGAGCGGATGCAATTCCGGGAACGGGCTTTGCCGCAATCAGGGCGTGCGCCCCGACAGCTCCGATTCAAAACCGCATGACAGCGCCCGCCCGGGGAGACGCAAAGCCCTCTGGCGGGCGTGTTTTGTGCCAGCGCTCATTCTTCCCCGCAGGGCTCTGCGCGAATACCTATAGAACGGACACATTCTGATGAAAAAGCCCCCTATATGGATCGCGGCAGTTCCTGTACAATACAGGAGCAAGCTGAAATCAGGCGAAAAGCCCCGATGATTGAAAAATCAGAAAAGGAGCATCATGATATGAATCTGTCCCTGGAAGCCTCCCTGTCCTACCGCCTGCTGGCGCTGCTTGTGCTGGCCCTTTTCTACGGCATCTATCTGACAAAGCAGTGGCGGCAGAAGCGCCGGGGCATTAAAACCATGCAGATCGGCAGCAGAACGGACGCGCAGACCCGCACCGTGGAAAGGCTGATGAGCATCGCGACTGTGGGTATCGTCCCGGCGCAGCTGATGTCCATCGGCTTTGGCTGGAGCCATCTGCCCGCGGGCGCCCGCTTCACGGGCTTCTGCGTCGCGCTGCTCGGTGACATCATCTTCCTGGTCTCCGTCCTGTGCATGAAGGACAGCTGGCGGGCCGGAATCCCCGATCAGGACAGGACGGAGCTGGTGACGGACGGCATTTACGCCTTCAGCCGCAACCCGGCGTTTTGGGCTTTGACCTGCAGTACATCGGCGTGATGCTCATGTTCTGCAACCTGCTGACGGGGATGTTCACCGTGTTTGCCATCGTCATGCTGCACCGGCAAATCCTGCAGGAGGAGCGCTATCTGACCACCGCGTTCGGCGAGGAATACAGGGCATATCAGCGCCGCGTGTTCCGCTATCTGGGGAGGCGCGCATGAACGATACGCTTGAAAAACGGCGGCTGTCGGACGCGGAGGATCGGCAGGCGGCTGTTTGAAGCCATGTGTCGGGCCGGATGCCCGGAAAAGGACGCAATGCCCTTCAGGATCACCCTGTTCAGAACGGGCCGGAGGCATGACCCTAGGCATCGGGGAGGAATTGAGCATGCTGCGGATGGAAATCGCGCTGTTTCTGGTGCTGGCCTTTGTGGCCTGCATGGTTTATCAGGCCGACAAGGAGCAGACGGCGCTGCACAGAACCTTTGCCGTGCTGCTGGATGTCGTGCTGATTCATCTGGTGCTGGACGGCGTGACCGTCTATACGGTGAATCATCTGGACACCGTGCCGCACCTTTTCAACGACGCCGTCCACCGGCTGTTTCTGGGCACCATGGTGCTGGTGATCTATCTGTTTTACCAGTACATCGCCATGCTGGTGGAGGAGGAGACGGGCAAGCCCCGGCGGCTGGACAGGCCGGCCAAGGTCTTTCTGGCTGCGGCGGAGCTAGGTAACTTCCTGCTGCCGATCACCTACACGGTGACCGCGGAGGGCAACTATTCCTCCGGGCCGTATATGCTGGTGCCCTATTGCGGCGTGGCGTTCTATCTGCTGCTGTGCGCCGGGCTGCTGACGGCCAACTGGCGGCGGATCGACCCGAAGCGCAAGCGCGTCATCGCGTTTGCGCTGATCATCGAGGTGACGGTCTGCGCCCTGCAGGGACTGCACCACACCTGGCTCATCAGCGGCATGGGCATCACGCTGATGACGCTGTCGTTCTATCTGACGCTGGAAAACCCCGATATCCTCCGGGCCGAGCTGACGGAGCAGAAGATGTCCATGCTGTACCTGAAAAGCCAGGTCAATCCCCATTTTTTGTACAACACGCTGGATACCATCCGTATTCAGGCGCAGCTGGACGGTGACAAGAAGGTGGCCGACCTGCTCATGCGGCTGGTGGACTTCTTCCGGCTCAGTGTCAAGGTGGACAGACAGATGGTGACGCTGGACGACGAGATGGAGCTGCTGGAGGCCTACATGGAGCTGATGTGCTACCGCTATCCGGAGCTGCAGTGCGAATATGACATCGATCCGGAGCTGGGCGGCGCGCTGGTCCCGAACTTCATCCTGCAGCCCATCGTGGAGAACAGCCTGCTGCACGGCCTCAAGAACAGGGGCTACCGCGGCGAGGTGCGCATCTCGGCTCAGCGCACGGCGGACGAGCGGATGGAGATTCAGGTCCGCGACACGGGCAGCGGCTTCGCGGAGGGCAAGAAGGACGTCGTGGATGAGGTGCTGCGAAGCTATGCCAGGCAGCCGCTGAAGCTCAGCGGAAACAGCATCGGCATTCTGAACGTGCAGAAGCGGATCAAGCTGCTCTGCGGGCGGGAATTTGGCCTGTCCTATACGGAAAACGAGGCGGGCGGCGTGACGGCGCACATCCTGCTGCCGCTTGAGGAGGAGACGAAATGAAGAAACTGCGCGTACTGCTGGTGGATGACGAGATCATGATCCGCGAGGGCTTCAAGCGCCTCTTTGACTGGGATGCCCATGACTGCGAGGTGGTTGGCGAGGCCGGCGACGGCATGGAGGCGCTGACGAAAATCGACACCCTGTGCCCGGACATCGTCATCATGGACATCAACATTCCCGTCATGAACGGGCTCAAGGTCATCCAGCTCAGCCGCATCAGGCATCCGGGCACGGCCTTTGTGATCGTCTCCGGCTACGATGATTTCTCCTACTGCCGGGAGGCGCTGCGGCTGAAGATCACGGACTACATCCTCAAGCCCGTGAACTACGAGGAATTCGGCACCTGCATCGACAATCTGAAGATCTCGCTGTTTGAGCGGCGGGTGTCCTCTGCGCCGGAGTCGGAGAAGCAGGAGGAGCGGACCATCGCCGGCCTGACCCGGTATCTGCAGGAGCATCTGGCGGAGGAAATCAGCCTCTCCGTGCTGGCGGAGCAGTTCCACCTGAATCCGCAGTATATCAGCCAGCTGTTTAAAAGCGAGATCGGCGTGAATTTCCTGGCCTATCTGACCAATATCCGCATGGAAAGGGCGAAGAAGCTGCTGCTGTCCACGTCCCAGTCCATCGCGGAGGTGGCGGAGCGGTCGGGCTACGGCGATTACCGGGTCTTCACGAAGGTGTTCAAAAAGTCGGAGGGCGTCACGCCGTCCCAGTACAGACGGGATTTTCTGGATACAGACGCGGGAGAGGGCAAAAAGCGGTGAACGGCGGTTCCCCGACCGGAACCGGGAAGTATGGAGGAGATGGCCCCGTGATCAGGCTGGGTGAAGAAGCTGAGAGGATCATGACGGAGCGCTTTGGAAAGGGTACCGTGATCGCCCTGGCGGTCTATCCTCTCCGCGCGGTGCGTGAGCCGGAGGGCAGGGCTGATCCGCAAAGCGGGAACATGCCGCAAATGGGCATCAGATGCATACCGATGCGAAACGCGCCCCGCAGACCAAGCTGTCTGCGGGGCGCGGCTGTCTTTTGTTGTGAGGGTCAGGCGGTTTTGAGCGCTTCGCCCGCGAGCGGATAGACGTCCGTCCCGCTGTACAGGGAGAGGCTGATCTGCTCGGGGCTGAGCCAGCCGTGCGCCTTGAAGGGCAGGAAGAGGCAGCTCATGTTGAGCGTGCCGGAGAGCTGCAGCGTGCCGTCCGCCTGGATGGTGCCGGACAGGGGAGAACGGGAATCCGGCGTGTCAAGCGTGCCGTGACAGACGCCGTGATATACCTCCAAGGTCAGAACGGCGGGAAATCTGCGCTGGGCCATGTCGATGGCAATGTCGTAGGTAAATTCGAACATCAGGCTTGCACTCCTTTCCCCATTGTGACTCTATACTTATTATAACATAAGATGATGCGTTTGCAAGCGGAAATCTGAAAAAGAACGTGAATTTTTATGCATTTTTTGCGGAGCGGCGGCGACGTCTCCGCTTGATTTTGAAGGATGCTTGCGGTATACTGATCATGCTTGCCAAGGATCACCAAAAAACGGAGGGATAAAGCGATGATCATCTGCGATACGCATTGCGATACGCTGTACATGCGCGCGCTCCAGCCGGGGGAGACGCCGTGCGTGACGATGGAGAATATGAAGCGGGGCGGCATGAGCCTGCAGACCTGCACGCTCTTCGCGGGCAGCAAGGGCATGAGCGACCACCCGTATGACAAGGCGATGGCCGAATATGCCGCGTTTGAGCGCCTGGCCGATCAGGAGGGCTGGACGCGCGTCGATTCCCCGCTGGAGGCGGAGGAGGGCAAGGTCAAAATCCTGCTGAGCATCGAGGGTGGCGAGATCTTCGAGGGCAGCGTCGAGCGCGTGCGGGAATTCTATGACCGCGGCATTCGCATGGCGGCGCTGACCTGGAACAACGAAAACGAGATCGGCTACTCGGCCAAGAGTGGCTCAAAGGAGGGCATCAAGCCCCGCGGCTGGGACATCCTGCGCGAGATGGCGGCCCTCAGGATGGCGGCGGACACGAGCCACCTCAACGAGGCGGGCTTCTGGGATCTGATTGACCGGCACAGCCAGCCGCCGATGGCCTCCCACTCCTGCGCGAAGGCGCTCTGCCCGCACTTCCGCAACCTGAGCGACGAGCAGATCCGCGCGATGGCCGCACGCGGCGGCTGGATCGGCGTCAACTTCTATCCGCGCTTCCTGCGGGAGGACGGAAAGGCCAGCGTCCGGGACATCGCCGACCACATCGACCACATGTGCCAGCTCGGCGCGCAGAAGAACGTCGGCTTCGGCAGCGACTTTGACGGCATCGAGTATACGCCGGTGGACTGCACGAGCCCGGCGGACATCCCCGCGATTCTGGAGGAGCTGCGCCGCCGCGGCTATGGCGAGGCGGATATCGCAGCCATCGCCGGAGGGAACTTCCTTGACTACTACCGCCGGCTGGGGTGGTAAGACCAATTCAAAGAAACGCGCGCCGCATGGCCCCTCTATCGGAGCTGTGCGGCGCGCGTTGGTATTCCTTGCTGCGTGTTGGCGCAAAGACGGCGTTTCAGCTGCTTTGCTTGTCGCTCTCCGCGACGGCCTGGCAGAGCATCAGCATCAGCTGGCGCGCCTTGGGCGAGCAGCCGGTGGCGAGCTGGGCCACAGACTGGCCGAGCGCCTGTGCACCGCTCCCGGGCGCAAAATCGAAGCTTTCCTCCATGATGCAGCCGTTGAGCAGGGAGGTCGTGCTGACGCCCAGCACGCTGGCGATGTGCGCCAGCTGCTCCAGCGAGGCCGGCCGCTCGCCGCGCTCCAGACGGCCAAAGTGAAGCTGGGATATCTTGAGCTTCTCCGCCGTCTGCTCCTGCGTCAGATTGGCATCGAGCCTCGCGCTGCGGATATTGCGCCCGATGGTCTTGTAGGATACCCGCATAGGAAATCCCCTCCACAATCAAGTTGCCTTCATCATATCCCAAAAAGGGACAAAGGAACATTCCCTACAAAGTATGATTTATCCCAATGAGATAGAATTTTGAAAAATAACAAAAGACAGAAAGAGGCGCGGCGGAATACATCTCCGCCGCGCCCGCGCTCATTTGTGGCAGCCGCACTCGTAGGAGCCGCACATGCTCTCGTCGCACTTGCCGGAATGGCAGTCGCAGTTCGGGCGCACGTTGATGGCATCCAGACGGCAGGTGTTCCTGTCGCTGTGATGGCGGCAGGTTTCCACAGAGCAATGGATGGTCTGGTTCATGATGTTTCCCTCCATCAAGCAAGATTCTGAGCCCGAATTCAGCGCAAGCTGTCTGCCCGGCCTTTTGGGAAAAGCGCGCGGGCCGGCAGCCGGCCCTGAACGCGGGCTCAGCGATATTGTGTCCGGAGGCGGGAAGAATATGCGCGATGCTCAAACGACGAGCTTGTCGCAGGCGCTTTGAACGAGCACGCGCAGGGCGGGAAAGAACGCTTCGCCGATGTCCTGAATGTTCAGGATGGAGAGATAGAGCACCTGGATGACGGAGAGCACGACGTCGTCCGGCGCGGCAAAGCGGATGCCGGCGGCGCAGAGCGCCTCGAAGATGCTGCGGGAGGAGGCGAGATAATGCGCCTTGGCCTCCTGGCCGGGGATGATCGCCGCGAGCTGGGGCAGATCCTCGCGCAGGAACCGCGCAATGCCCAGCCGGTGGATCTCCTCAAAGCAGGAGAGCACCATCGCGGCGGCGCGCTCCTTGCTGCCTGAATCGCTGCGGGAGAGCGTCTCGACGGCCTTTTGCAGCACCTGCTGCTCCCAGCGCGCGGCGACCTCGAGGAAGAGGAGCTCCTTGCTGTCGTAAAACTTGTAGAAGGAGGATTTGGAGATACCCGCCTCGGAGGTCAGCGTGTCCAGAGATGTGCGCTCCGGGCCATCGTCGATGGCGTGGCGGCAAGCGCTTTCAAGGAGACTGGCGCGGATGGCTTCCCGCTGCTGCGCTGTAAAAGGCTGAGCCATAGCGTTCCCTTCTTTTCTTTGAAGCATCCGCGCGCCGCAACGCCGGGCGCTCCGTGGTTACCTGGGGAGTCCATGCCGTTTACGGGATCGTGACGGTCGCGTTCATGCCCGGCAGGAGCGTCTTGCCCGCGGGCAGCGTGATGCGCACGTCGTAATAGGTGGCGTTCTGGCGGGTGATGCCGACCGGGCGGATTTCCGTGACCGTGCCGGAGAAGGTTTCGCCCGCGTAGGCGTCCAGCGTGAAGCTGAGCGTCGTGCCCACGGAGATGGCGGAAAAGTCGAGCTCGTCGACCTCGGCACTCAGCTCGAGCTTCGTCAGGTCCGCGATTTCGCACAGCAGCTGGCCGCGATAGACCTGCGCGCCGGAGACGGTGCTCAGCGACGTGACCGCGCCGCTCACGGGAGCGGTCAGCGTCAGCGGGACGTCCTTCGCGCTCTGGCCGTCGATGACCTCAAAGAGCAGATCGCCGACGGAGACGGTGTCGCCCGCCTTGACATGCACGGCGGCGATGCGGCCCTCCGCCGCGACGCTGATGTCCGCATAGCGCGTCACGCGGCCGCGGCCGGTCTCGCTGTCGGAGGGGGTGCCGCTCTCGCGGTAGCAGCGGACGGTGTCGCCGACGTCAAAGCTGCCGGTCAGGATATCGACGTTGTAGGCGTTGCCGGAGACGGAGGTGACGATGCCGGTGCCCTTCTCGCTGCCGCACTTGAGGTAGAGCGTCTCACCGGCGTGGAGGTAGCGGTTTTCGTCATCGTCGTAGGCCTGAGAATTGTCCGCGGCGACGTAGAGCGCGTGCGTCGGCTCGATGACGGCGAGGGAGCCGTAATGCGCGATGACGCCGGAGGCATCGTCGCCCGCCTTGGCAAAGACGGCGGAGACTGTGCCGCTCTGCGTGGCATAGACGGGCACGGTGTCCATCGCAAAGAGCGTGTCGCCCGCGGCGACCTCGTCACCAGCCGTCAGGTCGAAGGCCAGCAGCGTGCCGGAGAAGGGCGCGGTGATCTTGGCGGTTTCCGGGGCGACGATGACGGCGTTGGCCGTCGCGCCCAGCGCGCAGGCGGCGCTGAACGTGAGTACGAGCAGCAGGGCGGCGAAGGAGAGAAGCTTGGTTTTCATAGCGATTTCCTTTCTTCCATGTCGATTGGGCAGTGATTACTCTACGGATTTAAGCGCTTCGACCATGTCGATCTTTTTGACCTTACGGGTGAGCAGAAGCTGGAGCAGGTAGGAGAAGCAGAACGTGATCGCGCAGGCGATGAGCACGGACTGCAGCGCCGGCGCGCCGGGATAGTAACCGGATTCCGGCTCGCAGGAGTGCAGGATCACGTCCGTGAGCAGGATGCCCGGGGCGACGCCCAGCAGCACGCCGAGCGTGGAGATGATGTTGTTCTCCCGCAGGATCAGCTTGCGGATCTCCTTCTGATGATAGCCCAGCACCTTGAGCGTCGCGTATTCGCGCGTGCGCTCGACGAAGTTCATCAGGCCCATGTTGTAGCAGATGACGAACGCCAGCGCCAGCGCGATGCCCGTGAGCAGCGTGAAGACGGAGGAGAGCGTGTCGAGCATCCAGAGCATGTCCTGAATCTGTTCGGCGGGGTAGTCGATGCTGTCGACCTCGTCCATGTCCTCAAGCAGCGAGAGGCAGCTTTCGCTCGGGCCCAGCAGCTGGATCGCCGTGGGCGTGAAATCGCCCTTGCGCTGGGCCTCCCAGGTGGAGCGGTTCAGGTAGACGCCCTGGGAGACGTTGTTACTCACGATCTGCCCCACGACCATCGTCAGCGGCTCGTCGTCGCCGGGCAGGTAAAGGCGGATGGTGTCGCCCAGGCTGATGCCCAGCGTTTTGGTGAGCTTGTAGGTCACGGCGGCGGTGCCGGGCTGGATGCTGACGAACGTCTCATGCTCGCCCAGGTGCTGGAGCGTCTGATCGTCCTCGAGCACGGTCATCATCACAGTGCGGGTGCCGCCATCCGCGCGCAGGGAGATCGACTGCTCCATCACGCATTCGACGGTGTCGGCCTCCAGGCGGCGCTCATAGCTCTCCGCCGTGCCGACCTCGCCCTTGAGATTCGCGCGCACGTCGTAGGAGAGCGTTCCCGTGTAGTAGTTGACGCTCATCGCGGTGACGGAATCCTGCAGACCCAGCGAGGTGATGATCAGCATGTTGCAGCACAGCAGGCCGACCAGCGACATCAGCGTGCGCAGCTTGTTGCGCATCAGGTTGCGCGTGATCATCTTGGCATTGAAGCTGAAGCGGGACCAGAGGAAGGTCATCCGCTCGAGCAGGATGCGCTTGCCGTCCTTGGGCGGCTTGGGCCGCAGCAGCGCGGCGGTCGTCTCCTGCGCGGCCTTGTGATAGGAGAAGAGCATGATGCACACGCTCATGATCACGCTCAGCGCCGTCATGATCCACGCAGGGACAGAGATCGGCGGCACGAGCTGATAGGGCATCTCGTTCTGGCCGATGAGCGCGTCCCAGAGGAAGAAGGGTAGCGTGTAGTGGCCGATGAGCGTGCCCAGCACCGCGCCGATCAGGGACGGCGCAATCGCGTAGGAGAGATAGTGGTTCTTGATCTGGCGTGCGGAGAAGCCCAGGGCGCTGAGCGTACCCATCTGCAGGCGCTGGTTGTCGATCATGCGCGAAAGCGTCGTCATGACGATCAGCGCCGCGACGGCGTAGGCCAGAATCGGGAAGATCAGCGTCATGTTTTCAAACATCTGCGCGTCGTTGTTGGCGCGCGCGGTGCTCGAATGGGACGTGCGGTCCACGACCAGCGCGTCGGGAAGCGCCTCCTCGATGGCGCCGCGCACGGTGTCGCTGTCCGCGCCCTCCTCAAGCATGGCGACGATCTGCGTCAGCGGCAGCTCGCGCATGGCGCAGGAATTGATCAGAATGTAGCCGTAGGCGTTCGGGTCGGCGACGATGCCGTCGGAGACGACGATGTATTCCGGGCTGACGGCGATGCCGCGGATGAGGAACGTGTATTCCTGCCCGGAGAGCTTGACGGTGATGCGGTCGCCCAGCGACAGGCCGTGCGCCTGCGCGAAGCGTTCCTCGACGAGGCAGCCGCGCTTGTCGGCGATATCCAGCAGCTCGCCCTCGCGCAGCAGTGGGGCGTTGATGTCCATCTCCCCGTCGTAGGCGGTGACGCTGACGCTGGCGTCGCCCTCGAGCGTCGTCTCCAGGTCGGCGCTGGCGCGGGCGCGCACGGCGGCAATGCCATCGACACCGGAAACCTTGTCCAGACTGGTCCGGTCGACGCCGGCGGGCAGCGTCACCCAGAAATCGGCGAGGTTGTTCTCCTCGTAGTAGGTGTCGAGCGTGGTGCGCGTCATGCGCGCCGTGCCGTCGAGCGCGGCAAAGGCGAACGTGCCCAGCGCACACAGGGCAATGATCGAAAGAAACTGCATCGCCGCCCGGGACATGTCCCGGTAGAGCTTCTTTCGAAGGGTGTTCTTTACCATGCGATGTCCTCCACTCGCGCGGGATGCTCGCATTGCTCGATCGACTCGATCCCGCCGTTTTTGACGCGGATGACCCGGTTGCCCAGCGGAGCGATCATCGCGTTGTGCGTGATGATGACGACGGTCGCGTTGTGCGTGCGGCAGACGTCCGTGAGCAGCGAGAGCACCTGCACGCCGGTCTTGCTGTCCAGCGCGCCCGTCGGCTCGTCGCACAGAAGCAGCGCAGGGTTCTTGCACAGCGCGCGGGCGATGGACACGCGCTGCTGCTCGCCGCCGGAGAGCTGGGCCGGGAAGTTGTTCAGGCGCTCGCCCAGGCCGACCTGCTCCATGACCCTGCGCGGGTCGAGCGCGTCCCTGCAGACCTGCCGCGCGAGCTCGACGTTTTCAAGCGCCGTCAGGTTGGGCATCAGGTTGTAGAACTGGAAGACGAAGCCGACGTCCGTGCGGCGGTACTCAGTGAGCTGCGGACCGCGCAGGCCGGTGATCTCCTTGCCGCCGACGGTGATCTTGCCGCTGGTGGCCTTGTCCATGCCGCCCAGCAGGTTGAGGATCGTCGTCTTGCCCGCGCCCGAGGGGCCGAGCACGACGCAGAACTCGCCCTTCTCGATGGAGAAGCTCACGTTATCCACCGCTTTGACCACGGTGTCTCCGGTCGGATAGTATTTGCAGACGTTTTCAAATGTGATGTAGCCCACGGGGAACCTCCTTGCGGCTTGCACGGTCAAATGTGACCGGAAGGTGAAAACAAAGTGACGGTTTTGTTTTTACGATGGGGAAAAGAAAACGGGTAAAAACAAAACCCGGGATTTGTTTTTATTATACGGCGCACCGGGAGCCGCTGTCAATACGGATTGCGCGCAAAAGGACTGACCGGCGGGGATTTGCCCCGGTTGAGCGGGAATCAACCACGGCACGCTTGTGCGCTGCGCCTGCGCCGTGATCAGATGGGGCAGACGCGGGAGATGCGGACACGAGAGGAGATATGCAAGATGAACCTGAATGAGAACATGGGCAGGGCGATCACGCGGAGGCAGAGCGCCTCTGGGACAGCATCGCGCAGATCTGCATGATCCTCGGGGACGACGAGGGCGCGATTGAGGCCTATGAGCACGTCGTCGCGATCCTGCGGGAGGACTGGGGTATCACGGAGGGCGAGACGGTCGAGGGCTGCCGGCAGAACATCGCGCAGCTGCGCCAAAGCGGGCCGGGAAGGCAAAATGAGAAAAACACGCCAAAGTTGAAGGAAAGTTGAAACCTCTCCCGTATTCTATGGAGGGGAGACAGAATGCCGGAGGAAGGGCATCCGCTCCCATACCTATGGAGAAGAGGGAGACATGTGACGATCCTGATTGTGGAGGACGAGCCGGACATCCGCGCGATGCTTGGCGACTATCTGACGGGCGAGGGCTACGCCGTCCTGACCGCCGCGACGGGGCGGGAGGCCATCGACTGCGCGCGGCGTTTGCCGGATCTGATCCTGCTGGACATCGGCCTGCCGGATATGGACGGCCTGGAGGTCTGCCGCCTGCTGCGGGACCACCTGCCCTGCCCGATCCTCTTTCTGACAGCCCGCATCGAGGAGGCGGACAAGCTGCAGGGCTTTGCCGCGGGCGGCGACGACTACATCCTCAAGCCGTTCAGCCTGCGGGAGCTGGGCGCACGCGTGCAGGCCCATCTGCGCCGCGAGACGCGCGCCAGAAGCCGCACACAGGTGCGCTTTGACCAGGGGCTTGTGATCGATTACGGCCGGCGGATGCTCTATGCGGGGGAGCAGACGCTCGAGCTGCCAAAGAAGGAATTCGACATTGTCGCGCTGCTCTCGACGCATCCGGGCCAGGTCTTTGACCGGGAGCGCATCTACGAGGCTGTATGGGGACTCGACGGCGTGGGCGACAGCGCCGTCGTCAGCGAGCACGTCCGCCGCATCCGTGCGCGGCTCGATGCCGCGAGCTGCGCCGGGATGATCGAAACGGTGTGGGGAGTGGGATACCGATGGGCAAAAAGGTAAGCGGGAAGCCGGCCGCTCCCCGGCATACCGGAAAGCGGCGGCGACGCCCGGGCCGCTGGAGCCGCTGGATCGCGCGCCTGCCGCTGCGCCGCGCGCTGTTTGTGTATGTGCTGCTCTTCACGCTGGCGGCGCTCGGGCTGATTCTGGGCACCGGCCTGCTGTGCGAGCCGGTCAAGGACGATCTGATCGCGCAGAGCTGGGTGCGCGTGGCCTCGGACGACGGGCGCGTCGTGCTGCGCACCTACAAGGCCTTTATGAATGCCTCGGCGCTGACCCTGGAGGGGGAGGAGCTGCGCTATGAGCTGGTGATGAACTCCGACATGGACGCGCGCTACGAGCTGCTCAGCATGATCGAAGGGTTCAGCCTGTTTGTCTGGCCGCTGCTGTGCATGGCGCTGGCGGCGCGGGCGTTCTACCGGCGCAAGCTGCGCGAGCCGCTGGGCGTGCTGCGCGAGGCGGCGCAGCGCATCGGCGAAAATGACCTCGACTTCTCCGTCCGCTATGACGCGCCCGACGAGATGGGCAGGCTCTGTGCGGATTTCGAGCGGATGCGCGCGCAGGTGCTCGAGCATGAGCGTTCGATGTGGCGCGCAATGGAGGAGCGGCGCAGGCAGACTGCCGCCCTCAGCCACGACCTGCGCACGCCGCTGACCGTGCTCAAGGGCGAGGCGGAGCTGCTGGAGGACGGGCTTTCCGCGATGCCGCCGGAGCGGGCGAAGCAGACGGTTTCGACCATGCGCGGGCATATCCTGCGGATGGAGCGCTACGTCGAGGGCCTGGGCGAGATCCGGCGGCTGGAGGATGTGCAGGTACGCCGGGAGCGCGTCGTCCTGGAGGTGCTGGGCGCGCGGCTTCGGGAGACGGGCGCGATGCTGGCCGCCGGGCAGGGGAAGGCCTTTGCCCTGGAGGCGGAGGAGCCGCTCGGCCTCGTGATGGCGGATACGCAGCTCGTCGAGCGCGTGTTTGACAACCTGGCCGCCAACGCGCTGCGCTACGCCAGTGCGCGCGTGGAGGCCAAGCTCGCCGTGCGGGAGGGACGGCTCATCCTGACCGTGCGGGACGACGGGCGCGGCTTCTCCGAAAACGCGCTGCTGCACGCGGACGAGCCGTTCTTCAGCGAGGAGAAGACCGGCGCGCAGGGCCATCTCGGCCTCGGGCTCAACGTCGCGCGGGTGCTCTGCGAGCGTTGCGGCGGCGCGCTCACGCTTTGCAACGTCCCGGAGGGCGGCGCCTGCGTGACGGCGGATTTCGGCTCCTGCGGGGGATAAGGCTGTACCCATTCAAAATGCCTTCATAGGCGCGCAAGCGAGGAAGGGAGTCTGAGGGATGAAATCCCTCAGGCAGGTTTGGGCGGCAGGCCAAAACCCTAATAGAAACGTAGTTTCAGAGCAGGCTGCGAAGCGGCCTACGATTGAAACGGGTTTAATCCGTGAAGCAAAATTTGGACGCTGATTCGAATAAAACAAACGGTTTCTGATCATCAGGAAAAAAGTTGAAAACTGGCTGGTATGCTCCTCTCTGTGAACGCGCAGAGGGGCATGGCCTCCTCTGCGGCAACACAGAGGAGGCTGTTTTATGTCCGAACAAGGAAAACGAAGAAGGGAATGCTTCATGGCGGCGGCGCTCGTGCTGGCGCTGCTGCTCGGCTGCCTGCTGCTCTATCGCCCTGTCATGGACGCCGTCCGCGATCCGGACGCCCTGCGGGCCTGGGTGGCGGAGCACAGGGCCGTAGGCCGGGCGGCGATGGTGGCGCTGATGGCCGTGCAGGTGGTGCTCGCGTTTCTGCCGGGCGAGCCAGTGGAGATCGCGGCGGGCTATGCGTTCGGCGCGCTCGAGGGACTGCTGCTGTGTCTCATCGGCGCGTCGCTGGGCTGCGCCCTGGCGGCGGGGGCTGCGCGGGGTTTTGGCCGGGGGGCGGTCGAGCGTTTTTTCCCGCCGGAGCGCATCGAGGAGCTGCCCTTCATGCGCAGCCCGGCGCGGCAGACCGCGACGATCTTTCTGCTCTACCTGATCCCCGGGACGCCGAAGGACCTGTTCGACTACGCCATCGGCCTGACGCGCCTGCCGCTTCCGCGCACGATTGCGCTGACGGCTGTGGCGCGCATCCCCTCGATTGTGACCTCCACGATCGGCGGAAGCGCGCTCGGGGCACGGCGCATGGCGCTGGCGCTGGGCGTGATGGTGCTCACGGGGGCGCTGTCCCTGGCGGGGCTGTTCGTCTACCGGGCGATGTGCAGGAGGGACGGGCGATGAAGACGATCTATCTGCTGCTCGTCCGCTCGCAGACCTGCCTTTCACGCACGATTCACGCGCTGACGGGCGACAGCTATACCCATGTCTCCATCGCCTTTGACGGGGCGCTGACGACGCTGTGCAGCTTTGCGCGCTTTGACGCGTGCTGTCCGCTTCCGGCGGGGCTGGTACGCGAGCAGCCCGCGGCGGGCTACTACGGCGCGCATCCGGAAATCCCCTGCGCGCTGCTTGCGGTGCCGGTCTCAGAGGCGGGCTATGCGCGGGCGCGGGCACATGCGGAGGCGATGCTCGCGCGCCAGGACGCGACGGCGCGCCGGGCATACCGTTACAGCGTGCTGGGGCTGCTGGCCTGCCGCGCGGGGCTGCCTCTGCGGAGAAGCGGGCGGTATTTCTGCTCCCAGTTTGTTTCGAAGCTGCTCGCGCTGACGGGGGATGTGGCGCTGCCGGGGCCGCCGGAGCTGATGCGGCCGCAGGAGCTGGCGCAGCTGCCGGAGGCTGTCTGCCTCTGGCGCGGGACGATGGGCGCGCTGGCCGCGCGCTGCGCGCAGCCCAGCTTGACAGAGGCGGCCAGCCGTCGTATGATGGAACGCGAAGAAAACCATCCATGCAAAAGGGAAGTGCCGCAATATGATCTGCAGAACCTTTGGTTTCGGCGCGCTTGAGCGCTACCGCTACGTCGTCATCCTCTCCTCCTGGCAGGGCCGCATCCTGCTCAGCCGCCACCGCGCGCGCACGACCTGGGAGACGCAGGGCGGGCACATTGAGCCGGGCGAGACGCCGGAGGAGGCCGCGCGGCGCGAGCTGTTTGAGGAGAGCGGCGCGCTTGACTACGCGCTGCGGCCCCTGTGCGATTACTGGGCCGGGGACGAGCGGACGGGCGAGGGGGCAAACGGGCAGGTCTACGCGGCGGAGATTTTCGCGCTGGGGCCGATGCCCGAAAGCGAGATGGCCGGGACGCGCGTCTTTGACGCGCTGCCGGACAACCTGACCTATCCCGCGATCACGCCCGTGCTCTTTGCGCGCCTTAACCAGGCGCGGCGCGGCGGCACGGTCGCCTGAAAAACCGCCGGGCGGCGGCAGAAAGGCCGGAGCTCTGTCATAAAGAAACATGGCCGGCTTGAGCCGGCCGCGACAGTCTGAGGAATGAATGTACCCTCCCCCGCGAAGGGGGAGGGCATGCTTTTTTCAGATGGATCAGTCAAAGTAGACGTGTTTGGCGTTGTCGTAGTAGACCTTGCGCAGCTCGTCTTCGGTGAAGGCGTCGCCCTGAAGGAGGTAGTCGTGCAGATGGGTGTAGGTGTCGGACGTCGCCGCGAAGGGCGCGTCCGTGCCCCAGAGCAGCCTGTCCGCGCCGAGAATGTCCTTGGCCAGCTTCAGCACCTCGTGCACCTTCGGATACGGATAGCCGTTCGGCTCCACGATCTTGGGCAGCGCGGCAATGTCAAACCAGATGTTCTCCTTCGCCAGCAGGCGCAGGCTCAGCTCCAGCTCCTTGTAATGCCCCTCCATGGGCGCCAGCAGGTGGCAGACGACCAGCTTGATGTCCGGGTTCTCGTCGGCGATGCGGGCCAGGCTCAGCGGCTGATGGCTGTGCATGGTCAGGTCGCCGACGTCCAGCGCGACCGTGCCATGGTGCCGGTTGACGACCCTGATCAGCGGCATCATGACCGGCCCGGCCAGGTCGAACGGCTCGTGGCAGCCCATCAGGCCGCCGCCGCTGCTGACCTCCCACTTGGCCGCGCGGAAGCCGCGGTCGAAGAAGCCCTCCAGGGTGTCAAGCGCGTTGGTCATGTAGGGGTCGATGGTGCAGGTGGGGCAGAAGCGGTCGGGATACCTTCTGAGCAGCTCCTCGTGGTAGCGGTTCTGGAAGCCGTACATGCTGCCCTGCATCAGGACGGCGCGCTCGACGTCGTTTTTGTCCATGAGCGCCAGGGCCATCTCCGCCGTGAAATTATACTCGCCGTATTCGCCGTTCTGCGGGAAGAGC
Source organism: Clostridiales bacterium (assembly GCA_004555535.1). Lineage (GTDB taxonomy): Bacteria > Bacillota > Clostridia > Christensenellales > Aristaeellaceae > Ventricola. The sequence continues at coordinate 18,216 of SFHU01000038.1, forward strand.
TGCCACTCCTCGCCGTTGCCCCAGGCGGCCCGGCCGCCGCCGATGGCGCGGGATTCGCCGCGGCGGCAGTAGCCGGCGACGACCTGTGCCAGATGAAGGTGCGCGTCAATCTTTTTCATGGTGCATTACATTCCTTTCTTTTTGAGCCATGGGAGCTTCGTCAGGGACTTGCGGGCGCTGTCCTGATGCTGCGCGGCGTCAAACGCCATCGCCGCGATGATGACCAGTCCCTTGACCAGGTCGTGCTCGGTCGCCGGCACGCTCATCAGGTTGAGGCCGTTGTTGAGCAGGCCGATCAGCACGGCGCCGAAGATGCAGCCGGGCACCGTGCCGACGCCGCCGAGCAGGCTGACGCCGCCGATGACGGCGGACATGATGACATAGTTCTCATAACCGCTTCCGTTCATGGCCTTGCATTGCTGCGTCATAGAGGCCAGGACGATGCCGCCGATGGCCGTGGTGATGCCGCTGAACACATAGGCAAGCATGGTGACGCCCGTGTCGTTGATGCCGGAGAGGCGGGAGGCCGGGGCGTTGCCGCCCACCGCATAAAAGCTGCGGCCCAGCGAGGTTTTCGAGAGGATGAACCAGCTCATCAGCGCGACGACGATCATCAGATACACCGGGACGGGGAAGCCAACGAGCTTGTAATTGGAGATGCCGGTGAACAGCGCCGGCTCCGTGCAGCTGATGATCTTGTTGTTGGTCAGCAGCATGGAGAGGCCGAGATACGCCGTGGAGGTTGCAAACGTGATCAGGAAGGCCGGCACGCGGAAGCGCGTGACCGTGAGGCCGTGGAACAGGCCGGCGAGCGCGCCGACCGCGATGGCCGCCAGGATGCCCATGACGACGGCGAAGTTCGTCCGCCCCAGAGCTTGAATGGTCATCACGCAGGCGACGCCCGTCAGGCCGCAGAGCGAGCCGATGGACAGATCGATGCCGCCGACCAGGAAGACGAAGATCGTTCCGCTGGTCATGATGCCGTATACGCTGATGGACCAGAGCACGTTGGAGAGGTTGCTGACCGTCGGGAAGGCCTTCGGGCGCAGGATGGTCAGCGCCGCGAAGCAGAGCACGAGGATCAGGGGCTTGGTCAAACGGCTCAAATTCAGTTTCTTCATCGCTGTCCCTCCCTTCACGCCTGCAGGCCGGAGGCCGCTTCCAGCACCATGGACTGGGTGACGCTCCCGTTGTTAAACTCCCGAACGATGCTGCCCTTGCGCATGACGAGAATGCGATGGCTGACGCGGATGAGCTCCTGCAGGTCGGAGCTGACCAGGATGACCGCTACGCCCTGATGGGCCAGATCCTCCAGGATGCCGTAGATCTCATCCTTGGCGCCCACGTCGATGCCCGCCGTCGGCTCGTCGACGATGAGCAGCTTGAGGTCGCGCATCAGCCACTTGCCCACGACGACCTTCTGCTGGTTGCCGCCGCTCATCAGGCCGACCTGCTTGCCCGGGTCGCTCGGGCGGACGTCCATCTTCTCAATCGCGCGCCTGGACATCGCCAGCTCCTCCTTCTCGTCGATGGCGAGGCCCTTTTTGCCGATGATGTCGTAGTTGGTCAGGGCGACGTTGCGCGTCGTGGAGAGGAGGGGGATGAAGCCCTGCCCGCGGCGGTCCTCCGGCACGAAGCCGATGCCCGCGCGGATGCTCTTCTTGGGCGTGGAGCGGAAGGGCTTCCCGTCAAACGTGATGCTGCCGGAGGTGAAGCTGTCGATGCCGAAGATGGCGCGCATGATCTCCGTGCGGCCCGCGCCGATGAGCCCGCCGAAGCCGACGATCTCGCCCCGGTGGATGTCAAAGGAGACGTCGTGGAAGCTGCTCAGGTTGGAGAGGCGCTCGACGTGCAGCAGCACGTCGCCCGTCGGCGTATGCATGGTGTTCACCGTGCCGGCGGACTCGTCAATCTCCTTGCCGATCATCAGGCTGATGACCTTGCGGGGGTCGATCTGGTCGTGGTCGAGCACGGCCTCGTTTTCGCCGTCGCGCAGGATGGTCAGGCGGTCGGCGAGGCGATAGACCTCCTCGAGGCGATGGCTGATGTAGATGACGGACACGCCCTGCTCGCGCAGACGCTCGATGATGGAAAAGAGCGTCTCCGCCTCCTTGCCGGAGAGGGAGGCCGTCGGCTCGTCCATGATCAGCACCTCTGCCTTGCAGGAGAGGCCCTTGAGGATTTCCACCATCTGGCGCACGCCGATGCCCAGGTCGGAGACCCTGGCATCCGGGTCCAGAGGAAAGCCGTAGCGCTCGATCAGCTCGCGGGTCATCGTGCGCATCTTGGCGTGATCGATGATGCCCAGCGTGCGCGGTTCACGGCCCAGGAACACGTTCTGGGAGACCGTCAGCGCGGGGATCACCGATAGCTCCTGATAGATGCAGCTCATGCCCAGCTTCTGGCAGTCGCCCAGGGAATTGATCTCCACGGGCTTGCCCTTCCACTCGATCGTGCCGCTGTCCTTGGTGTATGCGCCGGTGAGGATCTTGATCAGCGTGCTCTTGCCCGCGCCGTTTTCGCCCATCAGGGCATGCACCTCGCCCTTGCGGACGGAGAAGTTGACGCTTTTGAGCACCTTGACGCCGGAAAAGCTCTTGCAAATTCCCTTCGCTTCCAGAATGATTTCGCTCACTTACGCCACCTCCGTTCCGCTCTGCTGCGCCTTGCGCTTCATGGCGCGCGTGGACATGAACCGCCTGTACCATGCGTCAAAGAGCACCACCAGGATGATGATGATTCCCTTGATGACGTTCTGCCACGCGGAGCTCAGGCCGAGCTTCATGATGCCGCTGTTGAGCGCGGCCATGAAGATCGCGCCCAGGAGGGTGCCGATGCAGTCGCCCTCGCCGCCATCGAGCGCGCAGCCGCCGATGACCGCCGCGGCGATTGGGTCGAAGTTGAAGCTGTCCGCGAGGAGGACCTGCGTGCTCTGCAGGCGCGCGGTCTGGAACACGCCGCCCACGGCTGCCAGCAGGCCCGTGATCACGAAGGCCATGATGCGGGTGTTCTCCGTGTTGATGCCGGAGAGCTGCGCGGCCTTGGGATTGGAGCCGACGGCATAGAGATTGGTGCCCAGGCGGGTCTTCTTGAGCAGGAGCTGGCCCAGCAGTGTGATGACCAGCAGGGCGATGACGACCCAGTAGATGTCCACGTTCTGCCCGCCGAGCTGGAAGCTGGCGGCCTTTCCGCCCCATTTGACGAATTCTGCGGTGCGCATCTGGTAGCTCTCGTCGACCGCAATCACATAGGTCAGGCTGCGGAAGATGCCCATCGTGGCCAGCGTACCGATGAACTCGGGAATGTGCAGCCTGGCGACGACAAAGCCGTTGATCAGGCCGCACAGAGCGCCCACGAGCAGGCCCAGCAGGATCATCACCCAGATCGGCCAGAGGGTATACTCGTAGACGTTGGCCATCGTCATGCCCACCAGCGCGATGACGGAGCCGGTGGACAGGTCGATGCCCGCGGTCAGGATCACGCAGGTCAGGCCGACGCCCACAATGCCCGCGACCGAGGCGTCGCGCAGGATGGCTATCAGGTTGCCTGCGCTCATGAAGACGGCGTTTTTCGCCGTGAAGAAGATGCAGAGCACGGCCAGCATGGCCAGCGTGATCAGCTTGCGAAGAGTACTTTGCTTCACGTTTGCGGTTCCTCCTTCCTCAATGACAAAAACCGGGGCTGCCGGTGAGCAGCCCCGGTGGAACCGGAATGTTCGTTGTGCGCCGGATTACCAGCGGTCTGCCTCCGGAATGCTGCCAACGGTCTCCTTCGTGACGACGACGCACTCCATGATCATCTGCGGCGTCTTGGTCAGGCAGGTGTAGCTGTACTCGGAGTCGATGAGGAACAGGGCCAGCTTGGCGGCGGTGGAGCCCTCGTCCCAGCTGTTGGTGTAGATGGTGCCCGCCATCTGACCGTTCTCGATCATGGTCAGCGCGTCCTTCTCGCCGTCGGCGCCCCAGATGAACATGGTGCCGGTCTTGCCCGCGGAATCGACGGCCAGCGCGGCGCCCTCGGCCATCGCGTCGTTGATCACGAACACGCCGTGGATCTCCGGGTAGTTCTGCATGAAGGAGTTCATGACGGTCGTCGCGGTCTCCTTCTGGAAGTTGGCCGGCTGCGCGTCGAGCACCTTGATGTCCGGGTACTTGGCGATGGTGTCCTTGAAGCCCTGCTCGAGGTTGTCGGTGCGGCTCAGGCCCGCGACGCCCTCGATGATGACGACGTTGCCCTTGCCGCCCATCTGCTTGGCCATCTCGTCGGCGGCCATGCGGCCCGCGTCGTAGTCCACGGCCATGACCAGGCCGGAGTGCACGGTGTACGCGTCCAGGTTCACAGTGACGACCGGAACGCCGGCAGCCTCCGCCTCGTCGACGGCGGGCGCGAGCGCGGTGCCATCGGAGCACTGCAGGATGATCGCGGCGCAGCCCTGGTTGACGGCGTCGGTCACATAGGAGGCCTGCTTGACGGCATCCTCCTGCGCGTCATACTGCAGGATCTCGATGTTCTCCCACGCGGAGCACTCGCGCTGAATGCCCTCAAGCCAGCCCTGGTTATTGGGGGTGGAGATGTCGTGGGCGATGTAGGCGATCTTGATCTTGTTCTCAGCAGAATACGGATCCAGACGGGCCTTGGCGCCGGCCGCAGCTGCGGCGGTCTCCGTCACCTGGTCGCGGGCAGCGGCCAGACCGGTGGAAGCGACGACGCTGGCGCCGGCAGCGATTGCGGCGCTCTTGAGGAAGCTGCGGCGGGTAAGGGTCTTTTTCATGGGGAATAGCTCCTTTCAAAATGATTGTTTTTTTTGTTCCTCTTATCAACGGAGGATGTTTTTCGGGCTCTCTTTTGTCATATTCTACCAAAGGATTCTCCAACAATCAACAGAAATCGATTGCAAATTTTAAAAAATCATGGGTACCTTTCCGCTTGTGCATGCACAGCTGCATGAAAATCGAAGAGAAACGGGGAGAAATGAGGAAAGAATTCGCTCAATGCTGCAGGTTCGCCGGATTTCCGGATGGAAAACGGGGAACGGTGAGAGGAAAAGAGAGGAGGCGACAGGAATCGAAATCGATTGCGGCCTTTGGCCGTCGTTAGACGAGCTTTGGATGATGCGCGAGGCGGCGGTCAGCATCAAAAATTAAAAAGAATCTCCCATGCGGGACGGGCCTGCAGGGGAGATTCATATCCGGAAATCACGCTTTTCGATTCAAATCCGCCTCCGGCACAGGGCGATGCGCTTGACCGCCGGGATGTTGCCCAGCACGACCAGCACCGTGCACACCAGCAGGAACGCGGTGATCGGATAGCCGAAGAGGATGATCGCCGTGACGGCGTCGCCCGGCACGGCCAGCGTCAGCATCGGGATCAGCGCGCCGCCGATGCAGGCGTTGTTGGAGGATTCGCTGGCCACGATGCCCTCCACAGCGCCCTCGCCAAAGGGCGTCTCCGGATGCTTGACCAGGCGCTTGGCCTCGTTGTAGGAGAGGAAGGCTGCCACGGGGCCGCCCGCACCCGGCAGCGCGCCCACGAGCGTGCCCAGCACGGAGGAATACAGCGCGAGCTTCCAGGGACGCAGCACGTCGCGCAGGCGGATGTGCTCATGGCCCATGCGCTCGACCGTCTGGCTCATGTGCCCGTCGAAGATGACGCTGAGCACCTCGGCAAAGCCGAACAGGCCCACCAGCGCGGGCACCGTGCTGATGCCGGCGCGCAGCTGCGAAATGCCGAAGATCACGGAGATCAGGCCCTTGACATAGTTCTTCGAGGTGACGGAGCCGACCGTCGCCAGGCCGAACAGCGAGAGCAGGAAGTAATCCATCGGCCTGAACCTGATCGCCAGATTGGACACCGGCTTGGCCAGCAGCGCCAGCGCCGCCAGGCCGAACACGCTGCCGATGAACGAGTAGATCGTCGCGACATAGAGCGCCTTGTAGGTCTGCCCCCTGCGCGCGAGCGGATAGCCGTCCAGCGTCGTTACGACGGAGGAGGGCGCGCCGGGGATGTTGATCAGAATCGCGGAGACCGCGCCGCTGAACACGCCGACGACGTAGACGCCCATGACCATCGCCAGCGCGTCGTTCGTCTGCCAGGTGTAGGTGATGGAGACGAGCAGCGCCGTGGCCATGGAGACGGAGAGCCCGGGAATTGCGCCGACAAACAGGCCGGCGACCGAGCCCAGGAACACGAGAAAGGCGAATTTCACGCTCAGAACGGAAAGAATACCACCCTCCGTTCCAATGAGGCCAAGCGTAAGGGGCGGCATGTCCAGCTCCGTCCCGACTGGGAGGACGTGAAGCTCTCCATCATGGAGGAGGTCGTCCGGGCCAAGTTCACCCAGAACGAGGATTTGAAGGCGCTGCTTCTGGCCACCGGCGATTCTGTGCTGGAGGAGGGCAACACCTGGCACGACATCTTCTGGGGCGTGGAAACCAGGACCCGGAAGGGCGAAAACCATCTGGGCCGGATCCTGATGCAGGTCCGGGAGGAGCTGCGGAGCGAGTGAGACGCGGAAACGGACGAGGAGGACACGGCCATGCCGGAATGCGGGCGGAACGCCTGAGAGGCTTCATGAAACACGGCTTCGGCCGTGATTGCGGGCCAACCGCGGACAGATAAAAGCCTTGATTGCATTGGGTAAACGGTTTTGACGGGTATGCCAAGCCGGATGCCTTCCGTGGCAAAGGTATGCCGAAGATCATGGAAATGCCTGTCCAATCTGATTTTTTCGCAGACCCTTTTGAATCGGTGTTCTACCGTCGTTTGGGGCAGATATCCCCCCAAGTCATCTTTGAATACGAACACGGCGACGCAAAGACGAAAAAGCAACTCCAAGTGCTTCTGGATATCGCCAAGGAAGGCGACACGATTATCACGCTGGAAGTCAGCAGATTAAGCAGAAGCACACAGCAGTTGTGCGAACTTATTGAGATAATACGCGCCAAGCATCTGCGGCTGGTCATTGTGGGAAGCATCACCATTGATTGCCGGAACGGACAGACAGACCCCATGAGCGAAGCATTTCTGCAAATGGCAGGCGTGTTCAGCCAGCTTGAACTCGCGATGATCCGCGCCCGCGTGAAATCCGGCATGGCGAACGCCAAAGCCAAGGGGTTGGTGCGCAGCGAGGGCAAGGACTATGTGATGAAGGACGGCGACATCGTCAACTTCCT
>SFHU01000039.1 GCA_004555535.1 Clostridiales bacterium
CTGGCATATCACGCTCTCCCGCTTCCTGACCAATTACATCTATTTCCCGCTCGGCGGCAGCCGCAGGGGCATGGCGCGCACCTGCGTCAACCTGATGATCGTGTTCCTGGCCAGCGGATTGTGGCATGGCGCGGGCTGGCTCTTCCTCTTCTGGGGCCTGCTCCACGGCGCGGCCAGCGTGCTCTACCGCCTCTTGCGCAGGCAGTATGACGCGCTGCACCCCGCGCTCCAGTGGCTGATGACGTTCGGCTTCGTCGTCGTCGCCTGGGTCTTCTTCCGCGCCACGAGTATGGCGGACGCGCTTGCGATCGTCAAATCGATGTTCATGATGGACTTCGGCCCGCTGCGCAGCGAGATCACCTCGGCCTTCGCGCTGCCCGGCGGCTTCCATCCCGGCTACAACGCGCTGTACATGATGGCCTGGTATCTGCTCTCGCTCTTTGCCTGCCTGGGCCTGCGCAACACCTATGAAAAGACGATGGACTTTAAGCCCACCGTCCTCAACGCCCTCTCCACCGTGCTGCTGATTCTCTACTGCACGCTGTCGCTCTCCCGCGTGAGCGTGTTCCTCTACTTCAACTTCTGATGGGCATGAACAAGAAAACCTGGGCGCTCCTCTGCCTCTCGGCGCTGCTTTCCGCCTTCGTGCTGATTTCGGCCGTGGTCATCCTCGTCGATCCGTTCCAGATCTACCGTCTGGCGACGCGCTATATGCCCCCGATCGACAACACCACGCAGGTCTACGCGAACGCGGGCATCGTGCGCCAATACGACTACGACAGCGCCATCGTCGGCACCTCCGTGACAGAGAACTTCCGCCCCACGCAGATGGACGCCTTGCTGGGCGGGCGCTTCATCAAGCTCTGCACCTCCGCCGGCACGGCGTACAACCACGCGCTGCTGCTTAACCTCGCCTTCAAAACCCACGACATGAAGCGCGTGGTCTACGGCCTGGACGTCTATTCCTTCATCGCCGGCGTCGAGGAGACCGGCAGCGACGTGCCGCTGTATCTCTACGACGAAAACCCCTTCAACGACGTGCAGTACTGGCTCAACCGCTCCGTGCTCGCCAGCTTCCTGCCGCGCTGCCTGCGCGCCTGGGGGCAGCGGCAGGACGACAGCCTGCGTGACAGCATGTACTGCTGGGCGGGCCGGGACGATTACGGCCCCGTGATGCTCTACAACGCGAGCTTTTCCCCGCCCGAGACCGTGCTTCATGCGGATGCCTATGCCGGCGCGGCGTTGGAGAATCTCAGGAAGCACCTGATCCCCTTCATCGAGGCGCACCCTGAGACGCAGTTTGACATCTTCTTCCCGCCCTATTCCGCCGCGGAATGGTCGACGATGGCGAGCAAGGGGACGCTCGAGGCCATGCTGGCCCTGCGCGGCGTGTGCTATGACGCGCTGTGCGGCTATGGGAACGTGACGCTCTACGACTTCGCCGCGCGCGAGGAATGGGTCACAAACATCGACAACTACAAGGACACGCTGCACTACGGCCAGTGGATCAACGACGCCATCACGGCGTGCATCGCCTCCGGCGACGGCATCGCGGCGAGCCGCGCGCAGCTCGATGAGGCAAGCGACCGGCTTCGCCGCTGGGCAGAGGCGATGCTCGAGGCCGGCGGCTGGATCTTTTGACAAGGAGTATTCCCCATGCGCAATTCCCCGCTTCGAGCCCGAAACAAGCCCCCCGCGAGTCCGCTTGAGCGTCCCGCCGTGCGCGTCGCCCTGGCCGCGCTCACCGTGGTGCTCATCGTCATCTTCTGCGCGGGCATGACCTCGCTGATGCCCAAGCCCGATCCGGACACCTTCGTGCGCTCGGGCACGACGCCGACCCCCTCGCCCGAGCCGACCGACGAGCCGACGCCCAGCCCCGTGCCGACCATCACGCCGACGCCGGCGGAATTCGCGCCCTTCGGCGTGCAGTACGGCTACGGCGATGCCTCGCTGATCCCCGAGACGCCGACGCCGGAGCCCACGCCCCAGCCGACGCCCTCGCCCATCCCGGAGCCGACAGCCGCCCCGACGCCCACGCAGGCCGCCTACAAGACGCTCAGGCGCGGCGCCACCGGCGCGGACGTCGAGCGGCTCCAGCAGGCGCTGATCGATCTGGGCTACCTCACCGGCGCGGCGGACGGCGACTTCGGCCAGAAGACGCTCGACGCGGTCACGATGTTCCAGGCCGTCAACGGCCTGAGCGCAGACGGTATCGCCGGAGCGCAGACGCTGAGCACGCTCTATGGCGGCAGCGCGCTCTCCGCCGACGAGGCGCCCGAGATAGACTATCTGATCCTCGTCAACCGCGACAACCTGCTGGAGAGCACCTACATGCCCACCGACCTCGTCGCCATCGAGGAGGTCATCCCCTCGAATATCCTCAAGGTCAAATACAGCGGCACAAAGGCCAACCGTACCGCCGTCGAGGCGCTTTATCGGATGCTCGAGGACGCCGTCGGGCAGGGCATCGGCAACTGGCAGGTCTCCTCCGCCTACCGCAGCTACGCCGAGCAGCAGAAGCTGGTCGACAACTCCGTCGCCAGCTATCAGTCCAAGAACCCCAGCTGGACGCGCAGCCGCTGCCTCTCGGCGACCTATCAGACCGTCGCCCCCGCCGGCGCGAGCGAGCATCAGACCGGCCTCGCCTTTGACATCACCGTGCCGGGCGTCAGCTTCACCGGCACGGCGCAGCAGAAATGGCTGCACGAGCACTGCTACGAATACGGCTTCATCGTGCGCTTCACGGAGGAAAAGCAGGCGCTGACCGGCTTCATCGCCGAATCCTGGCATTTCCGCTATGTCGGCACGGAGGCCGCGCAGGTCATGACCTTCAACGACTGGTGCCTGGAGGAATACGTCGAGAAGATGGGCCTCTCCCGCACGCAAACGCCCTGATCTATCGCTGCAAGACTGCTCACGCATTCTTGCTGCGGAAGGAAAACAAAAACATCATGTCTCGCGCGCCCTTCGGGCACACTCCAAATGATATCGGAAGCGGCGTGCCGCCGCTCCTCGAACCAGCAAAGCCGGTCCTGCGGATTTCAGATGAAGGGGCTGAATCCCTTCATGCATCCCCGGAGTTTGTTTTCCTGTTATGTCAACAGTCTGAACAGCCCACCCCTTCACCGGGGTGGGCTGTTTGCGGTTGCGGTTGGTTATACAGACATTACAGCCGCGTATCGGGCAGGCCGCAGAAGGCATCCACCGGGCTGACGCCCTCAAAGGGGCCGTCCCGCAGCAGCTTGCCGATCACGGCCTCGATGACCGCGCGGCTGGCGGTATAGGCGTTGATGTAGACCGGCACGCGCGGCACATCCTGCAGCAGGTAGGGATTGGCCAGCGAGACGAAGACGCAGGGCTCCTCGCTCACAAAGCGCGGCGTATCCAGCGCGTGCTTTTTGCACCAGTCGATGCGCACCGTGGTCTGGTTGCTCGCCTGCTCATAGTTGGCCAGGTACAGCGTCAGCCGGCGGCCGCTGAGCGCCGACGTGCCGTGCAGGTCGTCCTCCATGGGATTGTAGACCTCCACGTCAAAGCCCTGCGCCTCCAGGAACGCTTTGGCCATCTGCGTCACGCTGCCCCCGGAAATGCTGTCCTTGCCCAGCACGATCAGCCGGATGGCGGGATAGCGCCGCGGCGTGACCGGGAGGATGTCCGGCCGGTTGTTCTTGACGAGCGTGACCGCCCGCTCCGCCGCCTCGCACTGCCAGGCAACGCCCTCGGCCGTCTCCCGGCACGGCGGCGCAAAGCAGACCCTCGCCTTCAGCGCGAGGATGCGCGTCACGGCGTCGTCGAGCCGCTGCAGGGACACCGTCCCGTCCTCAATGCCGCCCAGCAGATAGCGGTAGTCCTCCTCAAAGTCCGTGTTGAACACGAGCATGTCGCAGCCCGCCGCAATCGACGCCGGAATCGCCCTGCGCCGCTCCATCGCCATGCAGTAGCCGCCCATGATGGTCGCGTCCGAGGTGATGACGCCGTTAAAGCCCAGCCTCCCGCGCAGCACGCCGGTCAGCAGCTCCGGGCTGAGCGAGGCCGGCAGGCAATCCTCAAACCGCAGCGCCGGGTTGATCTCCATCGCGACGGCAGGCTGAACGATGTGCCCGACCATGACGCTCATCAGCCCGCGGTCGATCAGCTCCCGATAGATCGCGCCGTAGGTATCGTACCACTGCGCGGCGGGCAGGCTGTTGTAGGTCGGATGCAGATGCTGGTCGCGGTAATCGACGCCGTCGCCGGGGAAGTGCTTGGCGCAGGCCGCCATGCCGCAGCCCTGCACGGCCCCCACATAGCGCGCCGCCATCGCCTTCACCCGCTCCGGATCGCTGCCGAAGGTGCGCACGTTGGTGATCGGGTTGCGGAAGTTCATGTCGATGTCGCAGACGGGGCTGAACGTCCAGTTGATGCCCACGCTGCGCCCCTCCACGGCGCAGACCCGGCCAAAGCGCTCCGCTGTGCGCAGGTCGTCCGTCGCGGCGGTCAGCATGGGCCAGCCGAAGAGCGTGCCGTCGGAGAGGCCGCCCGTGCCGCCCTCCTCCAGGTTCGCCGCCTTGAGCAGCGGAATCCGTGCGGCGGCGTCAAGCGGCGCATAGCGGCTGCGGATGCGCTCCGCCGGCTCCGGGCGAAAGAGAATCCCGCCGATGCGGCCCTGCGCCGTCATCTGCCTGAGCGTCTCCGGCGCATAGTCCTGCCCCATCACGCAGAAGAGCTGCCCAGCCTTCTCCTCTATGCTCATGCCCGCGAGCGTCTGTCGCACCCAGGCGGCCTGCGCCCCGCTCAAATCAAACGGCTTTTTTCTGATGTCAACCATGGTTGTCCTCCTGAGCGGCGGGCCCTCTTTCCGGGGCCTGCCTGCGCTTTGTCAACGGTAGCATAGCATGTCTGCGCGCCCGCGTAAAGGCATCCGCCCGGCTTTGTTATTCGGTTTTCTTGATATTGACAGCCTGCTTCCCCCATTCTTTGCGGGAATCACGCATTTTTTGCCGGAAGAAGCCCGCCTGGGGGCCTTTCCGGCGGCGTGCACTTTACAATTTCCTGTACAACCCCCGTTTTTTGCCGTATAATAAGAATTCAGAGTCTGCGGCCGGATCATGGGCCGTTTTCATCCACACAAGAAAGGCGGTTCCTTCCATGTATCGTATCCTCACAGCGGACGAGGCGATCAGCCTGATCCGGGACGGCGACTGCATCTGCGTCAATTCCTTCGTCGGCATCGAAAACCCCGTCGAGCTCCACGAGGCGCTCAACCGCCGCTATGAGCAGACGCATTCCCCGAAGCACCTGACCATCGTCTCCAGCGCCGGCTTCGGCGTCTGGGACGAAAACCGCAACGCAGAGGGCTACATCCGCGCCGGCGCGGTGGACAGGCTGATCTGCGGCCATTTCGGCGCGATGCCCAGCACGAAGAAGATCATCCTCGAGAACCACTTCGAGGCCTACAACCTGCCGCTGGGCTGCATCTCCCACGCCATCCGCGCGCAGGCGGGCGGCATCCCCGGCGCGCTCTCCAAGGTCGGCCTGGACATCTTCGTCGATCCGCGGCGTGAGGGCCCGGGCATCAACCAGATCTCCACGGACAGCTCGTTTGTCAAGGTCGTCGAGGTCGACGGCGAGGAATTCCTCTATTACAAGCTGCCCAAGATCACCGCGACGCTGATCAAGGGCACCGCGGCGGACCGCAAGGGCAACATCTCCTTTGACGACATGTACATGTCCGGCGACGCCCTCTCCATCTGTCAGGCGGTCAAATCGAACAACGGCATCGTCATCGTGCAGGTCGACCGCATCGTCGACATGCCCACGCGCCCGAGAAACACGATCATCCCCGGCTGCCTCGTCGACGCAATCGTCGTCGTTGAGCCGGAGAAACGCGACGACGCGCTGCAGGCGCTGACCGGCAGCTTCGAAATCCCGTTTGAGCATTGGCACGAGTGGACGGAGAAGCTCGACGCGGCGACCGCCGAGCATCGCCGCGAGAGCGTCGCCAGCAGCATCATCGGACGGCGCGCCGCTCAGGAGCTGCGCAAGGAGGACATCGTCAACATCGGCATCGGCATCCCGGAGACGATCTCCCGCTTCGCCAAGCAGAACGGCATGCTCGACCACATCACGCTGACCGTCGAATCCGGCGGCATCGGCGGCTTCCCGGCCTCGGGCAAGGTGTTCGGCGCGATGATCGGCGCGGCCTCCGTCTACGACATGGCGAACCAGTTCGACCTGTACAACCACGGCGGGCTGGACATCTGCTTCATGGGCGCGCTGGAGGTCGACCGCCACGGCAACGTCAATGCCCACCGCGGCCCCGGCGCCTATGCCGGCATCGGCGGCTTTGCCAACATCACCGCCAGAACGCCGATCGTCGTCTTCTGCCTCACCTTCAACACCAAGGGGCTGGAGGTGCAGGAGCAGGACGGCAATGTGACCATCGTGCGCAACGGCACGATTCCCAAGTTCGTCAACGACGTGCGCAGCATCAGCTTCTCCGCCCGCAAGGCCATCGCCAACGGACAGAAGGTGCTCTACGTCACGGAGCGCTGCGTCTTCATCCTGACCGCCCGCGGCCTCAAGCTGCTGGAGGTCTATCCGGGCGTCAACATCCAGAAGGACATCTTCGCGCTGCTCCCCTTCGGCGTGGAAGCCTGATTTTTCGAAGCTGTCAGGCTAAGAATCCAGACATTCCAAGCAAAACCTGAGAATATGCGCCCGAAGGTTTTCAAAGAGCGATCGGAAAGCCCTTTGGCGGCGCGTTGGGGCAGAGCCCCAAGCTCAAGAATCAATGATTCTGAAAAGAGTTGCTTCAAGGAATGTTCAGAATTAGCCTGACAGCCTCTTCTTCTGTCCTTGCGCCTCTTTTTGCGCGCAAAACGGCCCGGAACGCAGAAAATTGCGCAAAAAAGGATTGACAATTTCCGCCTGCGGGCGTATAATCTTGTTTGTTCGGATTGATAGCTCAGTCGGTTAGAGCACCCGCCTGATAAGCGGGAGGTCGGTGGTTCGAGTCCACTTCAATCCACCATATTCCTCAGTAGCTCAATGGCAGAGCATTCGGCTGTTAACCGAAGGGTTGTAGGTTCGAGCCCTACCTGGGGAGCCATGAAAGCCACCGGCGTGACCGGTGGTTTTTTTCTGCCTCAAAACGGCCGCGCTCCTCAAGAATTGACACTTTTCCCTGCAAAATCCTCCTGTTGCCGCACGCGGATCTGCCGTATAATGGAAGCATCGCAAAGGATGCCGCGCGGCAGAGAGGCCGCAGATCGATCAAACGAAAGGAGAACCCTTCGATGAGGAATTGGAAAAGAGGAATCGCCCTGCTGCTGGCGCTGCTGATGCTGCTGTTCGCCGCGGCAGCCTGGGCGGAGGGAACGGATGCGCTGACCTACGGCGAGGCGGCGGATCTGCTGCTTGCCGCCGCGGATGACTATGCCTCCGGCGTGCAGCGCGCGGAGCTGCTCTCGGACACGCCCGCCGGGGCGCTCGGCGAGCAGGAAGCCCTGACCCGCATCAACGCGCTGGTGATGCTGCGCCGCGCGTTCGGCGCGCTGCCCGCGCCCGAGGGGGACAGCGCGCGCATGGCCGCTGGCGTCGCCTTTGCCGATCTGCCGGACTGGGCCGGGGAGGCCATCGGCGACGTGCTTGCCGCCGGCATCCTTCCCGATGACGGCAGCGGGCTGCTCTTCCCCGACGCGCCCGTCACGCGGGACGAGCTGAACACCCTGATCCGCCGCATCTACGCCTACCTGGGCGCTAACCTTCGCGACGACTTCTACGCCACGGTCAACCATGACTGGCTGAACGCCTCCGACATCCCGGCGGGCCTGTCCATCAACGGCCCGTTCTACGGCCTGACCCTCACCGTCAACGAGCAGGTCGCCGCGCTGATCGCCGGCATCGACGCGCAGGCGCAGGAGCCCGGTACCGCTGAGGCCCGGATCAAGGCGCTCTACGACTGCGTGCTGGATACCGAACGCCGCGAGCAGGACGGCATCGCGCCGATTCAGCCCTATCTCGACGCCATCGCCTCCGCGCAGACGCTCGCGGAGCTGATGGACGCCGACGCGCTGATCACGCGGGAGCTGGGCTTCCCGACGCTGCTGGGCTACGGCGTCACCACCGACCTGGCCGATTCCACGCGGCACATCGTCACCTTCTCCTGCGTGGGCACGGGCATGGACAAGGACTTCTATGCCAACGGCACCCCGGAGCAGACGCAGATCTACCTCGGCTATCTCGAGACGCTCTTTGCGCTCTCCGGCCTGAGCGCGGAGGAGGCGCAGGCCCAGGCCCAGCTCGTCTACGAGGCGGAGAAGGCCATCTCGGCCTGCTCGCTGGACCCGCAGGAATACGGCGACGTCGACAAGATCTACAACCTCTATACGCCCGAGGCGCTTGACGCGCTCTTCGCAAATGTCGCCCTGGAGCCGGTCTACGCGCTGACCGGCATGACGCCCACCGACCGGATTCTGGTCATGGACACGGGCGCGCTCGGGGCCGCAGCGGCGCTCTTTGACGACGCGCACCTGGACACGCTCAAGGCGCTCTCGCGCATCGGCCTGCTGCAGAGCGTAGGCACGACGCTGAACAAAGCCTTCCTAGAGGCGAGCTTTGACTTCACGCTGGCCTATTATGGCGTGGATGCCCGCCAGAGCGACGAGCAGATCGCCGCGCAGCTGGTGCAGAGCCTGCTGGCCGACTATCTTGGCCGCGCCTATGTCGACGCGCACTTCTCCGCCGAGGCCAAGGCCGACGTGGAGGACATGATCCGCGACTTCATCGCGATCTACAAGCAGCGCCTGGAGACGATCGACTGGATGAGCGAGGCCACCCGGGAAAAGGCCATCTGCAAGCTCGACGCCATGGGCATCAAGGTCGGCTATCCCGACAGCTGGGAGACGTACCTGGACGACGCCGTGATCCTCTCCCCCGAGGAGGGCGGCACGTTCTTCTCCAACACGGTCGCCATCGCCCGCGCGGGCGCGGCGGACGCCTACGCCCGGCAAAATGAGCCGGTCGACAAGACGGAATGGGCCATGTATCCCTTCACGGTGAACGCCTGCTACGACGTCACCGTCAACGACATCACCTTCCCCGCCGCGATTCTGCAATCGCCGCTGTACGATGTAGACGCCCCGAGGGAGGCGAACCTCGGCGGCATCGGCTACATCATTGCGCACGAGATCACACACGCCTTTGACAACAACGGCGCGAAGTTCGACGAGAACGGCAACAGCGCCGACTGGTGGACCGAGGCGGACTACACGGCATTCCAGGAGAGATGCGAGGCCGTGACCGCGTGGTACGACGGGCAGGAGGCCTATCCCGGCATCGCCTGCAGCGGCGTGCTGACGCTCTCGGAAAACGTCGCCGATCTGGGCAGCGCCCGCTGCGTGCTGACGGCGGCGAAGGCGCTTGAGGCGCCGGATCTCGACCTGCTCTTCCGCGCCATAGCCAACACCTGGGCCTCCACGACCTCCCCGCAGCTGCGCGCCTATCTGGCCGTCGCGGACGTCCACGCGCCGGACAAGCTGCGCTGCAACCGCGTCCTGCAGACGCTGCCGGAGTTCTACGAGACCTACGGCATCGGCCCGGAGGACGGCATGTGGACTGAGCCGGAAAGCCGGGTGTCCATCTGGTGAAGCGCTTTCTGATCTCGACACTGGGCATCGGCTTTGCCCTCATCGCGCTGGCGCTCGTGTATGCCAACGGACGATAACGGCAGCGGGCCGGCATGTCATCATGCCGGCCCGCTGCTTTATATTCATTCCATTTCGCATCACAGCGCGAACGACCGCTGCAGCACGACCTCGCCCGTCCGGTTGTCGATGACGAGGATGCGCACATCGCCGTCCTGCTCCAGGCGGGCCTTGACGCCGCCGTCACCCTCGAGCCGCAGCGTCACGCCTTCCGCCGTCGTCTCAAAGGAGAGCCTCCCGAACGAGGCCTCCATGGCGCCTTCCGTCTCCCCGGCGCGCTCACTCAGCGTGCCGCCCAGCCTGTCGACGAGCAGCACATAGCCCGCCCTCTCCGCCGCAGCGTCCTCCAGCGCCTCCAGCGGGAAGAGGGCATTTGACCACTTGCTGAACTCGTCCTCCTCATAGATGTGCTCACGGGCGATGTTCTGCAGCAGCAGCATCAGCCTTTCGCTTTCATACAGCGGCGAATCCCCGTCGACAGCCAAACAGACGCTGAAGTTGCCGTCGTGCAGGAGCATCAGCGTGTTGATCAGATCGTCCTGCGCGGCCAGCAGGTCGATCTTGAGGCGGATGTAGTCCTCCACCTCCTGCTCCCACGCCTGATAGTGCGCGTCGCCCCTCCGGTCGGGGAGATCATAGTGCTCCCGGAGATAGCGGCCCAGGTAATCCGTGACCTTGCGCGCCCCCGAGGGATTCAGGTGGGAGAAGGAATCGTAGCAGTCCGTGCGGTAATCGGCCACCTGATCGAGGCTGACGAAGTCGATATACCCGACGCCGTATTCCTCCGCGATATAGCGCACGGCGTTGCCCGCCATCTGGGATTCCTCCGAGGCGGGATACGGCAGATGTGTCAGCAGGATGTCGATGCCGCGCTCCTGGCAGGCCTCAATCATCCGGCGCAGGTACACAAAGCCCCAGCCACTCTCCTCAAACGCCTGCCGCTCGTCGATGATGTCGTAATCGTCAGGCTGGGCGACGCCAATCACCATCTCCGCGCCCTTCTGGCGGCTGTATGCGACGTTCCAGTCCCCCGGCGTCAGCTCGCTCCAGCGGGTGTGATATTTGCCCAGCGTGAAGTAATACTCCCATTTGAGATCGGCGTAGTAGTTCCCCTCGTCGTCCATCGCGTAAGGTTCGCTCATCAGGTCCTCAATCGCGCGGGCCTTTGTCAGCGTGAGCGGAAAGCCGTCCAGCGCCGTGTGCGCGTCGCTGCTGTTGCCCGAGAGCTTGTAGCTCTTGTCCACGTCCTTGACGTCGATGACGACGACCTGCGGGGACGCATCAATCAGCGCGTTCATCAGCACCCAGTAGGACACCGGCAGCGTATTGCCATAGCTGGAGATGTTGTAGGCGGCGATGCCGTAATCCTGCCACAGCTCCATCGGGAAGACGCCGTTGACCATGTGGCTGTCGCCGATGAAGAGGACGTCATAGTCCTCCGCGCTTCTGAGGAAGGGACGCAGCCGGATTTCGCTCGCCTTGCGCTCAACCAGCTTCGTGACCGCAAGGAGCACGCACAGCAGCACCATGCAGAAGGCTGCCGTTTGCAGCGCATGCAGCAGGCTCTTTTTTTTCATCTCGGGTTTCTCTCTTTCGCAGCATCAGAACTGATAGTAGATGAAGGTCGCCTCGTCAAAGCCCGATCCCCAGACGCCGAGCAGCAGAACGCTTACAATGCCGGTCATCAGAATGAACCAGCGCACAGGCAGCTTCTGCCGGAGCACCCAGCCGCCGACGTCCGCGCCGTGCTCCTGCGCCAGCGAGACCGTAAAGAGCAGCAGAAGCGCGAGGGCCAGCACGGCGGCCTCCTTTTGGGGAAGGCCCAGGACAGCGAGCAGCGTGAGGTTCAGCTCGCTCCCTCGCCAGCCGGTCACGACGGAGCCGAGCATCCGCATGGCGTCGCCTGCCCGGGCGCAGCGGTCAAAGAACCAGCCGATATTGACGATCAGAAACGTGCGCAGCACACGGAAGATATGGAAGCCCCTGGAAGCCGTCAGACGCGGCAGACGGGCGTTCATCCGCTTGTATACCG
Source organism: Clostridiales bacterium (assembly GCA_004555535.1). Taxonomy (GTDB): domain Bacteria; phylum Bacillota; class Clostridia; order Christensenellales; family Aristaeellaceae; genus Ventricola. Next base: position 11,719 of record SFHU01000039.1, read on the forward strand.
GCTCCAGCAGCGCCGTTATCGCGAGGATCGCGCCATTGTAAAAGCCCCAGAGGAGATAATTGGCCGTCGCACCATGCCACAGGCCGACCAGCAGAAACACGAGCAGATTGCCCAGCGCCGCCGGCAGCGCGCGGGCAAGCTCCGCGCCAAAGCGGCCCTTCGCCGCCTTGGAGAGCCGCGCCATGGGGCGGGTCAGCGCAAAGGGATAGAAGACATAGTCGCGCATCCATGCGCCCAGGGTGATGTGCCAGCGCCGCCAGAAATCGCCGAGCGAGACGGCGAAATACGGCCTTCTGAAGTTCGGCGCGAGGCGGACGCCGCACAGCCGCGCGATGCCCGTGACCAGATCGATGCCTCCGGAGAAGTCGCAGTACTGCTGCGCGGCATACAGCAGCACGGCCAGCACATCCATCGCGCCGCCATAGGCCCCTGCCTGCGCGGAAAAGACCGCGTCGATCACGGGCAGCGCCCTGTCCGCAATGACCAACTTCTTGAAGAGTCCCCAGAGCATCAGCATCAGGCCCCGCCGCATGCCGTCAAAATCGACGTCCTCCGGCGCGGCGAGCTGCGGCGCGAGCTCGCCATAGCGGCCAATCGGCCCCTGAATCAGCTGCGGGAAGAAGGAGACGAACAGCGCAAATCGCGGCAGACTCCGCTCCGGCTGGATCTTGCCGCCATAGACGTCGAGCAGATAGCCCATCGACTGGAACGTATAAAACGAGATGCCCAGCGGCAGCAGCAGGCCCAACGGCTGCGCGCCTGTCCAGCCCAGCAGATCGTCCGTGTATTTGAGCACAGCGAGCACCGCGAAATTCATCACGAGCGCAGCGAGCATCCAGCGGCGCTGGCGGCTTCTAGCCGCCTCCTTCATGCGCCTTTTTTCCTCACGGCCCGGCGCCTGCTGCGCGAGCTGCGCCTTGAGCGCCTGCGCGATGCGCCCGATCCGCAGCGCGGCAGCCCATGTGGTCAGCATCGTCAGCAGGAGAAACGGAAGGCCCGTGAGCGCACGGGCCGCATAAAAGCCGAAGCTGATGGCCAGCAGCACGACATAGCGCAGCCGCCTCGGACAGAGCCGGCACAAACCCGCGCCGGCGATACCGAAGGCCGCAAGCTGAAACAGCGACATGTCTTTTCTCCTTTGCAGCACATGGTTTCATGACGCCTTATTGTACCAAATTCCGCTCCGTTCAGCAAGCGCTTCCCTCCTGTTTTTCCTGGCATGACAGGCTTCCTTTCGATGATTACGTCCCGGTTTCATCCAGATTCATCGCAGGGAACCCAATGAAAAAAGCGTCTTCCTCCCTCTTCGGGAAGAAGACACCCTTTGCTTTGAATGATCGATCAATCCTCGGGCTTCGCGCCGATGACCGCCTTGATGCGGCGCACGCCGGCGGAGGAGGATTCCTCCTTCTGAATCTTGAAGCTGACCAGCTCGCCGGTATGGCTGGCGTGCGGGCCGCCGCAGATCTCCTTGGAATACTCGCCCATCGTGTACATGCGCACGCGCTCGCCGTATTTGCTCTCGAACAGGCCAATCGCGCCCTCCGCCTTCGCGGCCTCGACGGTCGTCTCGGTCATGACGACCGGCACATCCGCCTGAATCCACTCGTTGACCAGCGCCTCGACCTGCGCGAGCTCGTCCTTGGTCACCTTGCGGCCGAACTTGAAGTCAAAGCGCAGGCGCTCAGCGGTGATGTTGGAGCCCTTCTGCGCGACCTCGTTGCCCAGCACGCGGCGCAGCGCCGCCTGGAGCAGGTGGGTCGCGGTGTGCAGGCGCGCGGTCTGCGCGCTCTGGTCGGCGAGGCCGCCCTTGAAGCGCTGCTCCGCGCCCGCGTGGGAGCTCTTCTGATGCTCCGCGAAGTGCTTGGCGAAGCCCTCCTCGTCGACGGTCAGGCCCTTCTCGCCCGCCAGCTCGCGGGTCATCTCGATCGGGAAGCCGTAGGTCGCATAGAGGTTGAACGCGTCGAGGCCGTCGATGACCTTGCTCTCGCCCAGGCGGCCGGCGACCTTCTCAAACTCGCGCTCACCCTGGCGCAGCGTGCGCGCAAAGCGGCTCTCCTCCAGCTTGAACTGATCGAGCACAAACGCCTCGTTCTGCTTGAGCTCCGGATAGACCTCGGCATACTGGTCGATGATCACCCTGGCGATCTCGCAAGTGAAGCCCTCGGGCATGCCCAGCCCCATGCCATAGCGCACGGCGCGGCGGATCAGGCGGCGCAGGACGTAGCCCTGGTCGACGTTGCTCGGGCTGACGCCGCGCGGGTCGCCCATGATGAAGGTCGAGGTGCGCAGGTGGTCGGCGATGATGCGGAAGGCCTTGGTGGTCGCCTCGTCGTCCTCATAGCCCTTGCCGGAGAGCTCGGAGATCTTGGCGAGGATGCCGGTGAAGGCGTCCGTCTCGTAGACGGTCTTCACGCCATTGAGCGTGCAGATGGTGCGCTCCAGGCCCATGCCGGTATCGACGTTCTTCTTCTCCATCGGCACATACTGGCCGTCGGCGGTCTTGTTGTACTGCATGAAGACGTCGTTCCAGATCTCCAGGAAGCGGCCGCAGGAGCAGGCCGGGGAGCAGTTCGGGCCGCAGGGCGGCTGATCCTTGATGATGAACATCTCGGTATCCGGGCCGCAGGGGCCGGTCTGGCCCGCCGGGCCCCACCAGTTGTGCTCGCGCGAGAGGAAGTAGATGTTCTCCGGCTTTACGCCGTTGTCCATCCAGTACTGCGCGGCCTCGGTGTCGCGCGGGATATCGCCCTCGCCCTCGAAGACGGTGAAGGCCAGCTTGTCCTTGTCAAGGCCGAGGTACTCCGGGCTGGTCAGGAATTCCCAGCTCCAGGCGATCATCTCCTTCTTGAAGTAGTCGCCCAGGGACCAGTTGCCCAGCATCTCGAAGAACGTCAGGTGGGAGGCATCGCCGACCTCGTCGATATCGCCGGTGCGGATGCACTTCTGCACGTCGGTCAGGCGGGTGCCGGCCGGGTGCTTGCTGCCCAGCAGGTAGGGCACCAGCGGATGCATGCCCGCGGTGGTAAACAGGACGGTCGGGTCGTTTTCCGGGATGACGGAAGCGCTCGGGATCACCGCGTGGCCCTTGCTCTTGAAGAAATTCAGCCACATGCTGCGCAGCTCACCGGAAGTCATCTTTTTCATGGTCTTTCTCTCCTTCGGTTTTTGCCATTATAAAAACGCCTGCCGTCCGGGGACGAACAGACGCGATTCGCGGTACCACTCCGGTTGGCGCGCAAACGCGCGCCCACTCTCGCCCTTAACGCGGGCCAACGCCCGGCTCCTCGCCGATGGCTCCCCGGAGGGCTGCCGCCTTCCCCTGCCGCCGGGCTTGCACCCTCCCCGGCTCGCTCAGGCAGGCCGTTTCAGACGGCTCTTTCCGCATCATCGCCTTTGCATATCGGGGATATTATAGCCAATCCCGCCCCGTTTGTCAAGCGGTCGGGGCCGCTTCCGATGCCGGTAAAAGAAAAAACGAAGGCGACGCGATTGCTCGCGCCGCCTTCAGGGAAAGAGGGGGCTATGTGAATGGATTCGCTGCCAGACGTCGGGTGAAATGCAAGCCTCAGTTTACAATCAACTTCCGCTTTTCGTCGGGTAGTTTTCAAGAACGGTGATGTTCTTCTCGACGCCGTCGACGGTCACCTTCTTCGCCTTCAGCTTGGTCACCGTGTTCTTGATGATCGCCTGGTGGTTTTCAGCCTCCGGCACGCTGCCGCCGTCGCCCGCGTTGATCTGGGAGCCACGGAAGTGGATACAGAACTGGCCCTCGAAGTTGTTGTTCGGAATATCCTGCTGACCATGCGGCTGGGCGTAGACAGAGCAGACGAACTGCTCGCCGCCCACCGTCAGCACCATGCCATGACGCTTCCAGGAAATCGAACCCGGGCTGGACACGCCATAGATCTTGCACAGCGTCGCGGTATCCGCCGCAGTCAGCGGCTCCGCATCCGCATGATTCTTGCCGGAGGACTGGACGTAGATATTGAACGTGAGGCCCGTTTCGACATCGGTGAGCGTCGCCTTCTTGCAGCCGGCAACAAAGCCGAGATTCTTGAAGACGCGGTTGTACTCGGACGGCCAGTACAGGTTGTAGATCGTCGCGTTATACGAGCCGGTCGCCGTTCCGCCGCCGCCTGTGCCGTAATAGGCCGCCTGCAGCGCCGTCATCGTCGTCGGGCCAACCACGCCGTCCGCCGTCAGGCCGTGATCGCGCTGGAAGTCCTTGACCGCCGCCTCGGTCTTGGAGCCGAAGTGGTTGGAGATCGTCGCGCTGTAATAGCCGAGGCTCTTGAGGGCCGTCTGGATCCAGCCGACCGTCGGGCTGGTGTCGTCATAGCGGTAGGAAGTGCCGCTGGCGTTGCTGCCGGTGTAATCCTTGATCTCCTCGTCGGTCATCACCTTGGCGTAGCTTTTGCTGATCCAGTAGCCGGAGCGGGTCTGGAACCAGCCATCGACGGTATCGACGTAGTAGAAGACGTCGCCCGTGTTCGCCGTGCCGACGCGGGTCGCGGAGGTGCTCGGCTCATAGCGCAGCGAGACGTTGTTGCCCGTCACGCGGATCATGCCGATGGTCTCCATGTCGCTCGCATTGTTATCCGAGCTGCCGCCAGCGCTGGTGTACTCCTTCTCCGTGATGGTCTCCATCATGTCGGAGCGCACATAGCCGTTATGGGTATATCGGCCCTGTGTCACGCTGATATAGTACCACTTGACGCCGCCGGAGGTGTAGGTCTTCGAGATGCGCACGAGCGTGCCCTTGGAGAGGCTCGCCTTCGCGGCCGAGGTGGTGGAGTAGGACGAGCGCAGATAGACGTTGTCCTTCGTGATGCGGCCGTAGGAATTCGCGGTCGTGACCGTCGTGCCGGAGCTGCTGCCGGTGTCGCTGGCGGAGGTGCCGCCGGAGCCCTTGATGACGCTGGCGATCTTGTTGAGGGTCGCCGTGCCGGCGATGCCGTCGACCGTCAGGTCATTGGCATCCTGGAACTTGCGCACCGCCTGACGGGTCAGGCTGCCGAAGTTGCCGGTGATGTCGCCGTAGTAGTAGCCCAGCGACTTGAGGTCGGTCTGCAGGTTGCGCACCGCCGTGCCGCTGTCACCCTCGCGCAGCGCCGTGGAGGATGTGGAGCCGCTCGCGGAGGAGGAGCCGCTGCTCTTGAGTGCGCTGGCGATGGCGTTGATCGTCGTCGTGCCGGCGATGCCGTCCGCCGTCAGGCCGCGCGACTGCTGGAACTTCTTGACGGCCTGCTGCGTGAGGCTGCCAAAGTTGCCGGTGATGTCGCCGTAGTAGTAGCCCAGCGTCGTCAGGTCCGTCTGCAGGTTGCGGACGTTGTCGCCCGAGGAGCCCAGCCGCAGGCCGCTGCCCCTGGTCGTGATGGAGCCGCCCGCCGCCGAGATCGCGGAGGCGATGGCACTCAGGGTCTTCGTGCCCGCGACGCCGTCCGCCGTCAGGCCCTTGGCCTTCTGGAAGGCCTTCACGGCCGCCTCGGTCTTCTCGCCGAAGTTGCCGGTGATGTCAGCATAATAGTAGCCGAGCTGCTTGAGGTCGGTCTGAAGCTGGGAGACCTTCGTGCCCTGGCTGTTGAGCTTGAGCACAGAGCCGCTCGCGGAGGAGGAGCTCGAAGTGCCGCCCTTCTTCTCGACCGCCGCGGCGAGCGCGTTCAGCGTCTTCGTGCCCGCGACGCCGTCCGCCTTCAGGCCGCTCTCCTCCTGGAACCGCTTGACCGCGGTTTCCGTCTTGGAGCCGAAGTTACCGGTGATCTCCGCCCAGTAATAGCCCAGCGCCGTCAGATCCTGCTGCAGGTTGCGAACCGCCGTACCTGTGGAGCCGAGCTTGAGCCCGGAGCCGGAGGAGGACGACGCCGAAGCCGACGCACCGCTGGACGCATAGGCCGCGTCGATCTTCGCCAGGGTCTGCGGGCCGGCGATGCCGTCCGCCGTCAGGCCGTATTTCTTCTGGAAAGCCTTGATGGCCGCCTCGGTCTTTTCGCCCACGTTGCCGGTGATCTCGCCGGCATACAGGCCCATCGCCTTGAGCTTGGTCTGCACGCTCTTGACGTTTTCGCCGCTGGAGCCGAGCTTGATGTAGGCGCTGTCCGAGCTGGTGGCGCTGGCCTTGCGCTGCGCCGCGGTGAAGGTGCCCACCTTTTTGCTGGGCAGATCGCCGCCGCTGACGGAGAAGGAGTTCTTCGCCTGCGTCGCGCTCAGAATCTTGACATAGGTGGTCTTGCCGTCACTCTGGCAGATCCAGCCTGTCTGGATGCTGCCGTCGCTGGCGCGGTACTTGACCTGGATAAAGGTGCTGCTGCCGCTCGTCTTGGACGAGGTCACATAGACGCAGGCGCCCTTCATCACGTTGTCGATGACCGTGGCATTGGTCGAGGCCGACTCGCGGACGCGAACCTTGTCCTGCGTCTGCCCGTAGACCTTGCTGTAGCCCGCGGCACTGGCCAGCGGCACAGCGAAGACCGTCACCAACACGCACAGAATGGCGAGCATCGCAAAGCGCTTGATGACTCCGTTTTTCATAAGAATCTATCCCCTCTTTCGTGTCCGCCGGAAGCGGCGGACGGCTCGGGGAACGGGCCCCCCTTTGGGGGTATAAGGGTAGAATCCGCCCATTCCACATGATCTGAACCAATTTTATTACAATTCTGTTAATTTGTCAACGGTATTCCGAGAGTTTGTTTATGGAATTGTCATCCTTTTCGGCCTGTTTCTTCACATTTTTCGCTCTCCGGCGCCGCTTCGTCCTTCTGTGCGTCCCCGTCCGCGCTGTTTTCCGCCAGCTGGAGCCTGCGCCGCGGCACGAAGCCGGAGAAGACCGTGTCCCCTTCGTGGCTCTCCAGCGTGATGCGCCCGCCCAGGCCCATGATCGTCTGGCTGACGATGAACAATCCCATGCCCTGGCCGGTCGCCTTGGTGGTGAAGCCCGGCTCGAAGATGTGCTCGCGCGTCTTTTTGGGGATTTCGGGGCCGTTGTTGCGCACGGAGAAGAACCAGCTGCGCAGATCCTCGCCCAACACGAGCTCGACCGTCGGCCTGACGCCCTCGGGGTGCTTCGCGGCGCAGGTCGCGTCGAGCGCGTTGTCGATCAGGTTGGCGAGCACGCGGCAGATCTCCCACGACGGCATCATCGGGTCGTCCCATTTGGCGGCGATGGAGAGCTTGAGCTCCGCACCGCGCTGCTGCGCCTCGACGACCTTGGCCTGGATGAGCGCGTTGACGGCGGGGCAGTCCGTGCGCAGCATTTTGCTCACGCGCTGCATATCGCCGTAGATCTTGTCCATGTACGCCACGGCCTCGCCCGGCTCGTCCATCTCGATGAGGCTGTAGACGACCTGGATGTGGTTCATGAAGTCATGCCGCTGGGCGCGCATCTCACGGTTGAGGCTCTCCATCTGGCTGTAGGCCTCCTCCAGCTCGCGCGTCTTCTGCACCATGCGCAGGCTCGTGAGGGAGGCGCCGATGTCGGTCACGGCGCCCCAGCCGACGACCGTCATGCACAGCACCGACGTCATCCGCGCAATGGTCTCCTCGACGCCCGTGCTCAGCAGCTGATTGACGAGCACGACCATGGCGATGCCGGCGGCGATCTCCAGCACGTTGACCGCGATGGAGAGAAGCGCCGCCTTCCTCATCTTCACATGGTCGCGCATGTCCTCCCTGATGCGTTTGAGTTTCATAGCCCTCCTGCCGGCGCGCGCCGGCGCTTTCGATACAGAAAATCCCATGCGGAGCCCGTCTGGCAGCCGCACGGGATGTTGATTCGCCCTGTCTTACTCGTGAAGCGAAGCCGGATACACGCCGCTCTCATGCAGCTTGCGCAGATCCGCCTGCACAGTCGGCTTGTCCTCCTTGTAGGTGACGCCGAACCACTGGGCATCGGTATGGAGCACGGACACGGTCATCTCACCGCTGTGCATCAGCGTGTCGACGAAGACCGGCAGCAGGCATTCGGCCTTGATGGCGTCCGGCGCGAGGCCCTTGAGGAAGTTCACGAAGTATTCCTCGAGCTTGCCGAAGACCCACGGCGTGAAGCCCCAGAAGTTCATGCTCACCGGCGCGAGAGGATCGAGCAGCTCGCCAGGCTCGCCCTTGTCGATGTCGCGGATTTCGCCGTTCTCGCAGAGCTTGATCTTGAGCGTCTCGACGACCTTGGTCAGCTTGCCGTCCTTCTCCTTGCAGACGCCGCGGGAGACCGTACCGTTCTTGGAGACGGTGTTGCGCAGCTCGTAGCCGACCATCGCGGCCTCGCCCTCGGGCTTCAGCCTCTGGAGCTCATCATACATCGTCTTGAAGGCGGAGACGCCGTAGTAGTCGTCCGCGTTGAGCACGGCGAAGGGCTGATGAATCACGTCCTTGGCGACGAGCACCGCGTGAACCGTGCCAAAGGGCTTGGTGCGCTCTTCGGGAATATGATAGAAAGAAGGAACGCTCGAGAAATCCTGGAAGACGTAGTCGACCTTGATCTTTTTGGCGATGCGGTCGCCGCAGATCGAGGCGATCAGCTCCTGCATGCCGGGCTTGATGACGAACACGACATGGTCAAAGCCCACGCGGATCGCGTCATGGATCGAATACTCCATCAGGATTTCGCCGTTGGGGCCGAGACCGTCCACCTGCTTGTTTCCGCCGTAGCGCGAGCCCATGCCCGCCGCCATAATCAGTAACGTAGCGCCCATAAGAAACATCCTCCTCCGTCATTCGTGCTTCAAATAAAGCCGAAAGCTGTTCGAGAATATTATACAGGATTTGCCTTTCCCCTTCAAGCCATATTCCCGAATTTCACAAAAACTTGACGATTCCCGTTCCATTTTTGAGCGGAGCGTATATAATGGAGACAGCACATCCGGGCGCGGTGCCGCCCCGTCTGGAAAGGGGGCTTTTCCCCTGTCCCGCTTCAAAAACGGCACGCCGGGCAGGCCCTGCCGGCCCATTCAAGGAAGGAGCGTTTTCATGAAGGTTCTTCTGGTCAACGGCAGTCCCCACGCGCACGGCTGCACAGCCCGCGCGCTTAAGGAGGTCGCCTCCGCCCTGAACGGCGAGGGCATTGAGACGGAGATTTTCCACATCGGCGCCGGCCCCGTCCGCGGCTGCATCGGCTGCGGCGGCTGCGCGCGCAGGGGCGATCATCGCTGCGTCTTCGGGGACGATCCGGTCAACGAGGCGCTTGAAATCGCGGAGGGCTGCGACGGCTTTGTCTTCGGCTCCCCCGTGCACTACGCCTCGGCGGGCGGCAGCATCACCTCTTTCATGGACAGGATGTTCTACGCGGGCGGCGCGCTGATGCGCGGCAAGCCCGCCGCGGCTGTGGTCAGCGCCCGGCGCGCGGGCACGACGGCCGCGCTCGACCAGCTCAGCAAGTATTTCTCCATCACCGGCATGCCCACCGTGCCCAGCAGCTATTGGCCGATGGTGCACGGCAGCCGGCCCGAGGACGTCGAGCAGGACGAGGAGGGCCTTCAAATCATGCGCAACCTGGGCCGCTACATGGCCTTCATGCTCAAGGCCTTCGCGCTCGCGCGGGAGAACGGCCTCACGCCGCCTGAGCCCGAGACGCCGCGAAAGCGCACGAACTTCATCCGCTGAGCATCTCCATCCATTAGACGGATCATCGCGCATGATTCTTTCAACCGGGCGCTTTCCTGCCCGGTTTTTTTGCATCTCTGCCAAACGGAGGTAGATTATCATGGACCCCGCCTGCCTGTCCCGCGCCTTTCAGGTGCGCCATCTGACGCCCTGCGACACGGACGCCATTCTTTCGCTCATGCAGGGAAACCACATCTTCTTCCGCCATCACCCGCCTGCCCCCACGAGGGAGAGCATCGCGGAGGACATGGCCGCTCTCCCGCCGGGAAAGACCTATGCGGACAAGCTCTACGTCGGCTTCTTCCAGGGCGGCTTTCTGCTCGCCGTGATGGACCTGATCCTTCGCCATCCGGACGGGAAGACGGCGTTCATCGGCTTTTTCATGATGCATCCCGTCTGTCAGGGGCGGGGCACCGGCTCCGCGATCATCACGGAATGCGCCGCCGCCCTTCGCGCGCAGGGCTTTGCCAGAATCCGTCTGGGCGTGGACAAGGGCAATCCACAGAGCAATGCCTTCTGGCGCAAGAACGGCTTTGCGGTCGTGGACGAGAACCTGTATTTCATCATGGAGCGGGCGCTCTGACACCCAAATGGAGGTACGCGATGGGCATCCCCAGCCAGGGTTTTTGGGCATCGCTGGATGCCCTGGTCGCCTGTTCGCAAATCATCATCGACAGGGCCAGGGGCAGCGCGGAACCGAGGTATCCCGATTTCATCTATCCGGTGGATTACGGCGATCTCGAGGGCACCTCGTCGATGGATGGAAACGGCATCGATGTCTGGGTCGGCTCCGGGGAGCCGCGGATCGACGCCGTCATGTGCGCCGTCGACCTGATGAAGCGCGATTCGGAAATCAATATCGCTGGCTATCCTATGAGCCGGGCAACACCGCGGCGAAAGCAATGTACGCGAGGATGGACTTCCGCGAAAACGGCGAAACAGATGGCGACGAGGTCGTTGCTGTGCTGCCACTCTCCTGATTCCAGCCGGCCGATGGCCCGCACAGGAAGGAACAGACAAACCATGGACACAGCGGAGAAATGAGGGACACCATGCAGATCAGAAAAGGGTCAAACGCGGATATTGAGAAAGTCTCCGCCCTGTACGACGCCATATGCGGCCATCTGGAAAGCCACACGAATTACTGCGGCTGGCGGCAAGGCATCTATCCGGCACGGGAGGACGCCGCTGCGGGAATTGAGGAACAGGCCCTTTGGGTCGCCGATATCGACGGCAGGATCGCCGGCACGCTGATCCTGCGCCATACGCCCGAGGAGGCCTATGCGCTCGCGGACTGGGGCACGGCACTTGAGTACAGCGAGATCCTGGTGCTGTACACCTTCGCGGTGCATCCGGATTTTCTCCATCAGGGCATCGGGCGGCAGATGCTGGAGTTTGTGCTCGATTACGCCGCCGGGGAGAACATGAAGGCCGTCCGCCTGGACGTCTACGAGAAGAACACGCCGGCCATCCGCCTGTATGAGCAGATGGGCTTTGGGTATGTGGACACGGTGGACCTCGGCTACAGCGCGTATGGGCTCAAACGCTTCCGGCTCTATCAGCGGATGCTGTGAGGGCTGGGCGGGCCACTGTTCTGCGAGCGGAATGATCGGCCCTGGGGTGCAGCAGCGTCAACACTCACGGCGAAAAAATGAAAATAAGCCGAATTCATTTCGTCTTATTGATGAGCAGGTATAACGCAACAATCAAGGGGAGAATCGAAAATGGCTCAAAGACTGCCAAACCGTGAAAAAGCGCTGCGAAGGATTGCCAAACTGCTTGGCATCACCATGCTGCTTGCTCTTGCATTTGGGGCTGGGGTGCTTTACGAAAATGAACATGTGCTTCAAGTGAATCATGCGGCATGGGCATTGAAGAAATGCAATCTTTCACAGGCGTATGCGCCGAGGTTCTGCTTGCGTGGTTTCACCGGTTTCAGGGATACCTATGAGCAGATCGTATTTGCAGTCGAAGAGGATCAAAGACCGGTTTTGATACAG
>SFHU01000040.1 GCA_004555535.1 Clostridiales bacterium
CCGGTCTCGGGCGCGGAGCAGCGGGATTTGCATCCTTGCGTCGGAAGCGGGCCCGGCATCATGCCGGGTTGCGACGGGAATTCATCCGCTCTGCGCCGGTCTCGGGCACAGAGCAGCGGGATTTGCATCCTTGCGTCGGAAGCGGGCCCGGCATCATGCCGGGATAGTAGCGTGAACGGCGGCGGCGATGCGCTCGTAGGGGATCTCCGTGGGCAGCGTGCAGTCCGCGCCGAGGATGAAGCCCGTCGTGCCGAAGCTGCGGATGACGTCGCGCACGGCGGCTTGCAGCTCCTCGATCGTGCCGTCGACCAGCACGCCGCTGCGGTTGGCCAAACCGCCCATGATCGCCGCGTTCGGGAAGAGCCTGCGGCCCTCCTCGAGGGAGAAATTCGTCTCGTAGACGCCCCAGTTGACGACGTCGCAGTAATCTCCGTAGCCGCGGTAGCGCTCCATGTTCAGGTCCTCCTTGCAGATGTGCAGGAAGACATCGCCGCCGGCCTCGCGGATGGCCTTGAGGATCCGGATGTCGTAGGGCATGACGGCCTCGGCGAATTCCTCGTCGGTGAAGAAGTGGCGCTCGCCGCCCAGCGCCGCGTAGTAGATGCCGCTGCAGCCCAGCTCGATGCAGGCCTGCGCCAGGTCGCACATGGCGTCCGCGATGCGCTCGCGTGCGTCGAGCATCGGGCGCTTGTTGGTGCGCATCTGCTCGACAAAGAGCTCGCGCACAGGCCTGTAGCCGTAGGTCGCCTCGAGCGGATGGATGGCGCTGGCGCAGATGCCGTGGACGGTTGCCAGCGCGTAGGCGTCGCCCGCCTCGTCGAGGATGCGCTTGATCATGTCCAGCTGGCGCTGCATGAACGGCGAGCGGCGGTTGTAGGCGGGCACCTTGCTCCAGTCCGCCGGGCTGTGCATTTCGCCGATGAGCGGAACGAGATTCTCGTTCATGATCTTGAGCACGTCGCAGTCCGTGCGGCGGTAAAAGTCCAGATGCGCCTGCACGCCCGGCTCGTCAAAGGCGATCTCGCGAGGAAAATGCAGCGAGAAGCAGGCGGGGACATGGTCGACCGGCTGCCTGCGCACGGCAGCCTGAACGCGTTCCTTCTTAGTCATCAAAGTATGTCACACCTTTCTTGCAGTATGGGGAATTGCGTCAAAACCGTACAACGGGGACTGAACTGCCTGACTCTGCAAAGCGGTTCGGAAGAGGAAGCGGGCACGGCCCGCCTTCTTGCGTGATGGAGCATGGCAGCCATCAGATGATCTGGCGCACGTCCTCGCGCAGCGCCTCGAGCGTCGCCTCGTAATCCCGGCTGACGATGCCCGCGACGATCCGGTCGTGGATGTCGTTATCGCCGTGGGGGATGCCGCGGACGTTGACGAAGTACTGGTTGGCGGCGCGCGCGCTCATCTTGAGAATGCGCCCCAGCGCGTCGATCAGGTATTCGTTGGAGCAGAAGCTGGCCAGCAGCATGTGGAAATCGATGTTGCGCCGCCAGTTGTCCTGAATCGAGGTGTTGACCAGCTCATCGCGCTTGCAGTGCTCGCGCTGATGCTGGAGCTGGGCAATCTGCACCTCCGTGATGCTCGGCCAGGACTTCTGGAGCATGAAGCATTCCAGCGCGTCGCGGGCCTCGATGAGCTTGGCGACCTGCGCCGGCGTGATCTGCACGATGCGGTAGCCCATGCGCGGTATGGCCTGAAGGACGTTCTCCTCGCAGAGCATGATCAGCGCCTCGCGCACGGGGGACTTGCTCACGGAGAGCTTCTCTGTCAGCGAGGCCTCGGTCAGAATGTCGTTGCAGGTCAGGTTGCCGTTGGTGATCTCGCCATAGACGTAGTCGTAGACCATCATGGTCAGCGGTTTGGATGTGTGATTCAAGAGAACCTCCCGGAAAGACGGCTGAAAGGGAGAACTCCCTCTGTGATATGATCTTGTAATCATATTAGCGCGAAGCGTGGAAAAAGTCAACAGTTTTTGGAATGTTTTTTTAAATAAATTTGAAAAGAGAAAAAACATTCGATATCAGATCGTCCGAATTCCACAAACCCCTGTATGCCTATTTTTCTACTATATAAATAGGAAAATGAAACAAAAAAACGCGGCGGCCGGGGCCTCCGGAAAGCGCGCAAAGGGGGGAACGCTCAGCCCCGGGCCGCCAGCGCGGCGATCTGCGCGACGGCGCTGTCGATCAGCTGGGCGAGCGTGAGCTGCTGGGTGCCGGCGACGATGCTTGAGCACTGGTTGACCGGCAGCAGCAGCTTGGTCGCGGGGCTGCGCCCGACGGCGACGGCCATCTCCGGCGTGATTTCGCCCAGGAGCGCGTCGGCCATCAGGATGCCGATGGGCCCGACGATCAGGTCAGCCGTGCGGCTGGCGACGATCACGGGGTTGGCGCCGGTCGCACCCTGGTCGGCACCGGCCTTCAGCATGGCGGAGGTTGCCAGCGCGTTGGTGCCGATGGCGAGCACGCGATGGGGCGCGCCGATGCCGGCGCGGCGCATGGCTTCGACCAGCAGCGCGCCCATGCGGCCGCCCTGGCCGTCGATGACGGCGATGGTCATGGCTTGATCACCTCGTAACGGTTGTCTCCGGCGGCGTCGCTGTGCACGCGCAGCGCGAGGTCGCAGCGGCGAAGCGCGCCGGTCTCTTCAAAGTATCGGTTTTCCAGCGGGATCCAGAGCGAGCAAAAGCGCTCGTGCATCGCCGCGCCGTTGCGCACGAGAATGCGCGCGCTCTGCGTCTGCCCATCAAGCGTCAGCAGGACGCGCAGGCCGTAGTGCGGCGAAAGCGACGGATGCAGGCTGTAGGAGCCCTCGACGATCGTGAGCCGGCCCGGCGCGCGCGTCTGCCCGGGCAGCAGCGTCCGGCTCTGGCAGTCGTAGCGGCGATAGAGGTAGGGACGGCCCTTGGATAGCGGCAGGAGCACCTCCTCAAGGAAGCGCTCGTGGTCGACGTTCTCCCCCGGCGCGGCGTAGCGCTCGGGCGTTCGCTGCTCGGGGCGCAGGAAGAAGTCGTCCATGTGCAGCACATCCGCGCCGTAGATCTCCGCAAGCAGCGCGGCGAGCGTCGTCTTGCCGCTGGCGCAGCAGCCGTCGATGGCGACGACGGCGCGGGACGCGCGCGCCATGAGCGCGTCGATGCGCGCAAGCAGCGGGAGCAGCCGCGCCAGCTCCGTGCGCACGACGCGGTAGGCCGGGGCATAGGCCGCGCGGAAGGCGTCGCTGTGGTGCAGCGGCGGGCAGCCGGCGGCGAGATAGGCCTGTACCTCCCGGCGCACAGCCTCCGCATCAAAGGGCAGCGCGAGGGCGGGCACCTGCGCGGCAGCCGCAGCGAGGGCCTCCCGGCGCTCGGACGTCTCCGCCCCGGCGCTGAGCAGGAAGAGCCGCAGCAGCGTTTCGGGCTGCACGCCCGCCCCCTGGCAGGGGGCGAGATGCGCGCGGCTATACTGGCCCAGCTCCTCGAGAAGCGGCGCATCCTCCGCCGCCGGGGAGAGGGCATGAAGCTCCTCAAGCAGGTACGCGCGGGCGCGGCTCTCCTCGGGCGCAAAATGGCCGCAGCCCATGACGCTCTGATAGAGCGCCTTGAGCAGGTCGGTCAGCTGCGCGGCGGGATAGCGCGAAAGCTGCGCAGCAAAAAGGGAGGCCAGCTCCATTCAGGCAGCCTCCCTTCCTCGTTTGCTTTATGAAGCGGTTTCCGGGGTTGATGATACAGCATTTGGCGGGGTTTGTCAAGCGGCCTTACGCCTTCTCCTCCTCCGGCGGATACGGGCGGCCCTGCATATAGGCGTCCATCGCCTCGGCGACCTCCTTGCTGCGGGCCACAGCCTCGACGACCGTGCGCGCGCCGGCGACGACGTCGCCGCTGGCGAAGACGCCGGGGCGGGTCGTCCTGCCGTATTCGTCGGCGACGAGCAGGCCGCGCGCGTTGGCCTCCAGCCCCTGCGTCGTGGAGACGAGGCGGTTGCGCGGCCCCTGGCTGATGGAGATGATCGTGCTGTCGGCCTCGTAAAGCTTCCGGCTGCCCTCGACGGGCGTGAAGCTGCCGTCCTCGTGCTCGACGATGTCCTCGAAGATGACGCCCTCGTCGACGATCTCCACCGGCTGCTTGTTGTAGAAGAACTCGACGCCCTCCAGCACGGCGTAGTCAAACTCGTGCTTCGAGGCGGCGACCTTCGCCGTGCGCGAGAAGCAGAGCACGCGGCGCACGCCCTTGCGCACAGCCGTGCGGCAGACGTCCATCGCGGCGTTGCCCGCGCCGATGACGATCAGCGTCTCGCCCAGGCGGTAGCTGTCCGGATTGTTGAGGTAATTGATGCCAAAGTGGACATTGCCCAGCGTCTCGCCCTTGATGTGCAGCGCGTTGGGCTGCCAGACGCCCGTGCCCACGAAGATCGCCTTGTAGCCGTCGCGGAAGAGATCCTCGATGCTGATGGCCGTGCCGATGGTCGTGTTCGGGCGCACCTTGATGTCCTTGAGCACGAGATGGTGATACTCGAAGTCGTCGAGCACGGACTTGGGCAGCCGGAAGTCCGGGATGCCATAGCGCAGCACGCCGCCGATCTTGTCCTTGCCCTCAAAGATCGTGACCTGGTAGCCGCGGCGCGCGAGGATGACGGCGATGGTCAGTCCCGCGGGGCCGGAGCCGATGATCGCCACGCGCATGCCGTTGGAGGGCGCGGGACCCTTGGTCATCTTGTTGCTGTAGGTCGTGGAGATGTAGTTTTCGATGGAGGAGAAATGCACGGGAGCGCCCTTGCGCCCCAGCACGCAGTGCCCCTCGCACTGGTTTTCGTGGTTGCACACGAGGCTGCACACTGTGGTCAGCGGGTTGTTTTCAAAGAGCATCCAGCCCGCGTCGTCGAGCTTGCCGTCGAGCATCAGGCGGATGACCTTGGGGATGGGCGTATGAATCGGGCAGCCCTTCTGGCACTGGGGAACCTTGCAGTTCAGGCAGCGCTGCGCCTCCTCGAGAATGTGTACGGCCATAAAAAAACTCCCTTCCGATCGCAAATCCGTATGTCGTATAGGGTATCCACTGGTAAACCCATTATACGGCAGGACGGGCGCGAAGGGAAGGGGGGTTTTGTATCCTGTTCTTCAGGAGAGGCCGGGTTTATTTGGCCGGCTCAATCTCCTTGCGGTTGAGGGCGACGTTGGTCGCCGCGCGGTAGGCGGTCAGGCCGTAGCCGTATTCGTCGTTGGTGAGGCACAGGGAACGGCCCGGGCAGTTGACGAAGCACTGGCCGCAGCTCTGGCAGTTCTCCGGATAGGCGATGACGGACTTGCGGGCCTCGTCGTTGTAGCGGAACACATCCATCGGGCAGATGTTCACGCAGATCTTGCAGCCGATGCAGGTGTTCAGATCATATCTATGCACGCTCATGTTGTGATGCTCCTTTCCTGGCGCTTACTTGCCCCAGCCGGTGGATTCCTCGACGACGATGCCCTTGGCCTCGGTCTCGCCCGGGAAGTAGTAGCCGTAGCGCTCCGCGTAGGGCTGGGTGACGTCGCCCTTCCATTCGTCCTTGACGGGCACCTTGCCGGTGACCATCTTGCCGTCCTCGCCCTTCTGCACGGTGATGTAGCAGAGGAAGTTCTCGTCGTCGCGATACGGGAAGTCGGCACGGTAGCTCAGGCCACGGGTCTCCTCGCGGGCCAGACCGGCGCGCAGCTTCATCTCGGCGCTGAGCACCTTGTGCTTCATCTCATGGCACAGGCGCAGATCGTGCGGCGTGGCGGCATAGGCGGCCGCCGCCTTGCCGGCGTGCGTGCCCTGGATGGAGACGAAGCTGGAGGTGAAGCCGACGGCGCCGGTCACGCGGTCGCCGGTCTTGACGATGTTGGTGATCATGACGTTCTCGGCGTATTCGATGCCCTTCGCGTTCAGGACCTCGATGAACTTCGTGCGCCGGTCGTTCTTGGCGAAGGCCTCGCGGTAGCCGGCGTAATCCTGCCGGTCGTAGTAGTCGCCGGCCTCGGAGGCGCGGGTGTACTGCGTGAGGATGCCCCAGTCCATCAGGCGCTGGGCGGTCTCCTTCGACTCGTCAATCCAGCACTGATACCAGTTCATGTTGTTGATGTAGTCGCCGCCGCGGTTGATGGTGTCCTTGAAGGCCTGCTCGTCATCGCCCATCTCCGGATCAAACCAGCGGTGAGAGCTGGCCCACGGGGTCAGGCCGGAGTAGCCCGGGCGGCCCTTGTCGATCAGCACGACGTTCTGCCCGGCCTCCTTTGCCGCGACAGCCGCGTTCAATCCGGCGAAGCCGCCGCCGATGACGAGCACGTCGCAGTCATTGCGGAGGATATCGAGTTTGAGCGCAGCACGCTGATCCGCTATCTGCATGCCTATGAGGCGGAGATGGGCGTGACGTTTGAGATCTTTTCCTTCCCGGACGGGGAAGCGCTTTTAAAGGAATACCCCGGACGGCTCGACCTGCTGCTGCTGGATATCGCGATGCCGAAGGTGGACGGCCTGACGGCTGCGCGGCGGATTCGCCGGGACGACCCGGACGTCGTCCTCCTCTTCATCTCCAGCGTCACGCAGTATGCCGTTCAGGGCTACAGCGTCGAGGCGCTCGACTTCATCGTCAAGCCCGTCAGCTACATGGGCCTCAAAATCCGGCTGGACCGCGCGCTCGCGCGCATCCGCCAGAGCCGTCCGCGGATGATCGAGGTGCGCAACGCGGACGGGCTCTTCAAGCTCAGCGCGATGGACATCCTCTACGTCGAGACCTTCCGCCACAGGATCGTCATTCACACGCGCGAGCGGGCGCTCCCGGCGGAGAAATCCATGCAGTCGTTTGAAAAGGAGCTCAGTGGCCTGCCCTTCTTCCGCTGCCATACCTCCTTTCTGGTCAACCTGCGCTTCGTGGACAAGATCTCAGGCAGCGACCTGTTCATCGGGGATCAGGCCATCTCCATCAGCCGCTACCGGCGGCGCGAGCTGCTGGAGGCCTGGGCAGCCTACCTGGGGGACGGCATATGAGCGCGCTGTTGGCCGCGGCGTTTTCCCCGGCGATCATCAGCGTGGGGCAGACGCTGGCGATGACTGCCTTCCTGGTTTGCGGAGACGAGGACAAAAAGCGGCATCTTCCCCGGCTGGCGCTGATGCCGCTTTTCTTCCTGGCCAATGCCATCACGCAGACGGCGCTGCGCATGACGATCGACCGGAGCCTGCCCGTGAGCACGAAGGCGGACAAGGCCAACCACGGCTACGGCCTGCGCAACATCCGCTACGTCATGGAGCGCTACGGCGGCGAGATCAGCTGCCGCGTCAGCGGGGAGGAATTCGTGCTCACGCTGCTGTTTTTGCGGGAGAGCGGGGCGGCAAACGACTGACCCCGGAAGAATATTGTTAGCACTCATTCCGGATGAGTGCTAATTTTCTCTTGACACGGGCCGCAAACGGCGCTACAATACGCTTGCAACTTGGCCATTACGGGACGTTTGACATAAAAGGAGGTTTTTTCCATGGAACCGATTCAGGGCAACGTATCGATTGAAGCGCAGAATATCATGCCGGTCATCAAGAAATGGCTGTATTCGGATAAGGACATCTTCATCCGCGAGGTCGTCTCCAACGGCTGCGACGCCATCACGAAGCTGCGCATGGTCGACTACAAGCTGGCGGAGGGCTGCTCCATCCGCGTGGAGGTCGACAAGGCGGCGAAGGAGCTGCGCTTCATCGACGACGGCGTAGGCATGACCGAGGACGAGGTCAAGACGAACATCAACCAGGTCGCCTTCTCAGGCGCGAAGTCCTTCCTGGAGGAATACGCGAAGACCGAGGGCAAGGACGGCGAGGAAAGCGGCATCATCGGCCACTTCGGCCTGGGCTTCTACTCGGTGTTCATGGTCGCCGATAAGGTCAGCATCGACACGCTCTCCTTCCGCGAGGGCGCGAAGGCCGTCCACTGGGAGAGCGAGGACGGCATGGCCTTCTCCATGAGCGACAGCGACCGCGCGACGCGCGGCACGACGATCACGCTGCACATCATGGACGCGGAGGAGGAATTCCTGAGCGTCTGGCGCGTGCGCGAGGTGCTGGAGCGCTACTGCTCGTTCATGGCCGTGCCGATCTATCTGACGGAGATCAAGACGCCGGAGCAGCTTGAGCAGGAGAAGAAGGACGAGGCCGAGGACGCCGCCGTCACGGACGAGGCCGGCAACGAGGCGGGCGCCGAAGCGGGCGAAAAGAAGGAAGAAGCGCCCAAGCCGGAGGAGAAGCCCATCAACGACACGACGCCGCTGTACGTCAAGGCGCCGCAGGACTGCACGGACGAGGAATACAAGGAGTTCTACCGCAAGGTCTTCCACGAGTACGACGATCCGCTCTTCTGGATCCACCTGAACGTCGACTATCCCTTCAAGCTCAAGGGCATCCTCTACTTCCCCAAGCTCAAGGAGCAGTTCGGCGGCATCGAGGGGCAGATCAAGCTCTACTCCGGCCAGGTGTTCGTCGCGGACAACATCAAGGAGGTCATTCCGGAGTTCCTGATGCTGCTCAAGGGCGTCATCGACTGCGCGGATTTCCCGCTCAACGTCTCCCGCTCCTTCCTGCAGAACGACGGCTACGTCCGCCGCATCAGCGCGCACATCACCAAGAAGGTCGCCGACAAGCTGACGGGCATGTTCAAGACCGACCGCGCGGCCTACGAGGGCTTCTGGCCGGACATCCATCCCTTCATCAAGTACGGCGTGATGCGCGAGGAGAAGTTTGCGGAGCGCATGAAGGACTGCCTGCTCTTCAAGACGACGGAGGGCAAGTTCCTGACGCTCTCGGAATACAAGGAGCGCAACGGCGAAAAGCTGCCGGACAAGATGGTCTACACCTCCGACGCGGCGCGCCAGGACGCTGCCATCCGCATGTTCACGGAGCGGGGCATCGACGTCGCGGTGCTCGATCAGGCGATCGACGTCAACTTCGTCTCCTACATGGAATACAGCGCCGATCCGGAGAGCAAGTTCAGGTTCTGCCGCGTGGACTCGGAGCTGGAGAGCCTGACCAGCGAGGACGCCGCGCCGGAGCTTGACGCCGACAAGCTGACCGCGCTGATGCGCGAGGCGGCGGGCAAGGACGACCTGGCCGTGGAGATCAAGCCGCTGGCCAACGAGAAGGTGCCGGTCATGCTCATCGAGGACGAGCAGACCCGCCGCTTCAACGACATGGGCCGCATCTACGGCCGCAAGGAATTCACGATGCCGGCGAAGTACAACGTCGTGCTCAACAGCCGCAGCGCGACCATCCAGAAGCTCGCCGCGCGCGAAAAGGACGAGCGCAGCCTGCTGCTGGCCCGCCAGCTCTACGACCTGGCCGAGCTCTCCCGCCAGCCGCTGGAGGCCGAGCAGATGACGGAGTTCATCCGCCGCTCGATGGAGATCGTCGATCTGGCCGCGCAGATGTAAGCCCATCCAAAATGCTTTGATTCGCGCGAAGCGAAGAAGGGAGTCTGAGGGATGTGTCCCCCGGGCTCCCCTTTTTTGCTTCGCGCCTGACTTTTGCGTTTTCTCGGTTTTCCGCCTCAAAGTGGATCAGCATCGATCCGAAGTAGTCCATGTCAAAGCCCTCCGGCGTCAGCACCGCCGTCACGGCGCAGGCATTGCCATATTCATCCTGCGTCTGCGCGGGGATGGCGATCTCCCCGGCAAGCTCCCCCTCCAGCTCCAATTATGCATTGCCGCTGTCATAGACAAAGCGGCCGTCCGCCATGCCCGGCAGCGAAAGCGCCAGCATGCACAGCAGCGCTCCCAGCAGAGCCAGGCCCCGTTTTGTTCTCATCTTCATGTTCCATCCTCCGTTCCTTTGGCGCGCCAACCTCGCAACTTTTTTCCGTGATGCTCCGGGCTCCGCATGGTATGATAGGTTCACAACGAAGCGCAAGACACCCCCGAGGAAAGGAGGTGCTGCCCATGAAAGCAAAGCGATGCACCAATCCCTCCTGCCGCCGGGAATTCAAGCCTTCGGCAAGGTGCCCCTACTGCGGGAAGGAATGCGTCGTGCCTTGAGCCGGAGAAATCCGGGTATAACGGAAGAAGCTGGTACAGTAGCCGAATGGCAGTTTTTAGACAGTTCTGTTTCACGCCAACATTCTGAACGGTCGGTGAACTTGCAGGCAACCCATCCTGTACAGGTATACGCGAAAGCGGGGGCAGGAAGCTTGTGGCCGACGGGCTGCAGGCTCAGACCTGTCTTCCTGTTGACTGAATATTGCTGAAGGGCGAGGATGTATGGCGAAGGCCAGGCCACAGGCATGATTCAGATATGGAAGGGCGCCGCGGCGCCGGTGGACAGCGCGCATCATCAACGCCGGTCGGGCCGATATGCCCGGTCCCCCGCTCTGATGCGCGTTTTTTTCATTTCGCTGGATTTTTCCAAAAATCCATTTCACTCCGGCTGCCTCCGCCGCTTCCGATCGGGGCGGCACGGCTCAGCCGGGCCGTCGCAGCAGAGCGCATGAAGCGCCTGCTTTTGCGCTTTCCGCCCCCCGGAACAGGTCCGGCGCATGGCCGGGATCAGTTTTCCTCTTGCATATCTCCCGTTTTCCGCTATGATAGACAGTAAGATATTTTGACCACGGAGGTGCTCCCGATGACGAATCATCCCGCCGATACACAGAAAGCCGCCCGCCTGCAGATCGTCCGCTCCGCCATGTTTGGCCACGCGATTGCCGACGCGATGGGCGTGCCCGTCGAGTTTTCGGACCGCAGCCGGCGCAGGCGCGACCCGGTCACCGGATACCGCGGCTATGGCGTCCACCATGTGCCGGCGGGCACCTGGTCGGACGACACCAGCATGGCCTTGGCGACGCTCGACAGTCTGGCCCGCGGCCTTGATTATCCGGACATGCTGGAGCGCTTCTGCGAGTGGAAGCTCCACGCCGCCTACACGGCGACGGACGTTGTCTTCGACATCGGCATCACCACGAGCAGAGCGCTGTCCAAATTCAGGCAGGGCGTGCCCGCGCTCACCTGCGGCCTGAGCGGCGAGCGGGACAACGGCAACGGCTCGCTGATGCGGATCATTCCCGCTGCGCTGTACTGCAAATACACGGCGAACCTGTCGCTTGATCAGCAGCTTTCAATCATCCACGACGTTTCCGCGCTGACGCACCGCCATCCCCGCTCGCAGATGGGCTGCGGCATCTACGCGCTGATCCTGATGGAGCTGTGCGACGGCAGGGGCGTCGCGGGCATTCAGGCGGGCATCGACAGGGCGAAGGCGTATTATGAAGCAAGCCCGGCGTTTTCCCGGGAGCTTTGCAGCTACGATCGGATTCTCGGCTGCCCCTCCATCATGGACTTCGCCGGGACGCCGGAGGACAAAATCAGGAGCGGCGGCTATGTGGTGGATACGCTGGAGGCCGCGCTGTGGTGCCTGCTGAACACGGACAACTACCGCGACTGCGTGCTCAGGGCCATCAATCTGGGCGACGACACGGACACCGTCGCCGCCGTGGCGGGCGGTCTGGCAGGGTGCCTCTACGGCATGGAGGGAATCCCCGACGGCTGGCTCGCCGGTCTGCTCAGGGCGGAGGATATCGAGACGCTGTGCAGCGCGTTTGTGGATTCTCTGGAAAAAGAGCCGGACGCCGACTGACGAAGCCATGAAAACAGGACAGTCTGCGAGGGACAGAAGAATGACAGCGCTCAACCGGGAATCCGACGCGAGGGCACAATACGTCTGCCGGTAAACCGTCCTGCGCAATACGTCCTTCTTCGCGCCCGTCCGGCGCGCGGCGCCGGGTTCAATCCCCAATGTCATTCAGTGAATGCCAGTGATGGAAGAAGCGCAAAATGAGCATTATAATCGTTTTTGAACTTTGATGGAATTTCGCGGAGGAAACAGGATCATTTGGGGTGTAGCTGAACAGCAAACAAGGGAATGCGCGCTTTCGACCATTCATCCATAAGAGGACAGACATTCACCGTGCAAACAAGATCAGCGCGCCTCCTATTCGTCCAGCCTCCATCCCCAATCCCCGTGATAGATCATCTGCCGGGTCATGCCGCCGTCGATGCAGATGTTCTCGCCGGTGATGAAGCCCGCCTTGTCCGAGCAGAGGAACAGCACCATATGGGCGATGTCCATGGGATTGCCCACCCGACCGGCCGGCTGCTGCGTGGCATCCGGCCCTTCGTATGTCCTGTACGCTGTGTCGATCCAGCCGGGCGAGATCGAATTGACCCGCACCCGCCCCGCGAGGCTGACAGCGAGCGCATGGGTCAGCGCCGCAATCCCGCCCTTGGCGGCGGTGTAGCTTTCGGTCTGCGGCTGGCTCATACGGTCCCTGGACGAGGAGATGTTGATGATGACGCCGCCGGGGGCGAAGTGCGGGGCAAACAGCTTGCTCAGATAGAAGGGCGCCGTGACGCCGACGGACAGCGCGTACTGGAATTCCTCATAGGTGCAATCGCCAATGCCTTTCATCAGCGGCAGGGCGTTGTTGATCAGAAAGTCGATGCGCCCGTGCTTGCCTAAGACGGTTTGGGTAAAGGCTTCCAGCGTTTCCTTCTTGCTGATATCCCCGACGTAGTGCTCGCCCGGCGCGATGTCGATGATCTCGACCGCCGCGCCCTCGGCCCGGAAGGCTTCGGCAATCGCCTTCCCGATGCCGTGCGCGCCGCCCGTGACGACGGCGACTTTTCCTGCAAAGGATGGATTCATGGGTTTTGTTCTCCTTCTGCGGTTCCCATGGAGCGTGAAAGCTGGAAGTTGTTGAGCTGATTATACAGGTGTTCCGACTTCGATCAGATTACCGTCAGGGTCATAGAATCTGATCACCTTTTGCCCCCAACTGTGTGTCATCAGGTAATTGACGTATTCGGTTTCAGGGTAAAGTGTCTCAAGACGCTCTACAAATTGTTCTATTTCGGGCTCTTCAAAATACAATTCAGACTGATTGCTGTTTGAAATGATGCTTCTTTTTGTAAATTGTTTCCAGTAACCCGATTCCTGCAAATACAAGTTATTCGTCAATTCCATATTTCCATCGTTATCCTGAAGCAGTTGAAACCCAAACATATCCCTATAAAACTTTAGCGCACGGTTACAATCTTTAACAACAATAAGCGTTCCTTTGTATCTCATAGTTTTCCTCCGCAAATTCCGATTGATCGCGCTGCGATGTTTTTCTCTTTTTCCAGCTCTTCCCGAATATCCCTGACTAGATACTCGAGGAAATCCCTGCATTTCCCGCAGCCCCTGCCCGCGCCGGTCGCGTCCATGACCGCCTGCAGGGTGTCCGCGCCGCCGCGAACGGCGTCCTCGATCATGCCGTAGGTGACGTTTCGGCAATGACATGCTTCTTTTTTGCGATTCATAGGTTTGTCCCTCCTGAAAAGCCTGATGCAGGCTGTTATGCGATGATTCCTTTTGCGTTTTTATCTCATTCAAACAGGGGCGGTATTCATGGTTTTCTCCATCCGCAGCGCTGAAAGGGGAATCACCTGATCATTTTGAACATGCCCGGGCCGTCCCAATCACAGGGGCGTTTTTCGAAGCCAAATCTCTCGTAAAAATCAACCGCCTCTTTTGAACTGATCAGTTCAAGGCTGACTGCCCACGCCAAGGGCTTGCACTCCTTCACATATCGTTCCAGTGCCGTCAAAAGGCATTTCCCTGCGCCCTTGCCCTGACTGGATGGAACGACCGCAAAATCCTTGATGTAGAAGGACATTCCGCCATCGCCAATCACCCTTGCCGTATTCAGAACAGATCCAGCGCGTTGCTGAGATAGATTTCCTCCCGCACCTTCAACTGATGCTCGGGCTTCGTCATGTAATAGAGCAGGAATTCCAGAATCAGCGCGCTGCCCAGGCCGCGCCCTTCGATCTTGAACTGGGTAAAGCCCATGGGCAGGTAGGTGTTCATCATGTCATGAATGCCGATGAAGCCGGGATTTTCCATGGCTTTGGAGAAGCGATAGCCCTCGCCGGCGTCCGGCGCGGCGCAGCGGTGCTCCGGGCCGCCCTCGCCCAGAATCTTCCGGCTGACGGCCTCGTAGCACTCCTTTCTGTCGCGGCAGCCGAACCAGCAGCACTCGTTGCACAGGAATTCCACCTTCGCCTTGAGCGGATCAGGCAGCGCGTTCAGCCTGTCAAACGCCTTGTTCAGCCGGAAGTCCGGCACGACATAGCGAAATCCCTCTCGTTCCAGCTCGCGCTGAAGCTGCGCAAAGCCCGTCAGCACCTTGGTGGTGGAGGACACGAGGTACAGCCCGGGATAGGTGCGTCGGAGGTAGTCCGTCAGCAGCTCCGAATGGACGATCACGCCGTTTTGCGGCTCATTGTCTGCTTCAAGCATTCGGCAAAGGGCGTTGCACCGCTTGTCCGCGAGGTGCTCCTCCCGCAAAAGGGAATTGCTGAACGTCAGCCGCGCGGAGATGCCGTATTCCCGCGTCAGCGCCAGCGCCGTCTGCGGGTCGCAATCCTCCGCGCCGACGCGCCCTCCGCCCCAGATGCAGTCCGCCGGCGCGCCATAAATGGAGCCGATTTCGCACCAGTCATAGAACCAGTCCCTGTGCGCCTTATATAGCGGCAGGAACGCACGGTACAGGTCGGTGAACTCGAACAGGCCGGGGAGATGGTAAGTTGCGACGGCGTTTTTCGGCAAGACGCCCGTAGCGTTTGTATTCATCAGGGCACCTCACTCTCCATAGATGCGCGCCATCCGCATAATTCTGCGCCGGAGCTCGTCGCGGACGCGTTCGGGCGCAAGGCACTCGCATTTGTCCCCGAGGCTCAGGAGCATGTCGTAGTCATCATCCCGCTCGATGAACGGATAGTCCCCCAATAGTGCTCCGCGCCGTCCGGCGCGATACGCTCCGGCGGGCAGAAGGCATGCACATACCAGTGATTGCTTTTGAGCACGAACTGAACCGGCTCAACCGTGCGGTTTCGTGACCGTCCGTGTAGGTGAAGGAAAGCAGCCTGCTTTGCTGCAGCGCCTCCTTGATCGTGTCCAGATGCCGCGCGATATACCCGCCTGGTTGATGGCCTCCATGTCGCGGTATACGGTGCGGGGCGACACCTCAAACATCGCCGTCATCTCCTGCGCGCCGACGCGCCATTTTTCCAGCAGGATCATGATCATGCTGACAAGCCGGTCCACCTTCATGATGCCTTCACCCTCCCGGAATTTCCTGATTCAGATTATAGATTGTTGCCATGAGGCTGTCAACAATCTGCGGTACGGCAGTTCAGTCAGCGCATCCAGCTTGTGCTCGTCGTGCAAGCCCAGACCGAAGATGCAGCCGAAGTCGCCGGCGACGATCAGCTTATCCTTGTCGGTCAGCCTGTACTGCTCTTTGATTTTTTCAAAGCGGGATACCTCGCCATGTGTATCCCCGGTGATATAAATCATCCTTCTTCACCCGCCTTCTGTGTATTCTTCTCCGGCCATCTGAAACCGAAATCCTTTCGCTTGACCTTGCATCTGGGCTCGCCGTCTCTCCAGAAGACAATCCACATATATTATGCCACCTTCCGGAGCGCTTGTCACTGTAACTGTACTACCCTGAAAACCCTTGTGGACATAGGAAAGCCAGCTCTATGAAAATGCACCCAGCTTTCAGCTCTGGGTGCAGGGGATGTGCAGTTGTATCAAAGTCGGAGTCAACATCCCGGCATAAACACCAGCATATTCCCATTCAGGGTTACGCTGGATTAGGTCGCTGTAGCAGCTGACCTGTGCTGCCAGCGAATGAAGCATCGCGGACAAGGAGGAAGCGGGCAAGGCCATCCTTGTAGCCTGCAAGGATGCCGCCAAGGGCGCGCCGGTCGAGTTTGGCTCCTATCGCGGGCTGTCCATGCGCGTTCAGTTTGATGCCTATTGTTTTGATAGGCAGAGAGAAACGCGAAGAAAAGCTCCCTAAACCGGTACTGCTCGATTTTGGTTTGGGCACGCCCGTCAGGGCGTGTAATAGGGCCTCAGGCAGTCCGGCATACAGCTCTCCACATAGGAGAGCAGCGTATCCGGGGAGGGGGCGCAGTTGTGTCTGACCCACCAGACGATGGCGTACACATTGACATAGCTGAACGCCTCCACGGTGAATTGAAGCTTCGCGGGCAAGCGCCTGACGCCTTCGATGAGACAAATGCCCTGCACGATATTGTGCTGGAAATACTGTGCCATGGACTCCATCATGGAGTTCTGACCGCTGTAGCCCAGCACCTTCCTATAAAAGGGCAGGTGCTGGCGGATATGTTCGAGATTGGCGTATGACCAGATTTTCCAGTCTTTCAGCGCTGGCGAAGCGGTGATAAGGGGATCCGTCGCACTCTGATAAATCCAGGACATCACGTCGTATTTGTCGTGGAAGAGGCGGTAAAACGTCGCCTTCGAGATGCCCGCCCGCTGCGCAATATCCTGCGTACGGATGGCGTCAAGGCTTGTCTCGCAGATCATCTGCATGAACGCATCCGCGACTGCGGCGCGCCGCTGCTCTGTCGTCATGGTCAATCCCCGCTCTGCTGTCAAACTGCGGGCGTTCACCCGTTCAACATTCAGTATACGGCAAAGCGCGCCAAAACACAAGAAAAAGGTCCCCGCGGGCACGGAGACCTTTTTCTTGGAAGGAAAGGAAAGAAGAGCAGACGGCGTGCCCGCGCCGCAGAGCATCAGTGGGATTCCAGCTGAGCGCATGCCGTGCCGGCGATCTCGCCAGTCGCCATCGCACCCGCAAGAGTCAGAATGGCAAATTTAGTCGGCTGGCCGACGTCGCCCGCATGGTACAGGCGCGGAATCGGGTTGCCGTCCCAGTCGAGAGTTTCCATGTTCTCGCCGCAGACCAGACCGCCGATGGTGTACACGGCAGCGGGCTCGATCTCGGCCGCGTAGTACGGCGGCGTGGCGATCTTGCTGAGCATGAAACCGTCGCGGCCGAACGCGGTGTCCTCGCCCGCGTCGCAGGCGGCGTTATAGGCCTCGATGGTCGCCTTCAGGGCCTCGACATCAATCGGGTCGTTGCCGCTCTGCTCAGCCAGCTTCTCAACCAGCTCCTCAATGGTGTCCGCCTTGACCAGCCAGCCGCGCTCCAGCTCGGCCTGGTTGTCCTCGCTCCAGTTGTAGATGTTGTAGGCGGAGGCATAACCGGTGCTGAAATCGCGCGGCCCGACGGAACCGGCATCAAACATGGTGGAATCAAAGATGGTGTACATCGGGAAATTCTTGAAGGACTCGAACACCGGGAACGTGCCGTTGTAGTCGAACATGGAGAGCTGTTCCTTGCTGTGGGTAAGATACTGCTCCTCGTTCATGAAGCGCTGGCCCTTTGCGTTGACGAAGATGCGGGCGTCCGGTCCCATGGTATTGTACTGGTGAAGGATGGCGGTGCCCATCTCGTCGCTGGCTTTCTTGTAAGCCATGCCGAACCACTCGATCTGCTGGTTGGACATGCCATCCAGCGCGGCACCCACCTTCAGCGCCATCAGCAGGCCGTCGCCCGTCTGGGTGGGCGCGCCGAGGTTCGCATAGGGCGGCATGTCGGCGAAGTGGAAGCGGGAGACGAGGTCGCGGTTCTCAATGTAGCCGCCAGTGGCAATGACGACACCCTTGTTAGCCTTGACGTTGACGGTCTTGCCAGAGGCGTCGGTGCACTGCACGCCCCAGATTTCCTTCGTCTCGGGGTCCTGAATCAGGGACTCCGCCGGGGTCTCATAGAGGCACTCGATGCCCATCGCGTCGATATTGGTGGTCAACGCCTTGTAGAAGCCACGGCCATGGCCTACGGTGACGTTGCCATTCATCTCCATGCCGTTATCACAAAGCCATGCCATGTTTTCGTTGCCCTTGTCGGCGATTCTGGTAGCCAGATCCATGGAGATGCGGCCGTGGCTTTCGTTGTAGACAGACTCAGCTACACGCGGCAGACGGACAAACGCCATGCTGGTCGGGGCAGAGCCGCCGGCGAATTCCTTGCTGGCCTTTTCCAGAATCAGCGTGGTTGCGCCATTGTCCACGGCGGCCTTCGCGGCGAGCGCACCAGCGGGGCCGTAGCCGATGACGACGACGTCGGCCTCGCGGTCCCACTGTACGTCGGGCATGGCGGCAAAGGCTGCGGTGGCCATGCAGAGCGTCAGCGCCAAAGCGATGACAAGAGACAGGATTCCTTTCATGTTCGGTTCTCCCTTCGATATGATTTACCCTTCCGGGCCGGGTGACGGGTTATGGCTGCACAGCCTGATCGACGGCCTGCTTGACAGCGCGCTTGAATGCGGAGGAGCTAAGCGTCGCGCCGGTCACACTGTCCACCTCGACGGTGTTCTGCTTGACCATGGCGTCCGTCAGTTTGAGCATGGCCGTGGTGCCAAGGCCCGGAGTTTCATGCTGTTCAAGAACCTTGATGGCCTGAATCACACCGTCCACGACCGTCACCTTGACTGAGATCATGCCGTTTGCGCCGTTGGCATCCTCGCCATAATACTCGTTCTCGCCGAGCACAACACCCTCGGGCACCTGAACCTCTGCCTTTGGCGGTTCCTCGCCGCGGGCGAGCGCGAAGACCGCCGCAGCGGCTTCCCTGACTGCGCCGCTGGTGATGCTCGCGCCGGAAACGCCGTCGATCTCCTGGCTTTGCGCAGAGAGCAGCTGTTCGCGCAGCTTGGGCAGCGCATCCCCGCCGATGCTGGGGGTTTCGCTGTCCCCGGTGATGGTCAGGTCTGTGATTTCCTTGTCGCTGACGGTGAGTGCGACCTTGACCGGGCCGCCAAAGCCTTCGGCCTCACTCTCGTAGGTGCCGGGGACAAACGCAGTTTCCTCGGCCATCGCGCCCGCAGCGCAGGCCAGCGTCAAAGCCAGCGCCACGGATAAAACAGCACCTTTCTTCATTTCTATGAGCCTCCTTTTGTCTTTTGTATATCCATTATAGTGTTTTTTGTGGCAGGGAAAAGAAACGATATTGGCTTCCGTCTCATTCGACGCGAAATCGAGACGGAAGTGGGATATTGTCTCACGTCGAAAAGGTTCAGACAAAAGTAAGCACTGAATAAACCTGTGTCGTGAAAAGAAGCGAGAGTCATGAGATAAGCTCCGCATGGCGCTGGAGGTCATTTTGCAAGGTTGCCCCGACGTGATGCCCTCAACGCTGGTTGCGGAGGTCACGGGGTATCATCATGAAACCGTAGTCCGCTGGTGCAGCAAGAAGAAGGTCGAATGCTTCTGCATCCGCAGAACGCATTGGATTCCTAAGGTCAGCCTGATCCGGAATGCAGCGAACTGACAGAGTGGTTGATTCTCGAATGGCTGAGGCCGATCATGAAGAAGGAGCCCGCTGTCATTCACCAGCGCATATGCTCTGCATGACAGGGGATTGGGCCGCAATAAGAACAGACAACCCTGCCGACAAGGCCTGCCTCAAGAGGCTGCGCAAGCGCTGCGAGGCAGAGGGCCGCACGGCGACCCAGGCTGAAACAAATAAGTGGGCCTGGACCCACTGGCTCGACGTGCTCTTCTACGCAGCCATCATCTACGTGCTCGTGTACACCATGACCAACATCGGCCGCCTGCAGAGCTATGACATCGCGGTCATGAAGCCGGTCATGGCAGACAACAAGGGCCGCACAGCTTCTGTCTTTGCCGCCGGAACCGGCATCGCCATGTTCTGTATGTACTTTTTCAGCGCTACAATGAATCCGGTCCCCTTCTATAGCTTTGCTGCGCTGGCACAGTTTTTCTTCTGCGGGTTCAATACCGCCATCTATGCCATTGTCCCGGACTGTGTGGAATACGGCGAGTGGAAAACCGGTATCCGCAACGACGGTTTTCAGTACGCCTTGGAACATTCAAGACCGAATGCCTTTACAGATGCAAACCTACAACCGGCGAACAGGTTCAACAGCTGGTCGATGAATATATCCATTTCTATAATTACCAACGCATTGATATGAAAAACGGCCTTACTCCGTTTGAAATCCGGAGTAAAGCCGCGTAATGTTGCGCAATTCTACGACGGGGTTTGTTTTTTGTGTCTACTTGACTTATAGCAGTCCAGATGAAGCAGCAGACCATGCCGGTTTTATAGCAGTTCAACAAAATCGCGCAGAACCGACATACTTATGAACGGTTTCTCTGACAGCGCCGATTCCCATGATCATTTCACGGAATGTATGCAAGTCTTTCTGAGGACAGCCGCAACCTCCATCGGACCCGCTTTGACTGGAGCCACGCTGCGCTGCGCAGGAAGCACGGAACGCCGGAGCATGCCATATGGAAGGGCATCCAGCAGCTGCGTGAGATGCGTGCGCGCCCCTGCTTTGCCGCCGATGCCAGGGTACAGACGCTGGACAGCGGGAACCAGGCAGTGCTGGCCGTTCGCCGGGAAAAGGAAGACGATCTGATGACGGCGCTGATGAATTTCAGCGAGCAGGCGCAGCGCGCCATGCAGCCGAATGGAGCATGGATTGAGCTTGATCCGTATGAGATGCGGATCCTCATCGAGGAGTAAACCGGCATGATGCCGGTTTTGATCAGAAAACAGTACCCACGAGAATTTACCTGAACCGATTGTCGGAAATCTGAAGGCATCTCCAGAGCAAATTCTGGACGATCTGCAAGGCATTCTCTCTCCTCTTCAAAAGAAGATGCTGCGTGTTGTTCTCCTTCACATTGATGAACTAAATCAACACATCGCTTCTCTTGACGACGAGATCGACCGCAATATGCAAGACCGATATCGAGATGCCGTAGACGCCGTTGATACTGTTACCGGCATTGGGCCGGACAGTGCCAAAGCAATCCTTGCAGTCATTGGCATTGACATGTCCAGATTCCCTTCCGACGCTCATCTTGCTTCCTGGGCAGGGCTTTGTCCCGGCAATAATGAAAGCGCCGGTAAATGCCGCTCTGGAAAAACAACGAAGGGAAACAAACTGCTAAAGACAACCCTCGTTGTTTGCGCTCACTCTGCCGTTAAGGTGAAGAGTTCTTACTTTTACGCCCAATTCCAGCGCATTAGCGCCCGCCGAGGCAAAAAGAGAGCATATGTTGCTGTAGCACATTCCATGCTTATTGCTATCTACCACATCCTGAAAGACAATATTCCTTTCGTTGACCTTGGTTCCGAATACTACAACCAGTTCAACAAGGAAAGAAAAATCAACGTCTACCTCAAAAGGCTCAAAGCTCTCGGCTGGGAATCCGATACTGCCGCTGTATCTCTTCCTGCCTGATTTTTGCTCATATTCCCTTTATATAGGGGGTGTTTGCGCTTTTTCGCGCTGGACGCTATGGTTTCAAAGTAAAGTAAGCAAGGAAAACGCGGCGCGCCTCGCACCGCAGATCACTCTGGCTGCGCGGCGCATCCGCGCGTTTGAGCTTGCGCTCCGGCTCATCGACCGGGAGCTTTCCTAATCCGCCGTCTGCAGCGGATTCCACGTCCCGCGGACATAGCAGAGCAGATAGAGGCCAAAGAGTAGCAAATTATGCGCGATCATGCAGCCCCATGCGCTCACCAGCCCCAGCCCGAGCAAGCGCGTGCACAGGAACGTGCCGACAATGCGCACCAGCCACATGCCCGCGATGTTGAACAGGAACGGCTCGCGCGTGCGCCCGACGCCCTGCATCATGCCCTCCACGATGATGGAGAAGCCGTAGAACGGCTCGGACACGGCGACCATGCGCAGCACCGTCGCACCGAGGGTGATGACGTCCGCGCTGCGCGAGAAGAGGCGCATGAGCACGGGCGCAAAGGCGAAGAGCAGCCCGCCGGAGACGATCATCAGCCCGATCTCGATGGGGATGAGCATCGCCGAGAGGGACCGCATGCGCTCCCGGTCGCGCGCGCCGTAGGCGTTGCCGGTCAGCGTCGCCGCAGCGGTCTGCATGCCGTAGCCAGGGATGTAGAACGCGGATTCGACGGTATTGGCGATGGTGTGCGCGGCGGTGGCGACCTCGCCCAGCGCGTTGATCATCGAGGCGAAGGCGACGTACCCCAGCGACGTGCCGAAGCGCTGGAGCATGTTGGGCACGGCGACGCGCAGGCACGGGCGCAGGATGGCGGCGTCGGGGCGGATGCGCTCGCCGCGCGGGGAGATGCGCGGATGACGCCACAGGCGCGCGGTCATGATGACGCCGCCGACGGTATAGGCGATGGCGCTGGCCGCCGCCGCGCCGAGCACGCCCCAGCCCGCGCCGGGAATCCGCACGCGCAGGCCGAGGAGCGTCGCCTCGCGCGCGGGATAGATGAACAGGAAGTTGAGCACGACGTTGACGAGATTGACGACCACGCCGGTCTTCATCGGCGCGCGGGTATCGCCTGCGGCGCGCAGCACCGTGCCGAAGATGATGCTGGCCGCGCGCGGGAGCATCGGCACATAGAGGATGAAGAAATACGCGGAGGCGAGTGAGCGGATCGCCGGCTCCACCTGCATGAGCGCGGGGATGACGCCGCTCAGGGACAGCGTCACAGCGGTAAAGAGCGAGCCCATGCACAGCACGGCGAGCACAGCCTGCATGGCGGCGCGCCGGGCTCTTTTCGCCTCGCCCGCGCCGAGCGCCCTTGCGATGAACGCGAGAAAGCCGACGCCCAGCGCGGAGAGCGAGCTGTTGACGAGCCAGTTGACCGTGCTGGTCGCGCCGACGGCGGCGGTGGCGCTGGTGCCCAGCGAGCCGACCATCGCGGTATCGATATACTGCACGGCGGTTTGCATCAGCTGCTCGAGCATGGTCGGCCACGCCAGCGTCAGGATGACGGCGAGCATGGCGGTATCCGGTCTTCTGCGGCGCATGGTTTGCCCCTCTTCCGTAGGATGATCGCCTCCTATTGTAGCAGAAAACGCCCCCGGTGGCAAGACGGCGCGCAATCTGGGGCTTGACAGCGCTGTAGGACTACAATACATCTTGGACACAGAGAAAAAAGAATAGAAGGATATGGCAATTTCGGTTATAGTTAAAGCTGCCACGCCCAACATACCAGAAAGGAGCCACACCCTTCATGAGCAACAGTATAACACAGGACATGAAGTATCGGCAATTCCTGATGAAGTACGCAGAAAAGTATGGTGTTAGCCGAGCCAGCCGCAAATACAACAAAGGACGCTCCTACATCTACTTCTGGCGCAGTCGCTGGGACGGGACGGTAGAATCCCTTGGCTGTCAGTCCAGAAGGCCTCACAGCCATCCCAGGCAGCATACAGAGGAAGAACTCAAACTTAT
>SFHU01000141.1 GCA_004555535.1 Clostridiales bacterium
ACTGCTCTGAATTGGCAAGCTGATCAAAGGCAAACTGACGGAAACGGCGTGGGCCGGCGGCCGATGCTTGACAAACCGAAGGGAGCGAACCATAATAAAAAACATGCCGGTCATGAAAAATGACGGATGCAGGCAAAGAGACGAACATAGAATGATGGATGGAAACGGCCGGAAAGGGCGCAAGGCATCTGTATAGGACCGAAAGGAAGAATCTATGGGTAAATATTTTGGAACAGACGGATTCAGGGGCGAAGCGAATGTCGGCCTGACGAGCGAGCACGCCTATCGAATTGGCAAGTTCATCGGCTGGTATTACGGCGCGAGGCTGGGCAGAAAGGCGCGCATCGTCATCGGCAAGGACACGCGGCGCTCGAGCTACATGTTCGAGTATTCGATCGTCGCAGGACTGACCTCGACGGGCGCGGACGCCTACATGCTCCACGTCACGACGACGCCGAGCGTCGCCTATGTCACGCGCGTGGACAGCTTTGACTGCGGCGTGATGATCTCCGCATCGCACAACCCCTTCTATGACAACGGCATCAAGCTGATCAACAGCCGCGGCGAGAAGATGGACGACGAGACGACGGACGCCATCGAGGCGTATCTGGACGGGAACTTTGCCGTGCTGGGGCTTGAGGGCGACGTGCCCGCCGCCGCGCGCGAGGATTTGGGCTGCATCGTCGACTATGTCTCCGGACGCAACCGCTACGTCGGCTACCTGATTTCGCTGGCCGCGCATTCCTACAAGAACATGCGTGTAGGTCTTGACTGCGCTAACGGCAGCGCCTGGAACATCGCCCGGACGGTCTTTGAGGCGCTGGGCGCGAAGACCTTTGTGATCAACGCGGAGCCGGACGGCCTGAACATCAACCGCAACGCCGGCTCGACGCATATCGACGGGCTGCGCCGCTTTGTGCTGGAAAACCACCTCGACGTGGGCTTTGCCTACGACGGCGACGCGGACCGCTGCCTGGCGGTCGACGAGAACGGCGAGGTGGTCGACGGCGACAAGATCATGTATATCTTCGCGCGGCAGATGAAGAAGGAGGGCAAACTGAGGGGCAATACGGTCGTCACGACGATCATGTCGAACTTCGGGCTGTACAAGGCGCTCGACGAGGAGGGCATCCTCTACGAGAAGACGGCTGTCGGCGACCGCTTCGTCTATGAGAACATGGTGAAGAACGGCTACTGCGTCGGCGGCGAGCAGTCCGGTCACATCATCCTGAGCAAATACGCGACGACGGGCGACGGCATTCTGACCTCCATTGAGCTGATGGAGGCGATGCTGGACAGCAAGCAGACGCTCTCGCGGCTGGCCGCGCCGATGACGGCCTATCCGCAGGTGCTTAAAAACGTGCGCGTGAGCGACAAGGCCGCCGTGCGCGAGAACGCGCATGTGCAGGAGGTCGTCCGCCGCGTGGGCGAGCGCCTGGGTGATACGGGCCGCGTGCTGCTGCGCGAGAGCGGCACGGAGCCGGTCATCCGCGTGATGGCCGAGGCGGAGGAGGAGCGCATCGCCGAGCAATGCGTGAATGAGATGATCGACGCGATGAAGGCCGAGGGCCTGGCCTGACGGGAGGACAAGACGATGGACGCGATTTCTACCGGCGACCTCTTTGATCTGACGCACACGCGCGCGGCGGCGCTGCTTGAGACCTGCGAATACCCCTGGGAGGCGCTTTCGCGCATCGGCGAAACGGTGCTTAAAATCGGCAGGGCGCTGCCGCAGGAGGAATACGACCATCCCGCCGAGGATGTGTGGATTGCCAAAGACGCGACGGTTGCCCGAACGGCGACCATCCAGGGCCCGTGCGTCATCGGCAGCGGCAGCGAGGTGCGCCCCGGGGCGTTCCTGCGCGGCAGCATCCTTGTGGGCAGCGGCTGCGTTGTGGGCAATTCCTCGGAGCTCAAGAACTGCATCCTCTTTGACGGCGTGCAGGTGCCGCATTACAACTACGTCGGCGACTCCATCCTGGGCTACAAGGCCCACATGGGCGCGGGCGCCGTCACCAGCAACGTCAAGGGCGACAAGAAGAACGTCGTCGTCCACGGCGAGCAGGACTACGAGACGGGCCGCAAAAAGTTCGGCGCGATGCTGGGCGATTTCGCGGAGATCGGCTGCAACAGCGTGCTCAATCCCGGCACGATCATCGGCCGGGACAGCCAGGTCTATCCGCTCTCCTGCGTGCGCGGCGTCGTGCCGGCGCGCTCGATTGTCAAGGGAGAGCGCGGCG
The DNA here is from genome assembly GCA_004555535.1 of Clostridiales bacterium. GTDB lineage: Bacteria > Bacillota > Clostridia > Christensenellales > Aristaeellaceae > Ventricola. The sequence continues at coordinate 2,241 of SFHU01000141.1, forward strand.
TCTTTAAAAAGCGCGACGCGTGAGGAAAAAGCCAATGCAAAAGACCGCCGTACAGCGAGGCTGCGCGGCGGTCTTTGCGCTTCATTTTTTCCGCAGCGGAAAACAGGAAAGAAAAGGCTTATTTGGCCTGGCCGGCCTCGTACTGCTCCAGCGCGATGGCGAGCTGGTCGGGGCAGGAGGTGCCGTTGCGGCACTGGATGCCCTTGAGGCGGCGGATGGCTTCCTCAACGCTCATCCCGATGACCAGGGCCGCGACGCCCTGCGTGTTGCCGGCGCAGCCGCCGATGAAGCGGCAGGCGGTGATCTTCTCGTTCTCAACGTCAAACTCGATGGCGCGGCTGCAGACGCCGCGCGTCCTGTAGGTGTACATGCTTGCTTCCTCCTGTGGGCCGGGAACCGGCTGAATCCTTAAAAAATGATCGCATTCTTTTTCGACGCGGCCGGCCTGTTTCCTGCTTTTACTCTGTAAATCTTTCCGTAAAGCGCTGGCCTCGGTCGCAAGGTGACAGGGTTTACAGCATTTCGTCGGAGATGGAACCGGCATCATGCCGGTTTACTCTGTGACTCCTTTTGCAAAGCTTCGGCCTCGGTCGCAAAGTGACAGGGTTTACAGCATTTCGTCGGAGATGGAACCGGCATCATGCCGGTTAGTGGATTTCTTCCCCGGGACGCCGCGCGCGGCGCGCTCATACGATGGAAAAGACGGGGAAGGGGGCTGCGGCGTGGAAAACAGGGTGATCGTTTCCGGCAGCGGCGGGCTCAGGGAGCTCTTTGTGCCGGGGCTTCGATGGGGAAAGGCCGCGAGGCTCGAGGGGGCGGGCGCGCTCTGTGCGGGACAGGGGAGGCTCTTTTGCGCCTGCGCGCCGGGCGACGTGATCTGGCGGCTGGATGCGCAGAGCCTGATGCCCACCGCGCTCTTTGCCGGCGGGCCGGGCATCCGCGCGCTGAGCCTTTCCGCGGACGGAAAACGGCTGTATGCGCTGTGCGGCGACGCGGACAGCCTGCTGATGCTCGATGCGCAGACCGGCGCGCCGATGATCGTCAACCGCGTGGGCATGGGTCCCTGCGCGATGGCGATGGACGAAACCGGGCGCGTGATCGCGGTGGCGGGCGGGGAATGCGCGCGGGCCGTGCTGCTGTGTGCGTCGACGCTTGACGTGATCGGCAGCCTGCCGATGCCCGGCATGGTCGTCGGCGTGGCGCTGCAGCGGGGCATGGTCCATGCGCTGTGCCTGAGCGAGACGCTTTCCTCGACGCTGACGACCGTGCTGCCGGGCGGGGGCAGGAGGACGCTGACGCTCCGGGGCATGCCGGGAACGCTTTCGCTGCGGCGGGGCATGCTGCTGGCGGCCACGCACGGGCACCTCTATGCGGTCTCGGAGGACGGCTCGCGCGTGCTTTGCGAGGACAGCGCGGCGGGCCGGGCGTCGCGCCTGCTGCTGTGCGGGGAGGAGCTGCTGATGCTCGACATGCTCGGCGAAGCGCTGCTCGTGAGGGAGCGCGGGGACGGAGGCTGGCGCGCCGCGGCGGAAGGCGTCCGCGATGCGGCGACGGCATAGCGCGCGGGGAAACGGGCCATCCTGAAAACGGATCATTCTCAAACACAGGGAGGGATGGCCGTGAAGCGGAGGGCTGCGGCGGAGCGTGCGATGGGCGCGCTGCTCCTTGCCTCCCTTCTGACGACGGAGGGACTGCTGTTGGCGGAGGGCCGCGAGGCGGAGGCGCTGCCGCTGCACCTGTGCAGCATCTCAGCGCTGCTGGCGCTTTGCTCGGCGTTTTGCGCGCAGCAGGCGGCGCTTGACTTTCTCTGGTATGTCGGCATGCCGGGCGCGCTGCTGGCGCTGATCTTTCCCGCGCCCGCCTCAAGCCGCTGGCAGGCGCTGCTGACGGCCTCCTATGTGACGACGCACGCGCTGATTGTGCTCATTCCGCTCGTGCTGATGCTGCGGGGACACAGGCCCAGACGCGGACACGCGCCGGATGTGCTCATCACGCTGCAGGGAATGGCGCTGCTGGCTTTCTTTGTCAACCGTCATCTGGGAACGGACTTCATGTTTCTGAGCGCGCCGCCGGCGGGCACGCCGCTGGAGGCGCTCTTTGGCCTGGGCTATCTGCCGTATCTGCTGGCGCTGGAGGCGCTGGCGCTTTCGTGCTGCGCGGCGATGGGCGCGCTGCTTTGCGCATGCGTCGGAAGAAAAGAACGAAGTGACCCCGCCGAATAAAACTTTACGAACGCGCGGGAATGCGGTATAATGTAAAAAGGTGTTCTATCCTGCATTTTGGGGTGAAGCGGCTGTTGCTGCGCATGTGTGCCGCGTCCGGAAAGCCGGACCGCGTGGAACAAAGAAGGGATTTTCATGGAAAACCGAAGGATATCCGTGTTTCAGCAGAGAAACAAATGGGGGCTGACGGTGCTGAGCCTGGTGCTCTGTCTCGCCCTGTCGCCGCTGCTGGTGCTCTCGCTGGCCGTGCCGCAGATTCTGATGGTGCTGCCGGTCGTACTGCTGCTGCTGCTTGGCTTTGTCGGGCCGGTCAGCGCGGGCGGCTGCGTCGCCATCCTGGCAGTGGTCGGCTTTTCGCTGCTGGGCGGCTGGGGCGCGCTGAGCATCTGCCTGTTCCTGATCCCGGTGCTCGTCGTCTCCGGCATGCTGGCGGAGCGGGGGAACGGGATGTTCATCAGCGCCGGTATGAGCAGCGCGGCGATGTTCATCTCCTGCGGCCTGGTGATGGGGCTTTTGACACTGCTGGCGGGCAGCGACATCGTGACCGCGATCTCCGCTCTGTTCAGGCAGGCATTTGAGGCGTCCGGGAAGATGGGCGATTCGGTGCTGGTCATGCTCATGGAGCTTGGATTCCTCTCGGCGCCGGACGGGCTCTCCTATCTGGAGGGCTCCGGTTTGCTCTCGCTGGACGCGCAAACGCGCAGCGGGATGCTCGACCAGCTGATTCTGATGGTCGATTCGATGCTGCGCCTGGAGATCCCGATGCAGATGTCCACGGGCTCCATCACCGCGGGCGTCATCGGACAGGCTGCCCTGCGCAAGG
>SFHU01000041.1 GCA_004555535.1 Clostridiales bacterium
AAGGAGCGCGAGATCCGCAAGAATCAAAAGGTCGTCTCCATCAAGGAGGTGCAGCTCTCCGCCACGATCGAGGAAAACGATATCCAGACCAAGGCGAAGGCGGCCGTCAAGTTCCTTCAGGGTGGAGATAAGGTCAAGGTTTCGATCCGCTTCCGTGGCCGTCAGATCACCCATCAGGAGATCGGTTTGGCGGTGATGCAGGATTTCGTCGCCCGCGTCAAGGACGTCGCCAATGTGGAGCGCAAGCCCCTTGTGGAAGGCCGCCACATGATCATGATCCTTGCGCCGAAGGACCCCAGCAAAGAAGCCAAGCAGGCTCCGAAAGAATAAACGTCCGGAGAGGAGGATTCCCCTTATGCCTAAGCAGAAAACTCACCGCGGCGCTGCCAAGCGCCTCTCCCTGACCAAGAATGGTCTGGTTAAGCGCGCCAAGGCGTTCAAGCGCCACATCCTCAACAAGAAGACCCGCAAGACCAAGCGCAATCTGCGTCGCGCTGCGTACGTCTCCCAGAGCTACGCCGGCACGATGAAGAAGCTCATCCCGTACAAGTAAGAGCCCAGCCAGCAAGGAGGTTTCAATACAATGGCAAGAATCAAAGCGGCAGTCAATGCCCACAAGAAGCGCAGGAAGATCATGAAGCTGGCGAAGGGCTACTATGGCTCCAAGTCCAAGCAGTATCGCGCCGCGCAGGAGCAGGTCATGCGCTCCCTGCGTTACGCCTACATCGGCCGCAAGCTGAGGAAGCGCGACTTCCGCCAGCTGTGGATCGCCCGTATCAACGCGGCGGCCCGCATCAACGGCCTCTCCTACAGCAAGTTCATCTGCGGCCTCAAGAAGGCCGGCGTCGACCTCAACCGCAAGGTGCTGGCCGATCTGGCTGTGAGCGACGCGGCGGCGTTTGCCAAGCTCGTGGAGATCGCGAAGAACGCGTAAACGCAATCATACAGACGAGAGTCGGAGCTTTCCGGCTCTCGTTTTTGCTTCAACCCATGCGCGCGGCATATGCGGGAAAGGAAGGAAAGAGAAAAATGAGCGGGATCCGTCGAATGACGATCGGGGATTATGAACAGGTCTATGCCCTGTGGATGGGCTCGAGCGGGATGGGACTGAACAATCTGGACGATTCCCGGGAGGGTATTGCGAGGTTCCTGAGGAGGAATCCGGCCACCTGCCTGGTGGCGGAGGAAGGGGAGCGCGTCGTGGGCGTCATCCTCGCGGGCAACGACGGGCGGCGCGGCTATCTCTATCATACCGCCGTCGCGCCGGATTGCAGGCATCGGGGAATCGGCAGCGCACTTGTACAGGCCGTTTTGGACGCGCTGGCCGCGGAGGGCATCCACAAGGCGGCGCTCGTCGTGTTCAGCCGCAATCAGGCCGGCAACGCGTTTTGGGAGGCGCAGGGCTTTACGGTCCGGGAGGATCTGACCTACAGGAACAGGGCGCTGGCGGAAATGAAGCGCATCGACACTTGAACGGGAACAATCCGGATGCGCCGGGCGGAGGAAAAAGCCGTGCCAGCTTGCGCAAAAGCGGGGGCGTTTCCGGCGGCTAGGGTCCCGGACACAGAGGGTTGAATCTCACGGGGGCTTATGCTATAATAAATCATCATATCAGAATGGATTACTTTTGTTACAAGTATCCTTCTTTTCCTTGGTGCTTTGAGGTGTGATATTATGGGTCTGCGCGATCTGATGAAGTCCTGTTTTCTGCGGCGTATCGGCGGTTTGAGCGCACCTGTTCTGCTGGGCATTGCGATGATGCAGACGGGCCTGCCCACGACGGCTGCCGCGGAGACATCGACCAATCTGTCGGTCGAGCAAAAGAAGAACCCCCATGGCGAGGTCATCCGCGAGACGTTTGTCGACGAGGAGGGCAATCCGGTCATGGCGGATGATACCGCGTACTGCTACGCGGAACACAGATACAACAGCTTTCCCTGCCGGGTGGAGACGACGTTCCACGATCTGGAGGGCAACCACGTCAATACCGCTCAGGGCTATGCGACCATCAAGTACAAATGGTCCGGCGTTGGCTTGTATCTGGAAAAGAGCTACTATGATCTCGACGGGAATCTCGTGCTCTGCGAGGACGGCTACGCGACGGAGAAATACGAGTATCAGGGCATCCGGCTCAAGAAGATCGGCTATTACGACACGGAGGGAAACCCCGTGTGCAAGAAGGGCTCCTGGGCGTCGATGGTCAACACCATCGACACGGAGAAGGGCTACGTCATCAAGGTCGAGTATTTCGACGAGAACGGCGAGTACATGCTCTGCGAGGACGGCTACGCCTATGTCGAGCGGGAGTATAACAAAAACCAGAAGCTGAAAGAGGGCTTCTACGACACGCAGGGCCATCTCGTCTACCTGAGCAAGGCGGGTTATGCGCTCTACAAGGTCGAGACGGATTCCCGCGGGCGCATCACCGAGATCGCCTATTATGACGAGGAGGGCGGCCGCCTCAACACGAGCAACGGCTATGCCCGCATCGTGCGCACCTATACGGAGGAGAGCGGCAGCAAGCCCGCGACGGAGACCTATTACGATGCGAACGAGAACATGGTCAACTGCAAGAAGGGCTATGCGCGCATCGAATACGAATACGACAAGGGAAAGCGCGAAATCGGGCAGCGCTTTTATGACGCGGACGGCGAGCCCGTCCTGAGCACGGACGGCTACTGGCGCTTCGAGCAGAAGTATACGATGTTCGAAAAGGTGGGCTACAAGTGCTATTACGATACGGAGGACAATCCCGTCATCGTGCCCAGCCTGGGTTATGCCTCCGTGCAGTATACCTACGAGAAGAGCGGCAAGTACAAGACCCGCGAGGTCTATTACGACGAGGCGGGCGAGGAGGTCATCGCAAAGGACGGCTACAGCCGTATCGACTACACGAACACGCTCTTCAAGAAGCTCAACAAGTCGCTGTGCACGCTCAAGGAATTCAAGGATCCGGAAGGAAATCCGGCGTATTCCCTCGAGCTGGGCTGCGCGGCGATCCGCTATGAATACGACGATCACGAGAACGTCACCAAGGAGACATATCTGGACGAAAACGGCGAGGAGATGACTGCCCTCAAGGGCTATACCTACAAGGAGATGACCTACTCCGCCGAGGGCAACGTCCTGACAGAGCGCTATTATGACGCCGGCGAAGAGGGCGTCGAAAGCACGGACGGCTATCAGGAGAAGCGGATCCGCTACGATGAGGACGGCAACGCGGCGGAGGAGCTGTATTATGACGCGCAGGGCGAGGCGACGGCCAATGCCGGCGGCACGGCCCGCGCGCTCAAGATCTATTCGGATGCCGGCAACGTCGTCAGCGAGATCAACTACGATCTGAGCGGAAACATGATCGTGACGGCGGACGGCTATGCCTACACGGAGAAGGAATACGACAACCAGAACAACCTGATTTGCGAATGGTTCTGCAATGTGGACGGCGAGCGCATCACGCTGTCCTCAGGCTATGCCTGCATCCGCTATGAGTACGGGCGCGGCATCATGGACAGCACGGTCACACAGATCTACTGCGATATGGACGGCAACAACGTGATGACCGGCCTGGGCTATGCCAGAAAGGTCTCGCGCAACAACCTCCTCGGCTCGCCGCTGGAGGTGACGTTCTATGACCTTGACGGCAACGCGGTCATGTGCGAGGAGGGTTATGCCCGCGCGACCTACAGCTACAACCAGTGGAACCTCTGCGTCCGCACCGATTACTTTGACGTGGAGGGCAACCAGGTGGAGATCGACCGCGGCATGGCGGCCACGCTCAACACCTACGACGCCTTCGGCAATCTGATCTCCACGACGTCGCTGGATGTCTCCGGCGAGGCGGCGCTCAACAGCGACGGCTATGCGAGCGTTTCCTATGAATATGACAGCCGGCGCCGCGTGAGCCGGAAGTGGTTTTTGGGACTCGATGGCCAGCCGGCCACGGTGGCGGCGGGCTACTGCGGCGAGCAGTATACCTACAACGACAAAAACAGCATGACCCAAACCGAGTATCTCGATGCCGACGGCAGCGTGACCCAAAACCTGCAGGGGATCGCGGCGATTGAGAATACCTACGACCAGAAGAACCGGCTGATCAAAACCGCCTATCTGGACGCCTCCGGGCGCCCGGTGACGGGCGAGGGCGGCTATGCGGCGGTCGAGTATGCGCTGGACGTCAACGGCCGCAGGCTCTCGCAGACCTTCCTGAACGCGCAGGGCGAGCCCGCTGCCACGAAGGATGGCTATGCGACGGTCGCCTACGAGTACGACCGGTATGCGCATGTCTCGAAGCTGACCTATCTGGACGCGCAGGGCAATTATGCGGCCTGCATGGACGGCTATGCGGTCGTCGTCCGGGAGAACGACCCGGCGGGGCGTGTGCTCAGCGAGATCTATCTGAACGAAAGCGGCGAACAGATTCTGCTCGAGGGTGGCTATGCGCAGGTCCGGCACGAATACGACGCGATGGGCAACCTGTCCGGCGAGGTCTATTACGACCTGGCAGGCGAACGGGTGATGACGGCCGAGGGCTACTGCGAGCGGCGGATGACCTACGACGCGCAGAGCCGGCTCATCGGCGAGAGCTATTACGATCTGAGCGGCGCGCCCGTGCGCAGCGCGCAGGGCTATGCCTCGCGCAGCCTGACCTACGATGCGAAGGGCAACGTGCTTGAGGAGCACTATGCCGACGAAAGCGGGCAGACGGCGTTTTCCGCCGACGGCTATTGCGGCATCCGCTATACCTATTCGGACGTCAACCTCAAGGAAACAGAAACCTATCTCGACACGCAGGGCAACCCGACGGCGGGCGCGCAGGGCTATGCGCAGGCGCGCTACCTCTACGACGCGCTTGGCCGTGTCGCGGCATCATACTGGTTTGACGCGGACGGACAGCCGACGGTTTCCGAGGATGGCTGCGAGGGCATCGGCTATGTCTACGGCAGCCAGGGCGACGTGATCGAGGAGCGCTGCCTTGACGCGCAGGGGAATCTGATTCTCGGCGCGCAGGGCTACGCCATCCGCTGCTTCACCTATGACGGCAACGGAAACGTCACGGGGATGGCCTACCTCGACGAAAACGGGCAGAGCGTGCGCACCGCGCAGGGCTATGCCCAGGTGCAGACGCAGTACAACGTGTTCGGGCAGCCGGAGCGGATGGTCTATCTCGACGAAACCGGCGCGCCGACGCTGACCCCTGACGGCATCGGCGGCGTGACGATGCGCTATGACGAGCGGCACAGGCTGGTTGAAACGGCATATGACGACGGGCAGGGCAACGCGGTGCGGGGCGGGGACGGCTATGCGCGCGTGACCCTCGCCTATGACGCGCAGGGATTGCTCCTCCGGGAAAGCTACTTCGGCGCGGACGGACAGCCCTGCGAGAGCAGCAAGGGCTATGCGTCGGCCGAGTATGCCTATGACGCGGCCGGCAACTGCGTGAGCGAGCAGTATACCGGCGCGGACGGCATGCCTGTTTCCGTGTCCGGCGGATATGCCTGCGTGCGCTATACCTACGATGCGCGCCGACGCAGGACGGGCGAGCGCTATTACGACGCATTCGGCAATCCGGTGCTGGGAGAGCTGGGCGCCGCGGGCATCGAGACGACCTATGACGCGCAGGGCAACGTGGCAGGCGTGACCTATCTTGGCCTTGACGGCCTGCCGGCGCTCAACGCGCAGGGCTATGCGACGGAGCAGCGCACCTACGATGCGCTGGGCAATTGCGTTCTGACGGTCTACGGCGACGTGAAAGGCCAACCGGTCAGCGCCGCGGACGGCTATGCGCAGATCGCCTGTGAGTTTGACAGCCTGGGCCGCTGCACGAAAACGCAGTATCTGGACGAAGCCGGCGCGCCGGTGGACAGCGCGGACGGCTATGCCGTACTCGAGCAGACATACAACGCCTTTGGCAGCGTGCTGAGCGAGCGCTATCTGGACGCCTCGGGCATGCCGGTCTACACGGACGCCGGCTATGCGGCGGCAAACTACACCTACGACGACAGACAAAACTGTATCCGGGTCGATTTCCTGGACGAAAACGGTCAGATTGCGCTGTGCGCGGACGGCTATGCCTCCATCACTTACACCTACGACGCGCTGAAGCGGCCCGTGACGCTGCGCTATCTCGATGAAAGCGGAGAACCCTGTATCGCCCAGGGCGGCTATGCGGGCATGAATCTCGTCTATGACCGTCTGGGCCGCGTCGCCCAGCGCAGCTATGTCGATGCGGACGGGCAGGCTGTGACGCTCGCCGACGGCTATGCCGCCGTGGCCTATGCGTATGACCGTCTGGGCCGGCCCGTGCTGGAGCAGTACATGGATTCCTGGGGCGGCTTCGTGACGACGGCGGGCGGCTATTCGCAGATGCAGCTGACCTACGATGCGGCCGGCAACGTCACCTCGCGCAGCTATCTCGACGCCTCGGGTCAGAGCGTGCAGACGATTGACGGCTATGCCTCGATTCAAATGGAATACGATGCAAAGGGCCGCCTGACGCGTGAGACCTATCTGAACGCGGATGGCAGCCTCTGCGTCACGTCCTCGGGCTACGCCATGGCGGCGTATACCTATAATGAAGCGGGCAGTCTGACAGCCGCGTCGTTCTACGGCGCGGACGGGCAGCCCTGCCTGGCCTCCGGCAGCTACGCAAGCGTATCCTATTTCTATGATGCGAGGGAGCGCAAAACGGGTGAGCGCTATTACGGCGCCGACGGCGCGCTGACGCTCAACCAGTCGGCGGTCGCGGGCGTGGATATCGCCTATGACGCCGACGGAAACGTCGAATCGAATACCTTCATCGGCACGGACGGCAATCCCATCATGAGCGCGCAGGGCTATGCGCGGGTTCGCTATGCCTATGAAAACGGCAGGGTGGTCAGGGAGATGTATCTCGACACGACCGACCAGCTTGTGACCGTGAGCACCCTGGGCTACGCATGCCTGGAGCGCAGCTATGACGAGGCGGGCAACTGCACGAAGGTGCTCCTGCTCAACGCGGCGGGCGTGCCCTGCATCGGCGCAGACGGCTATGCGGCTGTGCAGTACAGCTATGACAGCCGCGGCAGCCTGCTCAGCGGAACCTATCTGAACACCGAGGGGCAGCCGGTTCTCGTGAACGGCTATGCGACCGTGCGCTACAGCTATGACCAGCGCCGGCGGCTGACCGGCGAGGCGTATTATGACGCCGACGGCAACAGCGCGGTGTGCAGCGACGGCTATGCGTCCGTCAGCTTCGCCTACGACGCGCGCGGCCGCGCGGTTTCGCTGCGCTACCACGACGGCACCGGTGCGCTGACCACCTGCCTGAGCGGCTATGCCGGCATCGACAGAGCCTACGACGCACAGAGCCGCATCACGAGGGAGACCTTTGTCGGCACGGACGGCGCGGCCTACGTGTGCCCCTCCGGCTATGCGAGCATGGAATATATCTACGATCTGCGAGGCAATGTGATCAGGCAGCGCTACCTCGGCGCGGACGGGGAGGTCACGATGACGGCCCTGGGCTATGCGCAGTTGGAGATGCAATATGATGCCTATGGCCGCGTCACGCTGCGCGCCTATCAGGACACGATCGGGCAGGGCGTGATGACCTCCGAGGGCTATGCGTCCATCGCCTTTGACTACGATGCGCGCGGGCGGGTGATCTGCGAGCGCTACTATGGCGCAGATGGGTCCGCTTCGGCGCTGCTGGGCAGCTATGGCCAGCGGACGTTTGAGTATGACGACAGGAACAACGTCATCCGGGAAACCTTCCGGGATGGCTGGGGCAACGCCGTGCGCATTCCGGACGGCTATGCCTGTGTGGAGCGCGATTTTGACGCGCAGAACCGCGTGACCGAGCTGCGCTATTTCGACGAGGCCGGCATGCTCACCGTCGCCTCGGCGGGCTACGCGGGCGTCCAATACGCTTATGACGCGGACAACCACATCGTCCTGGAGCGCTATCTGGGCGCGGACGGCGCGGCGATCCGGCTCGACTCGGGCTACGCCAGCGTGCGCTATGCATACGACGAGCACGGCAACCAGACGCTGGTCGCGTACTACGACGATCTGGATGAGCCCTGCGTGATTCCGGACGGCTATGCGGCGATTTCAAGGACGTACGACGCGGCGGGCAACGTGACGCTGGAGAGCTACCTCGACGCGCGCCATTATCCGACGATGCTTTCCTCGGGCTTTGCCCAGATCCAGTACACGTATGACGCCAAAAACCGCCGCACGAGCATGCGCTTCCTGGGCGCGGACGGCGAGCTGGTCAACCTGAACATGGGCTATGCCGTCATTGAGACGGTCTGGTCGGACGACGGGCTGACCTGCTGGGAGCGGGTGTACAACCGCGTCGGCGAGGCCTGCCGCATGACGGACGGCGCCTGGATCATCCGCACGGTGAGAACCGAGGAGGGGCTGGCGACCGAGATGGCCTATCTGGACCTGGACGGCCAGCCGATGCTGGGCGCCGACGGCTTCTCCATCACGCGCTACGGCTACGACGAGCTCAGACGGCAGACCTTTGTGGGCTACTATGACGAGACCGGCGCGCTCTGCCTGGCGGCGGGCGGCTATGCGGCCAGACAGATTGCCTATGACGCGGCGGGCAACGTCGTGCGCGAGGCCTGGCTGGGCACGGACGGGGCGCTGATGACCATCCGTGCGGGCTATGCCGCGGCGGAATACAGCTACGACCTGAACGGCAAACAGACGCAGGTGCGCTATTACGGCGAGGACGGCGCCCTTGTGATGACCGATTATGGCTATGCCGTGCTGGACAGGCAGTATGACGCACAGGGCAACCTGCTCAAGGAGGCCTATCTCGACGGGAATCTCAACCTGATCAACGGATACAATGGCTATGCCTATGTGCTCTATGAATACGACGCATACGGAAACAGAACGCGGATTTCGTTCTTCGACCATGTGCAGCAGCCGGCGCTGATTGGCGGAGGATACGCGCAGGTCGCTTTTGAATACGACGCGCGCGGCAACCTGCTCATGGAGGCGTATTACGGCGCGGCGGGCGAGCCCGTGCTTCACCGGGGAATCTGGTCGGCGCGCTATACCTATGACGACCACGACAGGCTGACGGAGCTCTGGTATTACGGGACGGACGGCAATCCCGCCAGGACGCAGACGGGCTATTGCGGGCAGCGCATGACCTATGACGAGTACGGCAACTGCCTATCGGTCGTCAACCTGAACGAGAAGGGCGAGCCGACGTTTGGCAATCTGCGCTTTGCGCAGATCACCTATGCCTACGACGGGCGCGACCGCGTCACGGAGATCAATTTCCTCGATTCAGACGGCGAGCTGATCGTCTCCTCCTACGGCTACGCGCGCGAGCTCTACGCCTATGACGAGCAGGGCCATGTGCTGGAGATCCGCCATCAGAACGAGAAGGGCGAGACCTGCGACTACGCGAGCGCCTACGCGCTGCTGCAATACGCCTACGACGCGGATGGCAACTGCATCCGCACGGGCTATTACACGACGGACGGCGAATACGGCAGGGGCAGCTATGGCGAGGCCTATTCGGAGCGCACGTACAACGAAAACGGCAACCTGACGCGCGAGGCGTTCTACGGCGAGGATGGGCAGCTCTACGTCATCAGCTACGGCTTTGCGGGCAGGACGGCGCAGTACAACGAGAACGGCGGCCTGATCGCGGAGCAGTATTTCGGCAGCGACGGACAGCCTGTCGTCTGGAAGGCAGGATATGCCAGCGCGACCTACGTCTGCGACTGGGCGGGCCGTGTGACCGAGGAGCGGTATTTTGACGCCGCGGGCAGCCCCGTGCGTCAGGCGGGCGGCTACGAGGTCAAGCGCATGGAGTATGACGCAAGCGGCAACGTCATCTGGGAGGGCTATTTCCTGGATGACGGCAGCCCGGTGGCCTGCACAGACGGCTACGAGGCCAAGGACATCGCCGTGGACAGCTCCGGACGGCCCGTTCTGGAAAAATATACCGACGCGGCCGGCAATCCGATGGCGAGCATCAACGGTAGCCTTCAGGTGCGCATGGAATACGGCGAGGACAACCTGGTCAGCGCCCGCGTCAGCCTGGATGCAGGCGGCGAGCCGATGGTCACAAACGAGGGCTATACCTGCATTGAATATGTCTACGACAGCCTCTCCCGCGTGCGCGAGGAGCACTATCTGGACGCGGAGAGGAATCCCGTCACCACGGCGGGCGGCTATCAGGTCATCCGCTACACGCGCGACCTGATGGACCGCGTGACGCAGCAGGTCTATCTGCTCGCGGACGGGGAGACGAAGGTCGACGGCGTGACGGGCTATGCCGAGGTGGCCTACGAATACGACGAGAACAGCCGCGTGACGTCGGAGACCTATTACGGCGCTGACGGCTGGGGCACCGAGAATGCGGACGGCGTCGCCCGGATCGAGCGCAGCTACGATGCGGACGGGAACGTGGTCGAGGAAAAGAGATTCAACCTCAACCGAATTCAGATTCCCTGACTCCGGGAAGAGCCCGGGGCATGACGATACACACAGAGAATAGGAGTGAAAACCGTGCAAGAAGAACTGGGGCTGTCCATCAGCGATATTCTCAAGGCACTCAAGCGCAGGCTGGTCTTCATCATCGTGATTCCGATCCTCGTGGCGTTTCTCGCCAACTGGTATGTGGCGAACTTCACGATCGATGTCTACACGGCGCAGGTCAAGCTGTACACGCTGTTTGACTATGTCGATTCGACGGGCACGACCCGCTATGACCTCTCCTCGAGCGCCTACTTTGTCAGCGACTACAAGGAGCTGATTCAGACGCAGGATGTTCTGAACGAGACCTGCAGCCGGCTGGGCTGGCCCTATTGGCCGGGCGGCGCGTCGATCTCCGTCAGCGCCGTGCAGGATACCCGAATCATCAACATCGGCGTCACGAGCTGGGATCCGCAGATGAGCATGGTGGCGGCCAACACGCTTGCGCAGGTGTTCACGGAGTACATCCGCAACCTGCTGCAGTCGGACTCCGTGAGCATCGCCTCGGAGGCGACGCTGCCGACCTATCCCTCCAACGGCGGCCGTGAGCGGCTCGTCTTCCTCGCGTTCTTTGGCGCGATGGCGCTGGTGATCGCGGCGATCGTCGCGCTGGAGGTGCTCAACACCAAGGTGCGCGCCGACAGCAACGCGGAGGTCAAGTTCCAGGTCAACGTGCTCTCCAGCATCTCGGGCTACAAGAAGGAGATGGAAGCCTTCCTCAAGAAGCACAAGTCGAGGGAGAGCAACCTGCTCCAGTGCGTCTCGGAGCACACGCAGGAGAGCATACGGAAGCTCGCGCTGAACATCGAGTTTGCCGCGATGGGCCGGGAGCTGCGCACGCTGACGGTCACCTCGACCACGCCCAAGGAGGGCAAGAGCTCCGTCTCCCTGATGCTGGCCTGCGAATGGGCGGCGCAGGGCAAGCGCGTGCTGCTCGTGGACATGGACTACCGCTCCCCGATGCTGGGCCGCTACCTCGGCCGGCGCAACAAGAAGGACATCATGGACTACCTCAACGGCGGCGCGACGCTGCAGGAGGTCGTCTCCAAGACCGGAACCCGCAACCTCTACTTCATGGACAGCTGCCACCGCATCGGCGTCAACGCGAGCCTCGCGCCGTTTGACCGCTTCCTGGAGGAGACGCGCCAGTACTTTGATCTCGTGGTCTTTGACACCAGCCCGCTGGGCATGTTCATCGACGCGGCGTCGCTGGCGGCGAAGACGGACGGAACGGTCGTCATCGTCGCGGACGGCCGTGTGGACCGCAAGGAGCTGCAGAAGGTGCTCGATCAGCTGCACCAGGTCAAGGCGCAGCTGCTGGGCATCGCCTTCAACTTTGTCCAGCACCGCCAGAAGAGCTACTACTACAACAAGTATTACCGCTATGGCAGCCAGCACAAGGAGGAGCGCCGCTCGACCCGCGAGCTGAAGAGCCGGGCCATTGAGGACGAGGATGACGAATACCGGGAGGACGGAAACTGAGCGGAAAGGCCGCCTGTTTGCCGGGCGCAATCCGGAGAACGGGAAGGTTTAGACGATGATTGACATGCATGTGCACATTCTCCCCGGCGTGGACGACGGGTCTGTCAGCGACGTGATGACCCAGGATATGCTGCGCCGCGCCAGGGAGGCCGGCGTGACCTCGATCATCTGCACGCCCCACGTGTACGCCCCTCAGGATCAGGATTTCAACCGGAAGCCGTTCCTGCGCACCAGGGAGCTCGCACATCGCTGCGGTCTTCCACTGAACATGGGCTGCGAATTCAATTACCGCGCCATCCTCAAGGCGGGCACGGCGCAGCTTACAAATTTTTGCCTGGGCTCCACCCGCTGCCTGCTGCTGGAATTCGGCAACGAATCCCTGATCCCCGGCTGGGAGGGTATGGTCAGTGAGCTCATGGACAACGGCTACCTGCCCATCATCGCGCATCCGGAGCGATACCTCTACATTCAGCGGGATTTCGGCATCGCGCAGGCGATGAGCGACCTGGGCTGCGAGCTGCAGGTGGACGCGGGCGGGCTGCTGGCCAGGCCGCTGAGCGCGGAGCGGAAGACGGCGCGCCGCCTGCTGCGCGAGGGTATGGTCTCCTATGTGGCCTCGGATGCGCACAGGCCTGAGCATTATGACACCTTTGAGCGCGCATACCGAACCTTCCGCGGCGAATGGCCGCAGGAGAGCCGGCTCTCTGCGGCGCTCAGGGCCCTTCGGGAGGAAAGAAAGGCATGAAAGCACGTTTTTTGAGGGCGGTCGCCCTGCTGACGGCCCTGCTGCTGGCGGCGCTGCTGCCCGCCGCCACATCGGCGCAATACAGCATGCCCGTCGCGGACGGCGATCTGAGCGTGACGCAGGGGCTTGACGAGCGCTACACCAACATCCTGCTCATCGGCACGGATACGCGCAGCGACGACCTTGCCTCCGGCCGGTCGGACACGATGATGATCTGCTCGATCGATCAGCAGAGCGGGGAGATCAAGCTGACCTCCCTGGCGCGCGACCTCTGGGTGGAGATGGGCGACAACGGCCACATGAACAAGCTCAACGCTGCGCACACCTTCGGCGGGCCGAACCTGGTGATGCAGACGATCAACCGCCGGTTTGACATGAACATCAGCCAGTACATTTCGATCAATTTCTACGGCGTGGCGGACATCGTCGACGCGCTGGGCGGCGTGACGATCGCGCTGGAAAAGGGCGAGGCCAGCACCATCAACAACACGACCGAGCCCGGCTATGGCACGGCGGAGATCAAGAAGATCCCAAGCGGCGCGACCTCCGCGACGCTCTGCGGCGCGCAGGCGCTGGCCTATGCCCGCATCCGCAAGCTCGATAACGACTTCGGGCGCACGAGCCGCCAGAGAAAGCTGCTCACGGCGATGTTCAAGAAGATCAGGAGCTGCTCGATGGAGGAGATGCTCGCCTTCATGACGACGGCCCTTGGCTATGTCGAAACCAACATCGAGCTGCTGGACATGATGAACCTGGCGATGGCGATCCTCCAGAACGGCGTGGATGACATCAGCACGCTCTCGATCCCCTCCGAGGGGCATTATCGCTACGAGAGCGGGGACGGCACCTCGAAGGTGATCGCCGATCTCGAGCAGTGCACGCAGGAGCTGCACGAATTCATCTATAATTAAAGCAGCCCCCATACGGCGGATGAACGCGTCATGCGCCGTATGGGGGCAATTTGTATAGGGACGATTCCTTCGTTGACAAGCCCCGCTTTCCTCCCTATAATAAACAGAGGAAGGCGTATCCTTACTGGTCGATGCCCAGGACGATCGAGGAGATCGTCATCGTGTCCGGATCGATGGTGTAGCGGCAGTAGACATGCTCATAGCTGCCGTAGTTGTCCAGCGTTCCGGCGGGATAGGCGGAGGTCGGCGCAAGCAGCGTCACGATGATCTTTCCGGTGTCGACGCTCAGCAGGCCGCGCGGGGGCAGAGCGGTCATCACGCCGTTCTGGTTTTCGAAATAGTCGGCGCAGTAGAGGATGATCTCCTCATCGGACTGCTCGCCCGTCTGGTCGCTGTCGGCCTGCTTCTGCGTGAAGGACGAGGGATAGCGGGTGAGCAGCAGGTCGAGACTGTCCCCGACGCTGATGCCCCGCGGGCCGTCGCTCAAGCGCAGGCTGCCCTGCGTGCGCAGCTGCTGAAGCTGTTCGCCGGTCAGATCGGAGGGCGAAAAGGGAAGGGACGCGTCGTATGGAATTGCGGTCTGCTCCGGGGCGGCCTCCTCGTCGCCGGGCAGGCGGATATCAAAGACGATCAGACAGATCAGGACGCTGAGCAGAACCGCGCCGATTCCGCCTGCGATGCAAAGCAGTGTGATGCGCTGCTGTCTGCGCTTTTCCATGAGGTCTTTTCTGCGTTTTTGGGCCATTGTATAACCTCCTCTGCCACGCGGCAGAATTCAAGATACTCCATTATAGCACATTTGCCCCCTGCGGAAAAGGGGGCGGAACGGGGGCGTGAAACCATGGAAACCGGGTTCCTTTCTTCCCTGAGCGCACAGCAGATGACGCTGGGGCTTGCGGCGCTCTGTCTGCTGCTGGCGGCGCTGCTGGGCGTGGCGCTTCTCATCGTCAGCCGCAGGGCGCGTCGGGCAGAGGAGCGGATGGAGCGCCTCTCGGAGGAGACGGCGCAGCAGCTGGCCGCGGCGGGCGAGCAGACGGCGAGGAGCAGCGAGGCCGCGCGCCAGGAGCTTGACCGCGCGATGCAGTCCGTCAGCGACTCGATGATGCGGATGATGGGCGAGATGACGCGCACCCAGCAGGGCCAGATGGACGCGCTGGGCGGGCAGCTGCGCGCCGCGGGCCGCCAGGAGGAGGAGCGCATGGAGCGCATCCGCCAGACGATGGACAGACGGCTGGGCGTCTACGAGGAGCGGCTCAGCGGCGTCAGCCGGACGCTCGACGAGAAGCTCACCGGCAACGAGGTGCGCATGGAGCGCATGCGCGAGACGCTGGAGGGCGGGCTGACGCGCATGAGCGAGGACAACCGAGCCCAGCTCGAGCAGATGCGCCTGACGGTCGACGAAAAGCTGAGCGCGACGGTCGATTCGCGGCTGGAGGCGTCGTTCGCCGCCGTGACGCGGCGGCTGGAGCAGGTGAGCAGCAGCCTGAACGCGATGCAGTCCCTCGCGGGGAGCGTCGACGAGCTCAGCCGCACGCTGGGCGGGGCGCAGCCGCTGGGCGCCTGGGGCGAGGTGCAGCTGGGCGCGCTGCTGGCGCAGATGCTCGCGCCGGAGCAGTATGCGCAGCATGCAGCCGTGCGCCCGGGCGGGGAGGCTGTCGCCGATTACGCGGTCGTCATGCCGGGGCAGGGCCACGGGCACACGGTCTATCTGCCCATCGACGCGAGCCTGCCGATGCGCGAATACAGCGAGCTGCGCGCCGCGCTGGAGAACGGCACGCGCGAGCAGGTGGACAATGCGCGCGGCCTGCTCGAATCCGCCGTGCGGATGCACGCGCGGCGCATGTCCGAAAAGCTGATCGCGCCGCCGTATACGACGGACTATGCCGTGCTCTTCCTGCAGAGCGAGGGGCTGTACAGCGAGGTGCTGCGCATCAGCGGCCTGGCCGAGCGCATCCAGCAGGAGAGCCGCATGGTGGTCGCTGGGCCGACGACGCTCTGCGCGCTGCTTTCGAGCCTGCAAATGGGCTTCCGCTCGCTGGCCATCGAGCAGCGGACGGAGGAGATCGCCCAGCTGCTGGCGGCGGTGCGCACGGACATCGGCAGCTTTGCCGGCCTGCTCGGGCGCACGCAGAAGCAGCTGCGCCAGGCGAGCGAGAGCATTGAAAGCGCGCAGCGCCATAGCGAGAGCATCGCGCGCAGGCTGAGCGACGTGGGCGACCTGCCCGCGGGCGAGGCCAGACGGCTGCTGGGCGAGCAGGACGCGCTGGATGGCGACGACGGGGACGAATGGGACTGACCGGCTGACAAGGAATACGGGGAAGCGCGAAAACTGTCCGGCGCTTCCCTTTTTTTGCGCCGCGGAGCGACAGAAAAGGGAAGAGAGACGCTATACAATGAGTCCATCTGATAACGGTCGGGGGGCTCGCTATGGCACAGGTTACGGGATCGCTCTATGCTCGGGAGGACGGCCTGCACAGGGGAGACATGCGCTTCCTGGAGGGCATCGAATGGACGCTGCGTACCCGGGGAACCGCCCTGCAGCGCGTGCTCTGCGCGGCGATGATGGCGGCGCTGACGGGCGCAGAGCTGCCGGGCGGCGGCTATGCCTGCCAGCTGGCGATGTTCGCCGTGCTGCTGAAGCGGGGGCTGCTTGTGCCCGCGGCGTTTGCCGGGATGATGGCCGGCTTCGTCGTCAGCTATGGCGTGGGCGCGGTCGTCTGCTGCTGGCAGCTCCCGGCGGCGACGCTGCTGTGGCTGACGGCCTGCCTCTGGGTGAAGCGGCAGATGCCGTTGGCCGTCTTTCTGGCGGCGCTGACGGCAGGCGCGGTGATGGGAATCGATTCGCCGCTGGGCGTCGCTGTGCTGCTGCTGACGGCGGCTGCGGGCGCGGGGTTGAGCGCGCTGTATGACGGCGCCGTGCTCAGCGCCGCGCACAGGGACGAGCTCGACGGCCAGACGAGGCCGCTGTGCGTGCTGGCGGTCTGCGCGTCGCTGGCGGCGGGGCTGATGCCGCTGCCCGGCGGCGCGGTGCTCGCCATGGCCCTGGGCTGCTATCTGACGCTGGAGCACGCCTATGTCGGCGGCGCGGCCCAGGCCGTGCTCTGCGCGGGCGTCATGGGCACGGTGCTTTCGCTCCAAATGATGTGCGCCAACCCGCTGGCGATGCTGCTCGCCGGCGGCTTTCTCGCCGCGGCGCTTCGGACAAGCCGCAGGAGTGTTTGCGCGCTGCTGATGGCGCTGGGCATGGCGGCTGCGGGGGCGGTGCTGGGCGGCGACCTGCAGGCCATCCGGCTGTTCCTGTTCAGCCTACCGGGCTTTGCGCCGTTTCTGCTGCTCTCCAGCGCGCGGCGCAGCGCCGTCACCGGGCTCATCGAGCGGGATGAGCCGGAGGAGATGACCCAGAGCGAGGCCGTCGCGGTGCGCTGCGCCTCGATGATCCACGCCTGGGCGAAGCTCTACGAGGACACCGCCCGGATGATGAAGGGACTCAGCGGCGGCCAGGCGGAGGACGCGGAGGCCTGCGTCCGCCTGCTTGAAAAGACGAGCGTCAGCGCGCATCAGGTCTGCGAGCGCACGCTCAGCGAGATCCATCCCGACGACGAGGCCTACCGGCGCATCCGCTACGCGCTGCTGCGCGAGGGGATGGAGGAGGTCCGCGTGGCGTATGCGCTGCGCATGGGCGAGCGGATGGAGGTCATGCTGCTCAAGCCGGAGGCCGTCGCGGCGGTTTCCCTGCAGGGGCTGGTGAGCCAGGCCTGCGGCGTGGCGATGAGGCCCTGCCGGCGCGAGGGCATGCTCGGCACGCAGGCTGTCTTCGAGCAGGCGCCCGCGCTGCACCTGGAGATCGGCGCGGCGACGCGCAGCCGCTCGGGCGAGGACGTCGCCGGGGACAGCTATGTCTCCCGCGCGCTGCCGGGCGGGCGGCACGTGCTCGCGCTCTCCGACGGCATGGGAAGCGGCGTTTCGGCGCTGGAGGAGAGCCACATGGCGCTCAAGCTGCTCTGCGAGAGCCTCGGCGCTGGATACACCCGCGCGCAGGCGCTGGACGTGGTCAACGCGCTGATGCTGCTGTGCACGGGGCGGGAGATGTATGCGACGATGGACCTGTGCGTGATCAACCTGCACACCGGCGAAACGGCGTTTGAGAAGCTGGGCGCTTGCGTCTCCTACGTCGTGCGCGAGGGCGAGGTGCGCGCCATCGGCGCGGACACGCTGCCTGTCGGCGTGCTGCCAGACGTGGAATCGCGCTCGCTGCGCATGACGCTGCACCCGGGGGATGTCGTCGTCATGCTGACGGACGGCGTGGCGGACGCCTTCCCGGGCGGGGAAAGCGCGCTGCGCGAGGCGGTTGCGCGGCTGGCATGGCTGCATCCGCAGGCGGTCGGTGAGCGGCTGATCGCCGAGGCGCTGGACGGAGGCGAGGCCGGGGACGACATGGCGGTGCTCTGCGCGCGCGTGAGCCGGGAGAGGATGGACTAGTGGGGCGGCTGACCGCCCGCGATTTCGCGCTGGAGGAGAGGACTTCCAGCGCTTTTTTTGCGCGCAAGCCTTGCCATTTTGGGCGGGAGAGGGTACAATAGAATCTGTGTAGACAGGAGTATGCGGCCATGACGACAGAGGAATTTTGCCTGCGCCTGACGCGGGCGTGCCGTCTCCCGCCGGGCGCGCATGTGCTTGCGGCGGTCAGCGGCGGCGCGGACTCGACGGCGCTGCTTTGTTTTTTATGCGAGGCAAGGAAGCGCCTCTCCCTGGAGGTCTCCTGCGCACATGTGGAGCACGGCATCCGCGGCGGGGAATCACTGCGGGATATGGCGTTTGTCGCGGCGCTGTGCGAAAGGCTCGGCGTGCCCCTGTATACGCTGCGCGTGGATGCGCCTGCCTATGCCGGAAAGCACGGCTGTGGCCTGGAGGACGCGGCGAGGACGCTGCGTTACGGGTTTCTGACGGACACGGCGCGCCAAATCGGCGCGGACGCGATCGCGCTGGCCCATCACGCGCAGGATCAGGCGGAGACGGTGCTGCTGCACGCGGGCCGGGGTAGCGATCTGCGCGGGCTGTGCGCGATGCGGCCCCGGAGCGGGAAGCTGATCCGCCCGCTGCTGGAGGCCTCGCCGGACGAGCTGCGCGCGTATCTGCAGGGAATCGGCCAGCCCTGGCGCGAGGATGAAACCAACCAAAGCCCGGAGCCGGCGCGCAACCGCATCCGTCTGCGCGTGCTGCCGGAGCTGGAGCGGGCCTGTCCCGGCGCGGGGGAGGCGCTTTGCCGCCTGGCGCGCGCCGCGCAGCGCGACGAGGATTTCTTCGCGCAGCAGCTGGGTGCGCTCGGTCTGCGCGTGACGGCGCTGGTCGATGGCGCGGCCATGGAGCGCGCGCAGCTGGAGCCGCTTCACGAGGCGCTGCGCTCCCGTGCGGTTGTCCGTCTGGCGGAGCACGCGGGCGTCGGGCCGCTGAGCGCCAGGGCGATCGGGGAGATCATGCGATCGTTTGACACGGAGACGGCGGTCGTCAACCTGGCCGGCGGCGCGCGGGCGCAGCTTGGCGCGCGATATGTCTGCCTGACGCGTGCGCATGTACAGCCCGAAACCGTTCCACTGAATGCGGACGGGCTGACGCACACGCCCTTCGGGACGTTCGCCGTGCGCGACGCAAAAGCGGGCGAGACGGGCGATGGAAAGCGCTCGCAGGTTATTCCGGAGCGGATGCTGCGGGGCTGCGCGGTGACCAGCCGTCGCGAGGGAGACAGGATGACGCCGTTCGGGCGGCATACGCCGGTGCCGCTCAGGAAGCTGATGATCGAGGCCGGCGTGGAGCGCGCGATGCGAAAGAGCGTGCCGATTCTGCGCGCGGAGGCGGGCATCCTTTGGGCGGTGGGCCTGAGGCCCGGCGAGGCCTGCCGCTCGCCTGAAGGAGAAAGGGCGAAGCTCGTGACGTTCCTTGGCGGGAGCGGCGGGCTGCGCGGCGCCGGAGACATGCAGAAGGTTTGAGGGCCGGTTTTCCCCGCGACGGGGAGACGGTGCTTTGACATGAGAAGAGTTCAGGGGGAACAGACAGATGGATGAAAAGCGTGTTACCTATGCCGATCTCAAGGACGAGCTGCTGCTCACGCGCGAGCAGATCGCTGCGCGCGTCAAGGAGATGGGCCGGCAGATTACAAAGGATTTTCAGGGCAAGGATCTGACGGTCATCTGCATCCTCAAGGGTGCGGTCGTCTTCTTTGTCGACCTTGTGCGGGAGATCGACCTGCCGATGACGATGGACTTTATGGCCATCTCCAGCTACGGCAGCGCGACCAAGTCCTCGGGCGTCGTGCGCATCCTCAAGGATCTGGACAAGCCGGTCAACGGCCGGGATGTGCTGATCATCGAGGACATCGTCGATTCCGGCATGACCCTCTCCTTCCTCAAGGAGAATCTGCTCAGCCGCGGCGCGGCCTCGCTGCACATCGCGACGCTGCTGGACAAGCCGGAGCGCCGCCGCGTTCCGCTTCAGGTCGATTACTTCGGCTTCACCATTCCGGACGAGTTTGTCGTCGGCTATGGCCTTGACTATGACGAGCGCTACCGCAACCTGCCGGATATTGGCGTGCTGCGCCCGGAGGTCTATGAAAAATAAGGGCGCAAAGGCGCCCGATCATGTCGATTGCCCCGCGGAACGCGGGGCGGGTTGGAGGTTCCATTGAAGAAATCATATAAGGGCTTTCCGGTCTATGCGCTCATCATCGTGGGCGTGCTCATCGCCGCGCAGCTCTTCTCCCAGTCGCTGACGACCCAGCGCGGCGTGACCATCGAATACAGCAAGCTGCTGCAGTATATCGATGAGGGCGTCATCGCGCAGGTCGCCCTGCAGGAGGACACGGCCTATGCGCGCCAGAAGGGCAGCAGCATCTCCGAGGCGGCATTCTCGCCGGAGGCCTATGACTATGTCGCGACGGTCAACCGGGATACGTTTGTCGAAACCTGCCGCCAGATGGCCGCGATGCGCACGGGCGAGCCGATTGAGTCGATCACGGAGCTCGACCTGGGCTTTGAGCTGATCTATCTGCCGCCGGTGACGACGCCGTGGTACATCGAGTTTCTGCCGTATGTGATCATGCTTGTGATCTGCATGGCCTTCTGGATCATGATGATGCGCCAGCAGGGCGGCGGCGGCGGAAAGATGATGAATTTCGGCCACAGCACCGCGCGCGTGTTTGAGCCGGACGGCAACCGCATCACCTTTGCGGACGTCGCGGGCGCCGTGGAGGAGAAGGAAGAGATGCAGGAGCTCGTCGAGTTCCTCAAAAACCCCAAGCGCTTCACCTCCGTGGGTGCGCGCATTCCCAAGGGCGTGCTGCTCGTCGGCCCGCCCGGCACGGGCAAGACGCTGCTGGCCAAGGCCGTCGCGGGCGAGGCGGGCGTGCCGTTCATGTCGATCTCGGGCTCCGACTTCGTCGAGATGTTCGTCGGCGTGGGCGCAAGCCGCGTGCGCGACCTGTTTGACCAGGCGAAGCGCCACGCGCCCTGCATCGTCTTCATCGACGAGATCGACGCGGTCGGCCGGCGCAGGGGCGCGGGCTTGGGCGGCGGTCACGACGAGCGCGAGCAGACCCTCAACCAGCTGCTGGTGGAGATGGACGGCTTTGCGGTCAACGAGGGCGTGATCGTGCTGGCGGCGACGAACCGCAAGGACATCCTCGACCCGGCGCTGCTGCGCCCGGGCCGCTTTGACCGGCAGATCACCGTGGGCTATCCCGACGTGCGGGGCCGCGAGGCGATTCTGCGCGTGCACGCGAAGGACAAGCCGCTGGCGGAGGACGTCGATCTGTCGACCATCGCCAAGCGCACGCCGTATTTCGCGGGTGCGGATCTGGAGAACATCATGAACGAGGCGGCGATCCTCTGCGCGCGCGAGGGCAAGGACAGGATCACCGCGCGCCACCTGAACGACGCCATCGAGCGTGTACAGATGGGCCCGGAGAAGAAGAGCCACCTCGTCACGCCGCAGGACAAGAAGCTCGTCGCCTGCCACGAGGCGGGCCATGCGATCGTCGGCGAGCTGCTGCCCGGCTGCGACAAGGTGCATCTGGTGACGATCATGCCGCGCGGCGGCAGCGGCGGACACACGCTGCTGCTCCCCGATCAGGAGAGCGACTACACGACCCGTTCCCAGCTGCTTGACTATGTCGCGATGGCGCTGGGCGGCTATGCGGCGGAGAGCCTTGTCATCGGCGAGGTATCCACCGGCGCGGGCAGCGACCTGCAGCACGCGACGGACACCTGCCGGCGCATGGTGACGCAGTACGGCATGAGCGACGACATGGGGCCGATCTACCTGGGCGGCGATCACGACCAGGTTTTCCTGGCGCGCGACTACGGCCAGCAGTCCCGCACATACAGCGAGGAGGTCGCCGCGCGCATCGACGCCGAGGTGCAGCGCAAGATGAACGAGGGCTTTGAGCGGGCGAAGGCGATCCTCACGGAGAACCGCGACAAGCTCGACGGCCTGAGTGAGCTGCTCATCGAGCGCGAGACGCTCAATCGCGCCGAGTTCGAGGCCTTCATGAAGGGCGAGCCGCTTCCCGTGGAGGAACAGCCGGCGCAGGCGCAGCTGCGCGAGCCGGAGCCCATCGCACAGGCAGAATAAGCAATCTCTGACAGATGCGGGGAACGCCCCTCCGTCAGCCGGGGAAAAACGCCTCCCCTCCCGGGGAGGTTTTTTGCCTGATAATGATTCCATCCCAAACTGCTTTCATGGGCGCGAAGCGAAGAAGGGAGTCTGAGGGAATAATCCCTCAGGCAGGTCATAGGGCGGCAGCCCTATCGTAACCCAATCGATTAAAAACGCAGTCTCAGAGCAGGCTGCGAAGCAGCCTGCGATGGAGACGGATTTGATTTGCAAAAGCAGGATTCAGGCGTTGGCTTATGATGAAAAGAGTATCCTGGGCCAAAAGCAAGCGCCGGGACAATGAGGAGAGAATCCGGAAAGGGGCTTGTCCATGAAGGTTGATCTGCATCTGCATTCCACGGCCTCCGACGGCACGCTGACGCCGGGGGCGCTCGTCCGCCGCGCGGCAGAGGAAGGGTTTGATACGCTCGCGTTGACCGACCACGATACCGTCGCCGGCATCGCGGAGGCGCAGGCGGCCGCGCGGGAGGCGGGCATCCGGCTGATTCCCGGCGTGGAGCTGAGCTGCGGCGCACAGAAGGAGATCCACATTCTCGGCTACGGCATCGACCTGCAGAACGGGCCGCTGCTGGCGTTTTCGCGCCACCGCCGGGAGGAGCGCGAGACGCGCGCCCGCAAAATGGTGGAAAGGCTCGCGCAGGCGGGCATGACGGTTTCGCTTG
>SFHU01000042.1 GCA_004555535.1 Clostridiales bacterium
GAAAGCATGATGCACAATCTTCCTGAAGTGATGGTAAAACGCGCCCTTTGTAATTCCTGCTGTACTGCAGATATCGTCAACAGTAGTGTTCGCATACCCATGCGAGAAGAACAAATTCTCTGCCGCATCAAGAATGCTCTTTCGCGTCTGCCGGGATTGCTCCAATAGTTTGCTTGTTTTCAAGAGACTACCTCCATCAGCGTTTGACGTTAATTATAACACCATGTGCCAGAAAAAGTCAAAATTGTGTGTTCAATTCCATATTGATATTTTTCAAACTTTCTGATTGACAAAACTGTGTCCATCATGTATAATTCTATTCACAGACATACCATGGTATGTACCTCGGTATGCAAAAACAATGGAGGAGAAACACGATGAAGAAGGCACTCTCTCTTGTTCTCGCTCTGGCCTGCCTGCTGATGCTGGCATGCCCGGGCATGGCGCAGACCGCGGGCACATACACCGCGGAAGCGAACGGCAACAACGGCCCCGTAAAGGTGGAGGTTGTCGTGTCCGACAACGCAATCGAAAGCGTTACGGTCGTTTCCCACAATGAAACCCCGGGCATCTGCGATCTGCCCATCGAGCGCATCCCGGCGGAGATCGTCGAGGGGCAGACGCTGGCGGTGGATGTCGTTTCCGGCGCAACCAACACCTCCAATGCCATCCTGAAGGCCGTGACCGACTGCCTGACGCAGGCGGGCGCGGATATCGGCGCGCTCATGACCGCTGCCGCGGGCACTGCAGAGGGCACCGTGTCCGAGCGCAGCGTGCAGGTGCTGGTCATCGGCGCGGGCGGCTCCGGCCTTGCCGCCGCGGCAACACTGAAGGAGCAGGGCACGGACGTGCTGCTCATCGACAAAATGCCCAAGGCGGGCGGCGCTACCGCGCTGACCGGCGCGCTGATGAACGGCGGCATGTCCAAGCAGCAGGCGCTGCGCGGCGTGCAGGATGATGTGCAGGTCATGTTCATGGACATGATGAAGTACGGCTCCTTCATGAACGACGCCCGTATGGCGTGGCTGCAGGTGAACAACACCGGCGCAGCACTCGACTGGCTAGTGGACACGGTCGGCGTTCAGTTTGAGGAGGCGCTGAACCATTTCCCGGAGCACACCAACGACCGCGCGTTCTACCCGCTTGGCAAGCAGCCGGGCTATCTGACCAGCGGCATCGAGAGCTATTACCTCTCCCTCGGCGGCGAGCTGCTGACGGAAACCAAGGCGGAGCACCTGCTTGTCGAGGATGGCAGGGTTGCCGGCGCGACCTGTTCCACGCCGGACGGCACGCTCGTCATCCATGCGGACGCCACCATTCTGGCCACCGGCGGCTATGGCGCGAGCGTCGAGCTCCGTCCGGAAAGCCTGACGTCCGTGCTGTTCTACGGCTCCCCCGCCTCCATGGGCGATGGCATCGTGATGGCGCAGGAGGTCGGCGCGATGACGCACTACATGGAGTATCTCAAGAGCTATCCGCAGGGCATCGAAAAGCCTCTGGAAGGCGGCAATATCACTGCTGACGGCAAAACTTACAAGAGCAACGCGTACATCTCTCCGCTAGCTTCTCAGGACGCCACGCTCAACTACGGCGCGATCTATGTCAATAAGGCTGGCGAGCGCTGCATGAATGAAAATATGGACTTCGTCTCCATCAAGAAGGCGACCATGAAGCAGGAAGGCAAGCAAGTTTACCTCCTGATGAATCAGGCTGCTTATGATGCCTGGTTTGAAAAGATGGGCGTTCAGGGCCTGACGGAGGAGCTGGTCAACCAGTGGTTTGACGCGGATACCGCACCGGTTTACCGCAGGGCAACCACGCTGGAGGAGCTTGGAGAAAAAGCTGGTATTGACGGCGCTGCGCTGGCCGCCACTGTGGCCCACTACAATGAGATGTGTGAAGCCGGTGTGGACACAGACTTCGGTCGAGCCGAGATGTCTCAAGGCCTGAAGGATGATGGCATGTGGTACATCGTCGAGCAGCGCCTTCGCATGGCTACCTCCCTGGGCGGCCTGAAGACCAGCGAGTCTTTCGAGGTCTATGACGAAAACGAACAGCCGATCGCGGGTCTCTATGCCTGCGGTGAAACCATTGGCGGTGTTCATGGCGATGAGTCCATGCCGTCCAACTGCGTGTCCTGGGCTATTACCTCTGGCCGTCTTGCGGGTATGGCTGCAGCTGAAGCAGTAGAGTAATCTCGATCTTCCTGCGAACACGACTACCAACTTCGCAATCCAATCAAAGACCAGCAGATTCACAGCCGAAACCCTAATCGGCATGGATCTGCTGGTTTTTTACTCCAAGAGTGTCGAGCAGGAAAAGAGGATGCAGTTTTGAGGAATGATATCCTCATTCTATCTGCACTCCGGACGTTTCCTCCAAATCGTCCAAAGTGGGTGCATTTCTGCCGCTCCCTCCCCCATTCCGCGAAACAAACTCCGTTTCCGGGCATCAAAAAAGCCGGAAGGGAACGAACCCCATCCTGCCAAATGACGCCATTCCTTCATTTCTTCCCATCAGAAGGAGCACTCTTGTCTATACAGCCCTATATTCTGACGTCCTATCAGTCCAAACATGTAAAAAGAACCACCCAAGCTTCGTATCAAAACTTGGGTGGTTATATGGCACCTCCAATGGGAATCGAACCCATGATTTTGCCTTGAGAGGGCAACGTCTTAACCGCTTGACCATGGAGGCAGATGGCTGGGGAACTAGGATTCGAACCTAGACAATACGAGTCAGAGTCGTAGGTGCTGCCGTTACACAATTCCCCAATGGATGTCTCAGTGACGAAAAGAATTATATCAGATTCTCCCGCTGCTGTCAACCCCATTTTGAAAAAAACTGTCGATTCCCGTTCCCGTTCAGCCCTTTTCCGTGCCATACCGGGCCAGCAGGCGCTCGATATGCGCCTTTGCGGCGCGCTGCGCCCGCTGCGCATCCTCCATGTCCTGCATCGGATCGCCCAT
This sequence comes from Clostridiales bacterium, assembly GCA_004555535.1. Classification (GTDB taxonomy): domain Bacteria; phylum Bacillota; class Clostridia; order Christensenellales; family Aristaeellaceae; genus Ventricola. Next base: position 2,970 of record SFHU01000042.1, read on the forward strand.
CAGCGCGACAAACTGGCTGACCTTCAGGCCCAGCGCGTCCTGCATGTCCCTGTCGGAGCCCTGCGGCGCGACCAGATAATAGCAGAGAATCGAGTCCTTCTGCCCCATGCGGTGCGCCCTGTCCTCTGCCTGCGAGTGCACGGCGGGCGACCAGTCGAGCTCACCGAAGACCACGCAGCTGGCTCGCTGCAGGTTGAGGCCCGCCGCCGAGCGCAGCGAGATGACGCACAGCGCCGTGTCCCCGCCCATGAAGCGCTCCACGGCACGCTCCTTGCCCTCGCCTGTCTCGCGCCCCGTGATGAACACAGGTCTGTAGGCGGCCAGCTCCTTTTTATAGATGTCCATGACGGCGTGATGATGCGCAAACAGCAGCACGCGCTCGCCGTTGTCCAGCAGTGCGCGCACAAAGGCCGCGACAAAGGGCGCCTTCGCGACGCCCGTCGCCTGCCGCTCGCCCCGGCTGATCTGCTCCTCCAGCAGCGCGCGCTCCTTCGCGTCCGGATGCAGCGCCGCAAGGCTGCCCAGCCGCTCCATGACCGGGCGCATCAACTCGCGGTAGACCCTGTCGTCCGAATCGATCTCCTGCACAAGCCGCCGCTTGGGCGGAAGCTCGCGCAGCACCTCCTGCTTCGTCCTGCGCAGGATCAGCCCCTCGCGCCGCAGATGCTCGCCCAGCAGCGCCGGATCGCGGACGATGTGGTTGCCGTAGCCGTCGCACCATTCGCGCGTAAAGCTCTCCCAGTCGCCCAGGCAGTGGAAGTCGAGGATGTTGACGACATTCCAGATCTCCGCGCCGCGATTGTAGATCGGCGTGCCGGACAGACCGATCACCCGATCACAGCGCTCGGCCAGCAGGCTCGCCGCCGAATACTTCTCCGTGCCGGCGCGGCGGAGCTCCTGCATCTCGTCAAAGACCACAGCACGGAACCCCATCTGCGGCAGCACGGTCTTCCAGCCCCGCAGCAGCAGGTAATGGATGATGTAGACGTCCGCCTCCGGCGGCGCGTACGGCTTGAGGCCCGTGAGCACGCAGATGCGCGGCGGCTTCCCGTTCACGCGCAGGAATCGCGCCGTCTCCGCCTGCCAGTTGCGCACCAGATGCGGCGGCACGACCAGCAGCGCCGGCAGCTCCCCCGTCGAAGCCAGGCAGGCCAGCGCCTGCACGGTCTTCCCCAGGCCCATCTCGTCGGCCAGAAGCGCGCGCGGATTGGCCAGCAGGAAGGAAAGCCCTTCCTTCTGGAACTCCCGCAGCTCGCCCGCAAAGCTGCCCTCCGGCGGCGTGCAGCGCCGGGGCAGCTTCGTCGCCTCCTCGCGCGCAAGCGCATGCCTGCGCGCCTCCTCCAGCGTCCTCGCCCAGAGGGCCCGGTCGCGCGGGGCGATCTCCAGCGGGTAGCGCAGCATCAGCCAGTTGACCTCGCCGACGATCCGCCGGTTCGCTGTGAAGCGCGCCTCGCCGCGCCGGCGCTCGCTGCCGGGAAAGAGGCGCTTGGCCATCTCCGTCACACAGGGCTCGCCCCTGATCGTCCAGCACTTGCTGCGCCGGTTGTAGGAGAGCGTACCATAGATATGCCCGCCCCCGGGCACATCGCGCAGATAGCCGGGCAGGCGCTCCGTCCCGGTCCTTGTGTCTTCCTCCATGCCGCTCTCCCCCTTCTTCCTCCGCTCATGGCAGGCTGATGCCCCACAGCCGCTCCAGGCAGATCATGTATACGCGCTTTCCGCCGGCCTCCCTGGGCAGATTGACGCCCCGGGGCGCGACGACGACCAGCAACTCCACCTGCGGGCAGGCTGCGTAGCGCAGCAGCTGCCTCTGCAGCGCGCCGCGCGCAGGCCGGCTCTTCTTGACCTCCAGACCCACGCCGCCGATCATGAAATCGATGCGGCATCGGGGCGCCAGGGAGACCTCGTGATGCGCCTGCAGCCCCGCCTGTGCCAGCGCCCCGGCGACCAGGGCGTGGAGCTCTGCCTCCGTGCAGACCGCCGGGCATCGAATGGTCTCCAGCGCCTGAATCACGCGCTCCGCTTCGTCCATCGTCTCCCTCCTCCGCCTGTCGGGTATTGTAGCACACGCCGTACACAGGGGCAAGCGAAACCGGCAAAAGACGCGCTTCTTCTCCCTTTTCTCTTGCATCTGCGCCCGATTTGCGGTATCATGGAAACTGTAAATGATCGTTCCACGAAGCTGAAAGGAGCAAGTCTCAAGATGAAACATATCCGTTCCGCGCTGGCCCTGGCCCTGTGCGTCGCTGCCGCCGCGCACAGCTCCGCAGCGCTGGCCGCTTCCGGCGATGTGCCCTCCGTCACCCTCACCGTTCCCAAGTCCGCCGTAGTGAGCGGAACGCAGGTCAATCTGTCCGTCAAATCCAGCCTGCCCGGCTTTCTGACTCTCCGCCTGCTCGACAGCTTCGGCGGCGAGGTTGCCACGCTTGCCGACGGCGAGGAAATCCACTCCAAGGAAAACAGCGTGAACGTTCTGGTCTCCGACGACCAGGGCGATCCCGTGTCCGCAGGCTCCTATACCATTGACGCCGTCGTCGTCAGCCAGTTCGGCGTCTCCTCCAAGAACGTGACAGGCACCCTGACCGTCGAGGAGCCGGAGCCCGAGGAGGAAGAGGATGAAGAGGATGAAGAGGAGACGGAGGAGACGGATACCTCCTCCAAGACGGGCACCACCTCCGCCGCCGCAGACAAGTCCACCTCCTCCACATCCAGCAAGTCCACCAGCACCGTGCTCACCTATGGCGCCGGCAGCTTCACCATGGGTGAGGAGGGCTATGCCATCGGCGTGGGCGTCGACGATACCGCCTCGCAGACCGATGCGGGCTACTGGAGTCTGACCGCCGATGCGACCGACGCGGAAATCTGGGCCGCGCTCACGCGCCAGATGACCTCCGTCGATGTCGGCGAGAACGAATCCGCCTACATCTACAATTCCCCGTATGACGGACGCACCCGCCTGGGCACTGTCAACGGCCTGTCCCAGGGCCTCAACGTCATCAAGAACCGCGACGACGGCTGGAGCCTTGTGGAGGCCTTCCGCAATGAGGACGGCGCGTTCGTGCGCGGCTATATCCGCACGAAGACGCTTCGCACCGTCGAGCCGAACACGACCTACGGCATCGTCATCGACAAGAGCACGCAGACGCTGACCGTCTTTAAGGATGGAAAGCGCATCGGCTCCTGCGAGGTTTCCACTGGTCTGGCGACGGTCAAGTACATGCACCGCGAGACCCCCGCAGGTGAGTACATTACCGTCACGCGCCGCGGCACCTACGATTACTATGGGCAGGGCTACACCAAGTACACCATCCGCATCAGCGGCAGCTACTATCTCTGCGAGATCCCGACGACCAAAAAGAACGGCACGGATTTCTCTCTGCTCAGCGACAAGCTCGGCGAGAAGGCCACCCGCGGCAGCATCTGCATCGCGCATGAGGCCTCTACGGACGGCGGCATCAACGCCGAATGGATCTGGGACATGACCGACGAAAACAAGAAGGTCAAGGTGCTCATCTTCGACGACAAGCCCCGCACCGATGTGCCCACCGCCGGCTGATTCCGCCGGATAAAACACCCCAACAATCAGGCAGCCGCATGACGGACAATCATGCGGCTGCTCTTTTCTGTTTTCTCTGCCGGAGCCTTCCACAAAAGAGAGGAGCATCCGGCCCATTTAGGGCATCAGGCCCCGGCTTCGCGCACGTGCAGCCCGGGATTGGCCTGCTGCGCGTCCTCCAGCACGCGTCCAAGCCGCGGCAGGAAGGCCGCCATCTCCGCAGACGGCGTCGTGTCAGGATACACCACCAGGCAGGTCTCCCCCGGTATCTCCGTCAGGCAGTCATACAGCGCGTCGAGGTTGCGCCCGTAGTGGGCCGGCAGGCCGAGCCTGTACTGCAGATAGATGTGCAGCGCCCGCACCGTCTTTATGCAGCGCAGGTCGATTTCAATCGTCTTCATCGGTTCACTCCCCAAAAAGCCAGTCAAAGAGCGCGCCGAGCTCCCGCTCCAGCGTCTCTCCCTGTTCCAGTCCGCTGTCCGCTATGCCGGAATCATCGACCTCGATCTCGTCAAACGTCGCATAGTGGTCATCCGTGTAGTAGATCAGCCCGTCGTTTGAAAAGACGATGCGCTCTCCCCCGCGGTAGCCGCCGTCGTAGCCGATGTCGCATTCCGTCCAGGTCCGTCCCTTCGCCGAAGGCAGGCTGCCCTCATAGTTTCCGAACCGGTCGCCGCCGATGGAGCAGCCCTCGGCCACGTCCCAGAGATTGCCCTTCTGCGCATCCCAGCCAAGGCTCCGCGCCTCCTGCTTGGTAATGAAGTTGCCGGGGAGCTCGCCGTAGTCGCACAGATAGACGGCGACCTCCTCCATCGTGTCATACCATCCGCTCTCCTCGACGGGATGCGCCGCCGCATCGACGACGATCGTCTCCGCCAGCGCGGCTGTCATGCCCAGCGCCAGCAATGCCGCCGCCAGGCAGACCGCCAGCTTGTGTCTGAATGTCCTCATGTACCTTTCCTCCCTTTCTGCCTCCGATTATACCATACCCGAGCCCGCATGGAAATTGCTTCTTGCGTTTCCCGCCGCGCGGAGGTATAATTCGTTTGCCCTTCGGGGACGCCGCCCGCCGGATAAGGCTTCCGAAAAGCGGCGCTGTATTTTGCCCATCCCGCGTTGCGGGAAAGGACATCGGATCCGGCCGCCCGTGAAGATGCGGCCGGCTGTCACACAGGAGGAACCGTAATGAACAAGGATCTGACATGCGGCAAGCCGCAGACCGTCCTTTGGCAGTTTTCCCTGCCGCTGCTGGGGAGCGTCCTCTTTCAGCAGCTCTACAACATCGCCGACAGCTTCGTCGCCGGCAAATTCATCGGAGAAAACGCGCTGGCCGCCGTCGGCAACGCCTATGAGATCACGCTGATCTTCATCGCCTTCGCGTTTGGCAGCAACATCGGCTGCTCGGTCATCATCTCCCGCCTCTTCGGCGCGCAGAAATATGCCGACCTCAAGACCGCCGTCTCGACCACGTTCATTTCCGTCGCCGCGCTCTGCGCCGCGCTGATGGCGGGCGGCCTGCTGCTGTGCCGGCCCATGCTCGAGCTGATCAACACGCCGCAGGAGCTGATGGCCGGCTGCCGGCTCTATCTGAACATCTATCTGCTCGGCCTGCCGTTCCTCTTCTACTATAACGTCTCAACCGGCATCTTCTCGGCGATGGGCGATTCCCGCACGCCCTTCCTCTTCCTCGCCGCCTCCTCCACGAGCAACATCCTCGTGGATATCCTCTTCGTGAAGGTCTTTGCGATGGGCATCGCCGGCGTCGCCTGGGCGACCTTCCTGTGCCAGGGCGTCAGCGCGGTGCTCGCCATGCTCGCGCTGCGCAAGCGGCTGCGCACGATTGCGCACGCGGGAAGTCCCCGCCTCTTCTCCCTGCCGCTGCTCAAAAACATCGTCTCCATCGCCCTGCCCAGTACGCTGCAGCAGAGCTTCGTCTCCGTCGGCAACATCATCATCCAGTCCGTCATCAACGGCTATGGCCCCAGCGTCATCGCGGGCTATTCCGCCGCCATCAAGCTCAACAACCTCGTCATCACCAGCCTGACCCAACTGGGCAACGGCATGAGCAACTACACCTCCCAGAACATCGGCGCAAACAAGCACGAGCGCATCGCACCCGGCTTCAGCGCCGGCATTCGGATGGTCTTCCTCGTGCTCATCCCCGTGCTGCTGCTCTATGTCGGCTTCCCGGCCCTCCCCGTCAGCGTGTTCATGGACGGCGCGGGCGGCGGCGCCATGCAGACCGGCATTCAGTTCCTGCGCATCGTCGCGCCGTTCTATCTCGTCGTCTGCGTCAAGCTGATCGCCGACGGCGTCCTGCGCGGCGCCGGACTGATGCGCGAGTTCATGATCTCGACGTTCTCGGATCTGCTGCTGCGCGTCGGGCTGTGTATCGTGTTCTCTTCGCTCTTCGGCGCTGTCGGCATCTGGTGCTCCTGGCCCGTCGGCTGGGCCATCGGCACGGCGATGAGCTGCCTCTTCTATCGCCGCTACCGCAGGTCTCTCTCCTGCTGAAACAGCGTGTCTGTCTTTGGGCCTCCTCCCCTCCGGGAGCGGCCCTTTTTTTCGCATTCTGCATGGCAAAGCGCCGCGATTTCCGTCCCTTCTCCCGAAATTGGGCTTTCCTGCCTCCATTTTATTGACACCTCAACAATTCTGCAGTATGATATCGGGGTTATCCGACGCAAGGAGGGTTTTTTATGATGGACATCGATCGTTTTCTTCACTTCGAGGCCATGATCGGCAGCGCTGCCAAGTCCATCCAGCGGCTCAAGGCCCTGCGGATGGATGCGTTTCATCTGTCCGCAGCGCACACGAGCTGCATGACTGCCCTCCTGCGCGCCATGCCAACCGGCCTGACGCAGACCGAGCTGCGCCGCAGCCTGGGCATGGACCGCGCGCAGGTCTCCCGCGTGCTCTCCAGCCTGTGCGAGCGCGGCTATGTCTGCGGCGACGGCTCCGGCTACAAGCGCCCCTACCGCCTGACGGAGGACGGCTGCCGGGTCTCCCGGGAGATCGACGGCATCATCCGCGAGGTGCTCGGCTATGTCTCCGGCAGCATTGAGCCCGGCGAGATCGAGCGCTTCTATCAGATCTTTACCATCATCACGGAGAACCTCTCGCACGCCGTTGCGCTCTATGGGAACTCTCCCGAATCCAGCGAGGAACAACAGTCATGAAACCGATTCAGCGCCTTTTCTGCCGCGCGGTGCAGCTTGGCTTCCGCGCGGCGCTGCCTATTCTGCCCTATCGCCAGCCGAAGCTGCTGACGCATCTTGGAGAGATCCCTCCGCTGCTGGCGCAGAAGAGGATATCCTCCGTCCTCCTCGTCGCGGACGGCACCGTGCGCGATCTCGGATTGACCGCGCCGCTTGAGCAGGCGCTCGCCGGGGCCGGCATCGCCTGCGCCGTCTATGAGCAGCGCCGTCCGAACCCGACCATCGACAACGTCGAGGCCGCCCGCGGGGTCTATCTCTCCGCCAACGCCGGCGCGATCATCGCCGTGGGCGGCGGCTCCGCGATGGACTGCGCGAAGGTCGCCGGCGCGCGCATTGCCCGCCCGCGCAAGAGCGTGCAGAAGATGCGCGGCCTGCTGCGCGTCACCTGGCCGACGCCGCTGCTCATCGCCGCGCCCACCACCGCCGGCACCGGCAGCGAGACGACGCTCGCCGCCGTCATCACCGACGAGCGCGCCAAACACAAGTACCCGATCAACGACTTCGCGCTCATCCCGGATGTCGCCGTGCTCGACGCGCAGCTGACGCTCGGCCTGCCGCCGTTTGTGACGGCGACGACCGGTCTGGACGCGCTGACTCATGCCGTGGAGGCCTACATCGGCCGCTCCACCAACGCGCTGACCCGCCGCATGGCCGAGGAGGCGGTGGAGACCATCGCCCGCTGCCTGCGCCGCGCCGTCAACGACGGGCAGGATCTGGAGGCCCGCCAGGGCATGCTGCGCGCGGCCTATTGCGCGGGCATCGCCTTCACGCGCTCCTATGTCGGCTATGTCCACGGCATCGCCCATTCCCTGGGCGGGCAGTACGGCATCGCGCACGGGCTGGCCAACGCCGTCATCCTGCCGCACGTGCTGCGCCGCTACGGCCCTGCCTGCGAGAAGAAGCTCGCCCATCTGGCGCGCGTCGCCTCTGTCACGCAACCGCAGACGCCGGACGCCCAGGCCGCTGAGGCTTTCATTCGCTGGATTGAGGACATGAACCGCGACTTTGACCTGCCCACGACGTTTCCCCAGATCGTCCGCGAGGACATTCCCCGCATGGCCCGCCACGCCGCGCAGGAGTCCAACCCGCTGTATCCCGTGCCGCTGCTGCTTGACCAGCAGGAGCTTGAACCGCTCTACCTTGAGCTGATGGAGGCCTGACATGGAGATTGAAACCCTCGTCGCCCGCCAGCGCGCGTATTTCGCGCAGAACGCGACGCTCCCCCTCGAATTCCGCCGCGAGGCGCTTGATAAGCTCGAGCGCGCCATCGCGCAGCGCGAAGGCGAAATCAACGACGCCCTGCGCGCGGATCTCGGCAAATCCGCCTCGGAGAGCTACATGTGCGAGGTCGGCATGACGCTCTCCGAGCTGCGCTTTATGCGCAGCCATCTGCGCGCCTTCGCGCGCAAGCGCCGCGTGCTGACGCCGCTGGCCCAGTTTCACGCCAGCAGCTACACCGTGCGCGACCCCTACGGCGTCGTGCTGATCATGTCGCCCTGGAATTATCCCTTTATGCTGACGATGGAGCCGCTCGTCGGCGCGCTCGCCGCGGGCAACTGCTGCGTCGTCAAGCCCTCCGCCTATGCGCCCGCGACCTCCGCCGTCATCGGCAAACTGATCGCGGACTGCTTCCCGCCGGAGCACGTCTGCGTCGTCGAGGGCGGCCGCGCGGAAAACCAGGCGCTGCTCCATCAGACGTTTGACTACATCTTCTTCACCGGCGGCGTGACCGTCGGCCGCGAGGTCATGCGCTGCGCCAGCGAGCATCTGACGCCCGTGACGCTCGAGCTGGGCGGCAAAAGCCCCTGCATCGTCGATTCGACGGCCAAGGTGAAGCTCGCCGCACGGCGCATCGCCTTCGGCAAGCTGCTCAACTGCGGCCAGACCTGTGTCGCGCCGGACTATCTGCTGGCCGACCGGCGCGTGGAGGGTGAGCTGATTGCCTGCCTCGCGCAGGAATTTGAGCGGATGGCGCCGGATGCACTGCGCAACGACAGCTACGTCCACATGGTCAGCCGCAAGCACTTTGACCGCGTCATGGGGCTGATCGATCCTGAAAAGGCCGTCATTGGCGGCCATGGCGACGCACAGACGCTGCGCATCGAGCCGACGATCCTGCGCGGCGTGAGCGCGGAGGATCCCGTCATGCAGGAGGAGATCTTCGGCCCCGTGCTGCCCGTGCTCACCTACGACACGCTCGACGAGGCCATCGCCTTCGTGCGCAGCCGGCCGCATCCGCTGGCGCTCTACTTCTTCTCCGAGGACAAGGCCGCGCAGCGGCGCATCCTGCGCGAAACGGCATTTGGCGGCGGCTGCATCAACGACACGATCATCCATCTTGCGACGAGCCGCATGGGCTTTGGCGGCGTTGGCCAGAGCGGCATGGGCAGCTACCACGGCAAGAAGAGCTTTGACACCTTCAGCCATGAGAAGAGCATCGTCGACAAGAAGACCTGGATGGATATGCCCGTGCGCTATATGCCCTACACGAAATTGAAGGGCAAGCTGCTGCGCATCTTCCTGCGCTGAGCAAGCTTTCCATAAATACACAGCACCGGCCGGGGAAAAGCCTTCCCTCGCCGGTGCTGTTTTTCTTCATTTTTTTGCTGACTCCATCCATCACTTCTCTGCGATGTAGGTCGGCGCGTTCTTCGGGCTGGTGCCCTTGATGACGTTGTGGTAGTAGCTGTAGGTCATCGGCGTCTCCTTGGAGAACACGCCCGCGTCGATCACCTCGCCGATGAAGATCGTATGCGTCGACGTCTCGACCTCGTTGACCACGCGGCAGACGACGTAGCCGCAGCCGCTCTTGACCACGGGCATGAAGCTCTTCTTCTCGTAATCGACGCCCTCAAACTTGTCCTTGTCCTTGCTGGAGAAGAAGCCGAAACGGCCGATCAGCGACGGATCGGACTGCTCGCTGAGGATCGTGTAGGCGAACATGCCGCAGCGGCGGATGCACTCGGTCGTGTAGTTGTCGTGGTTGAGGCTCACGCTGACCGTCGCGGGGGACGAGGTGATCTGCGTGTTGCTGTTGGAGACGCAGCCGACGGGACGGCCGTTGTCCACGCTCGTTGTGATATAGACGCCGTAGGACATGCTGCGAAAAGCATTCTTATCCATGTGCTTCCATCCTTTCTTTGGCTGAGGCCTGTTCTTCCCTCAGTACATGTATTATACCGAAAAGCGACAGCCGCGTCAATTCGTTGTTTGGTCTTTTTTGCCAAGAGGAGCCCCGCAGGCCATCTGCCCGCGGGGCTCCTCTTGTTTTCAGGACGAGGCAAATTACTTTGCCGCTTCCTCCAGGCACTGCGCCACAGCCTTCTTGATGCGGCCGGAGGTCAGGGTCGCGCCCGTCACGCCATCCACATCCACGCTGTTGGCGCTGACGATCTGCTGCGGCACAGCCTCGAGCGCGCCGCCGGCAATCGCCTGCGTCTCCGCGTTCTCCACGACCTCAACCGCGGCAATTTTGCCGCCCTCGATGGTGGTCTTCACGGTCATCGGGCCCTCCTGGCCGTCAACCGTCGCGGTGTATTCGCCGTCGGTGAGCGCACGGCTCATGTCAAACAGCGTCTCGCCAGAGGTCTCCTTGGCGAAGAGGCTCTCGTCGAGCAGGTTGCTCGCCGGCTTGACCTCGTAGCCCTCGGCCAGCTCGCCGTTCATGACGTTGCGCGCCGCGATCTTGCCAAAGACGATCGGGCCCATGACGCCCGTGCCGCCGGAGACGAACTTGCCCCAGATACCGCCGACGACCTCGCCCGCCGCATACAGGCCCGGAATGGCGTTGCCCGCCTCGTCGAGCACCTGCATGTCCGCGTTGGCGGTGATGCCGCCCAGCGTCATGACGCACAGCGCATGCAGGCGGATCGCGTAGAACTTCTCGCCCTCGATCTTGTTGACGGCGAGGTTGTAGGCGTTGGTCGTGCCGTCGTAGAGGCGGCCAAACTCGTCGGTGCCGCCCGCCTCGACAGCGGCGTTGTAGGCCTCGACGGTCGCCACGAGATTCTCCGCCGGCACGCCGATCTTCTCAGCAAGCTCCTCCAGAGAGGAGGCCTCGCTCTTGACGTGCGCGCCGCGCATGGTCTCGTCCGCGAAATAGGCGTCATAGAAGTAGGCGCCGTTCGCCGCGCGCAGATCCTCGAGAATCTTGTCGGTGAAGATGTCATACTGCACAGCGCCGGGCTGCTCCTCCAGCGCGACCTCGCGGACGGAGGGGTTCGACTCCGTCTCGTTGCAGAAGCGCTCGCCGTTCTGGTTGACGACGATGCCACCGGTCTTCCAGGTGTAGGTGGAGGCGATGGAGCCGGTCTTCGGGTTGTCGCGGCTGACCAGGCCCATCGGGAACGTCGGAATCGCGCTCATGGCTTCCTCGTTGAGCGCCGCGCCGACCTTCTGCATAAGCAGCAGGCCGTTGCCGTCCGCGCTCGCCGGGCCGCCGGCCAGGTAGTATTCGCCGTTCTCGACGTACTTGGCCATCAGCTTGCCGTTGGCGGAGTAGCCGCCGGTGCAGACGATGACGCCCTTCTCCGCGGTGTAGGTGACCTCGCCGTCCGGGCCCTCGGCCACGACGGTCAGCACCTGACCCTTGTCGTTGGCCTGCAGTTCGGTCGCCTTGGTGTTGTAGACGACCGTGATGCGCTCATCCGCCTTGAGCAGCGTGTCGAGCACCTCGTGCGCAGCGGACTTGTAGGTCGCCGGATCCTGCGCAAGGCACTTGTAGGTGCGCGGGATGGAATAGAGCGCGTGCTCCGGCGCGAAGACCGCGCGGCGGCCCTGAGCATCGGTCGAGAACTTGCAGTCCTTAAGGCCGTTTTCATACAGCCAGTTGAAGACCTCGGTGTCCTCGTTGCAGAACTCGGTGACGAGCTCGACGCTCGGCTTTCCGCCGAAGTCACTGCCCGTCTTGAGGATGTCGGCGATGTAGCTCTCGACGGTGTCCTCAATGCCGTCCTCCTGCTGGATGATGGTGTTCGCGGCGGACATGGAGCCGCTGGTGAAGTTCAGCGAGCCGCCAGTCTTGCCGGTCATCTCCAGCACGATGACGTGCTCCGCGCCCTGCGCGGCGGCCTCAAGCGCCGCGGAAAGGCCCGCGCCGCCCGCGCCGATGACCACGACGTCCGCGTCCGCCGCCATCGCGGGCACCGCGAGGCAGCAAAGCAGCAGCGCCAGCACCAGGGACATGATCCTTCTGCTCATGGTACTTCTCCTCCTTTGTCGTCCTTGGGGAAAGAGATAACTGCGCTCAAGCCCCCTTCAGGGGCCTAAACTCCTCATGCATGCGCTTCTATACAAGAAGCGGAAAGAAGGAACAGGGTTCCCCCTGTTCCCTCATGCGGTCGGGCACACCGGAGCGCTGCCCGCCGACAGCGTGATTTGTGCTTATCCTTCCGCGCAGCTCCGGCCTCGGGCACAGAGCGGCGCAATGTGCAGCACGCTGTCGGTGATGCATCCGGCATCATGCCGGATTACTTTGCGAACGCCTGGCCGATGGCGGTGCCGATGGCCTGGCAGTCGACGGTCGCGCCAGCGACGATGTCGACATCCGCGCTCTGGGAGGCGATGATCGCGCCGGTGTACTCGGCCAGCTGCTCATCGGTGATGAACATGCTCTCGCGGCCGCCGGTGATCTCGATGGCGGTCAGGCTGCCGCCCTCGACGGTAAAGGTGACCTCGATCTTGTCGTGCAGGCCGTCGACGGTCGCGCTGTACTGGCCGTCCTCAGCGTCCGCCCAGGCCGGGCCGGCAGCGGTGGTCTCCACAGCGGTGAACTCGGAGACAGCGCCGAACGCGGTCTGCGCCGCGGTGCGGCCGGAGAGCATGGCCTCGGAGAGGAACACGCCGTTCTGGTAGAGGTTGGAGACGTAGCTGCCCAGCTCGCCCGCCTCATACAGGCCCGGGATCGGCTCGTCGTTCCAGTCGAGCACGCGGCCCGCGGTATCGCGCTTCGCGCCGCCCGTGGTGGCCACCAGGGTCGGGGTGATGGAGACGGCGTAGTAGGGCGCGGTGTCGATCTTGTCCATCTTCTCGGGATCGCGGCCAAAGGCCTCGTCCACACCCGCGTCGCACGCAGCGTTCCAGGCGTCGATGGTCGCCTGGAGGGTAGCGGCATCGCGGCCCAGCTTCTCAGCCAGCTCCTCGATGGTATCCGCCTTGATGATCCAGCCCTTCTCGATCTCGGCGAGGTTGTCGCTCGTCCACATGTAGCCCTCGGTCGTCGTCGGCCAGCTCAGCCACTGGGAGGCGATGGAGCCCGCGGCGCGGGTCTTCTCGTCAAAGATCAGGTCGACCGGCAGCGCACGCTCATGCGGCAGATCGACGTAGCGGCCATACTCCATGTACTTCATGTGCTGGCGATGATAGCCGTAGGCCTCGTTGTAGAAGCGCTCGCCCTGCGCGTCGATCTCGATCCAGGAGTTGCCCGCCATCGAGAAGTTGCGCATGAAGGTGGACTCATACTCTGGCACCTTGATGCCCAGCCAGAAGCCGCCGGACTGGGTCTGGTTCTTCATGTGCCAGATCTGCGCGCCGGCCTCCATCAGCATCTTGATGCCGTCGCCGGTGTTGCCGGGGGTGCCGGCGGTGTAGACGGTCTCCATGCCGTGGAAATCGCGCTGCATGGTCAGGTCGTTCTCATAGCCGCCGCAGGCGAGCAGGACGCCCTTGTCGGACTTGATGGCAATCTCGGTGCCGTCCGCCTGACGGGCGATCACACCGTACACCTCACGGGTGAAGGGATCCTGCACCAGAGAGATGGCCGGGGTCTCGTAAAGCACCTCGACGCCGCGCGCCTCGACGGCCTTGGCGAAGCAGCGCCACACGCCGCCGTTTTCAAACGTCGCGCCCTTGGCGCGCAGGTGCGCGGAGCAGCCGTCGAACACGGAGCCCTCGAAGTTGCTGAACTCGACGACCATGGAGCCCCACTTGAGCTCGCCGCCGCCGACGTAGCCGGCCTCATAATCGACGCTCTCGGCCACGGCCTGCACCCACGGAAGCTGATCCGCGAAGCCCTGGCACAGCCAGGTCAGATACTCGTCCGGAATCGGGTTGGGCAGGTTGCAGTTGTACAGATAGGTCTTCAGCGTCGGCACGGCCTCCTGCGCCGGGACCAGGAACGTCTGGCCCGAGGCGATGGAGTTGCCGCCTGCGAGGCTCTCGGGCATCTTCTCCAGCACGAGAATCTCCGCGTCCGGCGCGATGTCGTGCGCCTCAACGGCAGCCGCCGCACCCGCCAGACCAAAGCCCACGACGAGGTAATCGACCTCGCGGTCCCAGGTCTCGATATTCTGCACCGGCGTGACCCAGTCGGTCGTTTCGGCGCAGGCGCCGGCAAAGAGCGCCAGCGTCAGCGTCAGGCTCAGCAATACGCACAGCCATTTCTTCATCTTGGTGTCCTTCCTTTCTTGCGTTCCTCTTTGTTTCCTCCGTGACGATTCATGTGGATTTGTGCCACCTTGTGAACAAATTTCCGCCACATTTCTTCGCCGCTTTGATCATTATAGCGCCTAAAGCCGCTTGAGACGCAAGCTGATTTGTGAATTATCAAACATTTTCTTTTTTCCGCTTTTCCCGGACATTTCACGCCCGTTTGCCGCCCCGTTCGGGATTCCGTCCCCCTTTTTTTATCGAACCAGAAGATTGATTTGCCTTTTTCCCGAAAACAGCCTTTTTGAAATCTCAAGCAGCTTTGGATTTTTCTGCACATGGGCGGTTGCTCCCCGCCCGCCAAGCTGGTATAATGAGAATCGATTCTTTGCGAAAGAGGGGTTACGCCTTTGACGATACGAAAATTCTGTCTCCTTCTCGCGCTGTGCGCCGCGCTGGCCATGCCCGCGTCCACCGTCTGCGAGGGACCCATCGAGCTGATCATTCCCGAGCAGGAGGTTCGAAGCCCTGCCATCCCCGGCGTGCCCTCCCCCACGCCGCAGGCGCAGGAGACGCCCGCACCCGCCTCGGCGCAGGGTGTCATGCAGACCGCCAAGGAGGCCAACCTGCGCAAACTGCCCACGACCAGGAGCGAGCTGCTCGAGCGCGTCGCCAAGGGCGCGAGGGTCGAGGTGATCAGCACGAGCGAGGTCAGCGGCGAAACCTGGGCCTTCGTGCGCATCCGCAAGAGCGGGCGCGAGGGCTACATGCTGCTGTCGCTGCTGGAGCCGCTGCCCACGCCGTCGCCTACCCCGACCGCGACGCCCGTGCCGACGCCCTCCCCCACGCCGTCGCCGACGCCCGAGGTCACACCCTCGCCCGTGCCCGGCACGCTGCCCGGCGAGACGGTGCTTGAAGAACCCACGCTCGCCCGCACAACCGTGCGCGCCAACCTGCGCAAGAAGCCGGAGGACGCCAAGGTCGGCGAGCTCAAGGCCAACACCCTGCTGCATGTCACCGGCGAAATTCTCGAGGGCGGCGACCTCTGGCTCCACATCAAGACCGAGGACGGCCAGTCTGGCTATATTCTCGCGGAACTGACGCGCCAAATTCAGCCCGCCGTGCTCATCCCCGTCTCCGAGGCGGAGGTGCGCGAGCGCTTCCCCGTCGTCGGCTTTGACCCCATCGAGACCGTCAAGGCGATGGAGCCCTTCAGCTACACCGAGGAGGAGCTTGCGCAGTACACGACGCTGCGCGAGGGCGACCGCTCCGACGCCGTGCTGGCCCTGCGCAAGCGGCTCTATGCGCTGGGCTACTACGCCAAACCCAACGAGAATACGCTCTACACGGAGTCGACCGCCGACGTCATCAGCCGCTTCCAGAAGGACGTCGGCCTGCCCGTGACCGGCGAGGCCGATTCCCACACCCAGGCGATGCTCTTTGACGAGCGCACGCCCGCGCGCGAGGGCAGCCCGCAGGAGGTGGTCTACCTGAGCAACAGAGCCGATGCGCCGCTGTTCATCCAGCAGGCGGAGGTCACCTCCTACAGCTTCTACGGCAGCATCCAGCTCTCGCTTCAAAACCGCAGCGGCAGCAAGCTGACGCGCTTCGGCCTCAAGATCATCCCCTACATGAGCGACGGCACGCCTGTCGACATGGCCGACACCTTCGAGGAGGAGATCGAGCGCGAATACTCGATCAAGGGCCTCTCCATCGGCGTAGGCGACACCTATTCCGACTTCGCGACCAACGACCTGGAGGAGGACGGCATCTGGCCGCACCACTTTCAGGTCAGCCGCAAGATCTACTTCACCGGCGCGCAGCTCGCCGTCTGCTGGTATCGCGCCGGCGGCAGAAACGTCTACATCGACGACGACCAGATGATCTTCATCGAGGCCGGCAAGGGCGCGGGCGAGAGCTTCATGCACACGCTGCCCATCGAAATCAGCGACGCCGAGCGTGAGGAGGCCGCCAAATGGGAGATGGGCTTTGTCACGCGCTACGTGCTGCCCGCCTATCAGGCGTATTACGCACTGCCGCAGGGCGCATGGATCAAGTCTGTCGAGGACGGCTCCCCCGCGCAGGACGCCGGCCTTGAGCCCGGCGACGTGATCGCCGGCATCGGCGACATCACGATTCTCGGCGACGCGACGCTGCGCAAGGCCCGCGCCTCCATCGCCCCGGGGCAGACCGCCACCGTCTGGTTCTGGCGCGACGGCCAGTATTACACGACTGAGCTGCTGCGCCCTGAGGAGACGGAGGAGGAGTAACGCCGATTCAGCCCTATTCGCTTTCATATGCGCGAAGCGAAGAAGGGAGTCTGAGGGATGAAATCCCTCAGGCAGGTTTGGGACCGGAGCCTGTCCCCCGCTGTGCGGGAAATAGGCAGGCGGAGTGTCGGGAATCGCAGGGAGCGCCTACAGCGCGACCATGCGAGTTTCCTGGGCCGGCAGCCCAACGTAATCATTCCATCATAAAGAAAAGCAGTTTCAGAGCAGGCCGCAGTGCGGCCTACGATTGAAACGGGGCTATGTGCAAAGACTGAAAAACACGCAGGAGGCACGCAGCCCCGCAGGAAAGCCCTGCGGGGCTGTGTTTTGTGCTTAGCCGTTTCCGCTCAGTCCGGAGTCATAGGTCACGTTTTCGATCACGCCCGTTTCGGCATTGATCTCGACCCTGTACAGGCCATCGCCCTCGGTGAAATCCTCCCCCTCACTCTGCCAGAGCCAGAACCACTCGGTCAGCATGGGCGTATCGCCCTTCATGCTGTAGGGCGAGGGATCGTAGTCCTCCTGCCATTCGAGCCGGTCAAGCTGCTGCGGCGTCAGGCCGTAGACCGTCCCGATGGCCTCCCGGGCCAGGCGCATCGCCTGCTCATGCGTGAGGGCGGCGAGGGCCTGCGCCTGCGCGCTGCGCGCATCGGCCTCACGCATCAGCGCGTCATCCTGCGTCGGGATCTCCTCCTCCTGCGTGTGATGCAGACAGTCAAACACCTGCCCGTCGTCGGCATAGAGCCGCACCGTGATCCATTCCTCCATGCCCTCCTCAGGCAGGAGCCAGACGTCCCAGCGTCGGATGGAGTGCCCGTCCCGCTCCGCCTCCCCGGCGTCCTCGTAATACAGGTGCGCGTCGGCCCGCGGGAATTGCGTCAGCGCGTCCTCTCCAAACGCCGCTGCGGCCGCCTCCCGGGCGATGGCCGCCGCCTGCTCCTGCGTGATGTTCACGGCAAGCTGCTCCTGCGGCAGCAGGATTTCGACCCATTCCTCGCCTGCTGCCTTGCGGGCGAGCGCCTCGCCCAGCAGCGCCGTGTTCCACACCGGCGAGGTCATCGCCTCCCCGATCGCCTCGCCGTCATGCGACCAGACCGCTTCTGCCCCGCCGTCCGCGAGCGTCACCGTATAGGTGCCCAGCCGTCCGGCGAGCATCCCCTCGCTGTCCGGCGAGAAGACGACCGTCCGCCCGTCCGGCGACACCTCGCAGGTGAAGAACGCCTCCATCTCCGGCGTAAAGCCGTACTGCGCCTGTAAAGCCTGCCGCGCAGCGGTCTTCGCGTCCATCCTGCCCGACAGCACCAACCCGGCAGCGAGCGCCAGGGCCGATGCGGCGATCATCGCGGCCGCCAGCACAGCGGCCCACATCCGCTTTCCGCCCACCCGCGGACTTTCCTCGCGCAGCGCGCCCAGCGTCTCCTGCACGCGCCGCTCCAACGCATCGCCGTGCGGCGCATAGACCGTCTGCCAAATCTCGTGCTTCATGTCCATTCCTCCCCGATCAGGCTGCGCAGCCTCTTGCGGGCCCGCGAGAGGCCCGCGCAGACCGCGCTCTTCGTCGTTGTCATCATGGCAGCGATCTCCCGCACGTCGTAGCCCTCGACGTAGTGCAGCACAACCATCGTCCGCTGCCGCTGTGGCAGGCGGTCAATCGCCTCCTCCAGCCCGGAAGGTTCCATCTCTTCGGTCGCCTGCTCGGGCAGCGTGTCGACCGGCGTCATCCTGCGCTGTCTGCGCTGTATGTTGATGCATTCACGGATCAGGATCCGCGTCATCCAGGTGGAAAAGAGCCGCTCGTCGCGCAGCGTCCCGCGCTTCTCCCAGCCCTTGGCAATCGCCTCGGAGACCGCGTCCAAGCGGTCGGCCTCTCCGCGCAGGTAGCTCGCCGCCACACGGTACATCGCCGTGCGCATCTGCGTCACCTGCCGGGCAAATGTCTCCTTGTCCATGGCATCCCCTTCCCGTTTTTCTCCCGCTCCCTGCGCGCATGGCGTGGCGGGGCGTTCCTCTGTTTCCTCCGGTCATCCCGGCTTCAAGCGCTTGTACCCATTAGACGCGCGCGAACGGCTCGGGATTCGCACGGGCTTCTTTTCTCTCTACGCTGCGTCGGTTGACCGCGCCGCCCCTGCGCTGTATGCTTTTTCTAAAAGCAGACAGGGAGGATTGTCCATGACCTTTACGCCCTTTGATCCGCGGCGCTGGCCGCGCCGCGAGGTCTTCCACTACTTTTCCGCCCTCGCGCCGACCGGCTATTCCCTCACCGTGCAGCTCGACGTAACCGCCCTTCGGCAAGCCCTGCGCGCGCGGAACCGGAGGTTCTATCCCGCCTATCTCTGGCTGGTCACGCGGAACCTGAACCGCCAGAGCGAGATGAAGACCACCGTCCGGGACGGCAGGCCGGGTTATTTTGACACGCTGACCCCGCTCTACGCCGTCTTCCACGAGGACGACCACACGTTTTCGCTCATGTGGACGCCGTTTGACGAGGATTTTGACACGTTCTATGCGCATCACCTGGAGAACGTCGCGTGCTTCGGCGACCGCCACGGGCCGCTTTCCCAGCCGCAGACCCCGCCGCCGGAGAACGCCTACACCGTCTCCTGCCTGCCGTGGGTGAGCTTTGAGCACTTCGCCGTGCACAGCTACGGCGTCACACCGTACTTTCTCCCTTCCGTGGAGGCCGGACGGTTCATCGAGCAGGACGGGTGCACGCTGCTGCCGCTCTCCATCACCTGCCACCACGCCGCGACGGACGGCTGGCATGTGCATCAGTTCCTCGACGCGCTCCAGCGGGAGGCCGACAGCTTTGAGGCAGTCGCCTGGGGCGAAGATGCGGAGGAATGAGGTCTCTTTGAAGCATGTTCTTTGAGAAAACGACAGACTCCGGGTCTTCCTGACAAGCCCGGAGTCTGTTTCCTCTTTTGGTTTTCCGTCAAATCCCCGCTATGCGGATCGAACCCATCTCAATCGTAGGCTGCTTGGCAGCCTGCTCTGAGACTACGCTCTCTGTTGGAATTTGGGGCTGCCGCCCAAACCTGCCCGGGGCGCCGCCCCGGACCCCGCAAGGGACTTCGCCCCTTGACCATATCTTCGCTTCGCGCGCGCGAAAGCCATTCTGAGCTAAATGCTTACAAAATCAGGTCATGCAGGCCCAGCGGCGGCACGTCCTCCTCCTGCTTGCCGAGCTTGACGCACTTCATCAGCAGCTTCGCCGTGTCGATGCTGGTGACGCAGGCGATGCCGTATTCGACCGCCATGCGGCGCAGGCGGAAGCCCGCGCGCTGCGGGTCGCGTCCATGCGTCGGCGTCGTGATGATCAAGCGGATCTTGCCCGAATCGAAGAGCCGGGCCAGCGCGTCGGTGTCCTCGCCAGGACGCGGCACGCTCTGCGCGCCGACGTAGTTGTGGTTGAGCATGTGCGCGGTGCCGGTGGTCGCATAGATGTCAAAGCCCAGCGCTGCGAACGTCTCGGCCAGAGCCAGCGCCTCGCGCTTGTCGTGGTCGGCGA
>SFHU01000043.1 GCA_004555535.1 Clostridiales bacterium
TTATGTCCTGACAAAGCGTATCACAAGAGCAAAGCAACTGATTCGGTTCTCTGGCATGACAATGGATGAGATTGCCGAGACTGTGGGAATGAATGATGCCAACTATTTTAGCAGGGCATTTCGTAAGGTTGAAGGGATCAGTCCGACAGAGTATCAGAAACTGTGGTAAAATCCCAAAATGCCGTGAGCAGAATTGCCACGGCTAATTCTTGCACAAAAAGTCAATCCAATGCTAATGCTTCTACAGATTTGCACTTTAATCCATATTTCGTTTCCGGTATAATAGCAAGAGTAAGCACAAAAGGCCGAGATAAATCAAAAAGTGAGGATTAACCATATGAAGAAAGCGCTGATTACCGGTATCACCGGTCAGGACGGCTCCTATCTGGCGGAATTCCTGCTGGAAAAAGGCTATGAGGTCCACGGCGTCGTCCGCCGGGCGTCCATATCCAATACGGCCCGGATTGATCATATTCTGGACAGGATTACCCTGCATGACGGCGATCTGACCGATTCCTCCGGGCTGATCCGCATCATCGGCGAGATTGAGCCGGACGAGATTTACAACCTGGCGGCGCAGAGCCACGTGCAGGTTTCCTTCGATGCGCCGGAGTATTCCGGTGACGTGGACGCGCTGGGTGTTCTGCGCATCCTGGAAGCCGTTCGTGTCTGCAAGCTCATCAAGAAGACGAAGGTCTATCAGGCGTCGACCTCAGAGCTGTATGGCAAGGTCGAGGAGATTCCTCAGCGCGAAACGACGCCGTTTCATCCCTATTCGCCCTACGCGGTAGCCAAGCAGTACGGCTTCTGGATGGTTAAGGAGTACCGTGACGCCTATGGCATGTTCGCGGTCAACGGCATCCTGTTCAACCATGAATCCGAGCGCCGCGGAGAGAACTTCGTCACCCGCAAGATCACGCTGGCCGCCGGCCGCATTGCGGAGGGCCTGCAGGATCATCTGGAGCTGGGCAACATGGATTCCCTGCGCGACTGGGGCTATGCCAGGGATTATGTCGAGTGCATGTGGCTGATCATGCAGCAGGAAAAGCCGGAAGATTTTGTCATTGCGACCGGCGTGCAGCACACCGTCCGTGACTTCACCGAGAAGGCATTTGCCGCCAACGGCATCACCCTGCGTTGGGAGGGCAAAGGCGTCGACGAAAAGGGCTATGACGCAGCGACAGGCAGGATGCTGGTCTGCGTGAACCCGGCATGGTTCCGGCCGACGGACGTGGACAACCTCTGGGGCGACCCGACCAAGGCCAGAACCGTGCTGGGCTGGAATCCGCAGAAGACGACGTATGAGCAGCTTGTCGAGATCATGGCCAGGCATGACAGAGAGCTGGCCAAACGCGAGAAGGCCATGAAGGATGCGCTATAAGAAAGAGGGCAGAATATCCATGATGGAGAAGAATACGAAGATTTACGTCGCGGGCCATCGCGGCATGGTGGGCTCCGCTATCGTCCGGGAGCTGCAGCGGCAGGGCTATACGAATATCGTGACCCGCACCCATAAGGAGCTGGATCTGACCCGGCAGGAGGCCGTGGAGGCGTTCTTTGCCGCCGAAAAGCCGGAGTATGTGTTCCTGGCGGCGGCGAAGGTGGGCGGCATCGTCGCCAACCAGAACGCGCTGGCGGATTTTATGTATGACAACATGATCCTGGAGATGAACGTCATCCATGCCGCATGGCAGAACGGCTGCAGGAAGCTCGAGTTTCTCGGCTCCTCCTGCATCTATCCGCGCATGGCGCCCCAGCCGATGAAGGAGAGCTGCCTGCTGACCAGCGAGCTGGAAAAGACCAACGAAGCTTATGCGCTGGCGAAGATCTCCGGCCTCAAGTACTGCGAGTTCCTGAACCGGCAGTACGGCACGGACTACATCAGCGTCATGCCCACCAATCTGTATGGCCCCAACGACAACTACCATCCGACCCACAGCCATGTGCTGCCGGCCCTGATCCGCCGCTTCCACGAGGCGAAGGTCAGCGGTGCGGAATCGGTCACCTGCTGGGGCGACGGCAGTCCGCTGCGCGAGTTCCTGTATGTCGACGACCTGGCCAACCTGTGCGTGTTTCTGATGAACAACTACTCGGGCAACGAGACGGTCAACGCGGGAACCGGCAAGGAGCTGAGCATCCGGGAGCTGACGGAGCTGGTGGCCAAGGTCGTGGGCTATACGGGCAGAATTGAGTGGGATATCAGCAAGCCCAACGGGACGCCGCGAAAGCTGCTGGATGTCTCCAAAGCGACGGGCCTCGGCTGGACGTACAAAACCGAGCTGGAGGAGGGCATCCGCCTCTCCTATGAGGATTTCCTGAACAACCCGATGCGCGCGGAGCGATAAAGAACGGAAAAAGGCCGTGAGTCCCCGGCAGGGCCGCGGCCTTTTTCAGACTGAAGAGGATCCGATCATGAATATCATTCTGCTTTCCGGCGGCTCCGGCAAACGTCTGTGGCCCCTGTCCAATGAAATCCGTTCCAAGCAGTTCATCAAGATCTTCAGGCGGGAGGACGGAAGCTATGAATCGATGGTTCAGCGCGTCTATCGCCAGATTAAAAGCGTCGACGCACAGGCGACTGTGACCATCGCCACCAGCCGGACGCAGGTGTCGGCAATTCACAATCAGCTGGGCGACGAGGTGGGCATCTCCGTGGAGCCCTGCCGCAGGGATACCTTTCCGGCGATCACACTGGCGACGGCGTATCTGGTCGATGTGATGCATGTCGATCCGTCTGAATCCGTGGTGGTCTGCCCGGTCGACCCGTATGTGGAGGACGACTATTTTGAGGCGCTGAAGGCGCTGTCCGCGCAGGCGGACAAGGGCGAGGCGAACCTCGTGCTCATGGGCATCGAGCCAACCTATCCCAGCGAAAAGTATGGCTACATCCTCCCGGAGTCCGCCGGTTCCGTGGCGATGGTCAGGAGCTTCAAGGAAAAGCCCGACGCCCAAGCGGCGGCGCAATACATCGCGCAGGGCGCGCTCTGGAACGGCGGCGTGTTTGCCTGCAAACCGAGCTATGTGCTCAAAAAGGCCCATGAGCTGATGGACTTTGCCGGCTATGACGATCTGTTTGCCCGCTATGATACGCTTCAAAAGATATCCTTTGACTATGCCGTGGTCGAGCACGAGCCGAAGATTCAGGTCGTCCGCTTTGCGGGCACGTGGAAGGATCTGGGCACATGGAACACGCTGACCGAGGCGATGGAGGAGAACATCGTCGGCAAGGGCGTGCTGAGCGATACATGCAGCGGCGTGCACATTGTCAATGAGATGGACGTTCCGGTGCTGGCGATGGGCCTGCATGATGTGGTGATCTCCGCTTCGCCGGAGGGCATTCTGGTTTCCGACAAGGAGCAGAGCAGCTATATCAAGCCCTTTGTGGATGGGTTTGAGCAGCAGGTCATGTTTGCGGAAAAGAGCTGGGGCAGCTTCCGGGTCATCGACGTGGAGAGCAGGTCGCTGACCATCAAGGTGACCCTGAACGCGGGTCACAGCATGAATTACCACAGCCATCAGAACCGGGATGAGGTGTGGGTTGTCGTCTCGGGCCGCGGCAGAACCCTGGTGGACGGCGTCGAGCAGGAGGTCAGGACCGGCGACGTCATCAGGATGCCGGCGGGATGCCGGCATACGGTGATGGCGGAAACGGAGCTGAAGCTGATCGAGGTGCAGATCGGATCGGACATCAACGTCCACGACAAGCAAAAGCACGCGATGGAGCGTGAATGGAGGGCGGAGGGACAGGAATGAACCAGGGAACCGGTCCGGATTCCGGCCGGAACAGGCGGCTTTTGAAGCGTTCCCCAAACATTGGTCAACCCCCTCATGTTGCAAAAAACGCGCCGTTCAGGTATAATACGAGCGAACCGGCGCGAGCCTTACGAATCAGCGCCGGATGAAGGAGGAACAGGCATTGGCCAAGCCGAAAAAGAACTGCATGCAGCCGGTCAGCCTGCCGATGCTGCCGCTTCGCGGGTTGATGGTCTTTCCGCAGATGGTGCTGCATTTTGACGTCGGGCGCAAGAAATCCGTCGCTGCGCTCGAGCAGGCGATGCTCGGCGATCAGCGCATCTTTCTGGTCGCGCAGCGCGACATGGATGTGGATAACCCCGATATTGACGATATCTTTCACGTAGGCACGATTGCCGCGATCAAGCAGGTGCTCAAGCTGCCGGGCGACAACATCCGCGTGCTCGTGGAGGGCAAGAGCCGCGCTGTGCTGCGCGCCGTGACCCAGGAGGAGCCGTACTTCGAGGGCGCGCTCGACGAGCTGATTCCGCAGGCCGTTCCGGCCTCCATCGAGGTCGACGCGCTGCTGCGCACGGCGCATACCTACTTTGAGGAGTATTGCAAGATGAGCGGGCGCGTCTCTGGGGAGACGATGCAGTCCGTGCTCGAGGTGGAGGAGCCCGGCCAGCTGGCCGATGTCATTGCCGCCAACGTGCTCACCAAGGTCGAGGACAAGCAGCAGATCCTGGAGGAGTTTGACGATATCGCGCGGCTGGAGGCGGTCTGCGCCGTGCTCGTGCGCGAAACGGAGCTCGCCGGCGTCGAAAAGAAGGTGCAGGCCCGCGTCCGCAAGCAGATCGAGCAGAACCAGAAGGACTACTTCCTGCGCGAACAGATCAAGGCGATCCAGACCGAGCTGGGCGACAAGGACGCCACTGATGTGGAGGACCTGCGCGAGCGGCTGGAAAAGACCCCGATGAACGACGAGGCGCGCGACAAGGCGTCCCGCGAGCTCGAGCGCCTGAGCCGCATGGCCCCGGGCAGCCCGGAGATCGGCGTGAGCCGCACCTATGTCGAGTGGCTGCTCGACCTGCCGTGGGGCAAGACCACGCCGGACAACCTCGACCTCAAGCGCGCGCGCCGCGTGCTGGCGGAGGATCATTACGGGCTTGACAAGGTCAAGGAGCGCGTGATCGAGTATCTGGCCGTCTGCCGCATCAAGAACAACATGAAGGGCCCGGTGCTCTGCTTCGTCGGCCCGCCGGGCGTGGGCAAGACGTCCATCGCCAGGAGCATCGCCCGCGCGCTCGGGCGCAAGTTTGTGCAGATGTCGTTGGGCGGCGTGCGCGATGAGGCCGAAATCCGCGGCCACAGGCGCACCTATATCGGCGCAATTCCTGGACGGATCATCACCTCAATCAAGCAGGCCGGCACGATGAACCCGGTCTTCCTCTTCGACGAGATCGACAAGATGGCCTCCGACGTGCGCGGCGATCCGGCGAGCGCGATGCTCGAGGTGCTCGACAGCGCGCAGAACAACGCCTTCCGCGATCACTACCTCGAGGCGCCGTTCGACCTCTCCGGCGTGATGTTCATCACGACGGCGAACTCGGTCGATACGATTCCGCGCCCGCTGCTTGACCGCATGGAGCTCATCGAGGTCAGCGGCTACACAGAGGAGGAGAAGCTCAACATCGCCAAGCGCCACCTGCTGCCCGACCAGATCAAGGAGCACGGGCTCGCGCCCAGGAGCGTGCGCATGAGCGACAAGGTGCTGCGCAGCCTGATTCAGGGCTATACCCGCGAGGCGGGCGTGCGCACGCTGCAGCGGACGATCGGCAAGGTCGTGCGCAAGAGCGCCGTCGCAATGCTCGACGGGCAGCTCGAGACCGTCACCGTCACACAGGAGCGGCTCGAGGAATTCCTCGGCGCGCCGCGCTATCACTATGAAAAGGCAGGGAAGAAGCCGGAAATCGGCGTCGTCAACGGCCTGGCCTACACGGTCGTCGGCGGCGACACCCTGCAGATCGAGACGACGACCATGCCGGGCACGGGCCAGCTCGAGCTGACTGGCAGCCTGGGCGACGTCATGAAGGAGAGCGCCCGCGCGGCGAAGTCCTTCGTCCGCGCCCACGCGGAGGAATTCGGCATCGATCCGGAGTTTTACAAGAAGCTCGACATCCACATCCACGTGCCGGAGGGCGCTGTGCCCAAGGACGGGCCGAGCGCGGGCGTGACGATGACGACGGCGCTGGTTTCGGCGCTGACGGGCATTCCTGTGCGCCAGAACGTCGCCATGACCGGCGAAATTACGCTGCGCGGCCGCGTGCTGCCCATCGGCGGGCTCAAGGAAAAGCTGCTGGCGGCGCACAGGGCGGGCATCGATACGGTGCTCATCCCGAAGGAAAACCTCAAGGACC
Source organism: Clostridiales bacterium (assembly GCA_004555535.1). Classification (GTDB taxonomy): domain Bacteria; phylum Bacillota; class Clostridia; order Christensenellales; family Aristaeellaceae; genus Ventricola. The sequence goes on from SFHU01000043.1 coordinate 6,153, forward strand.
TCGAGGAGGTCCCGGAGAACGTGCGCAGCGCGATGAAGATCGTCCCGGCGGAGGATGTACACACCGTGCTGGAGACGGCGCTGTGCGAAAAGCCCGCGCTGAGGCCGAAGGCGGAGCCGCTGGCGGGCACGCTCCCGGCGATGCCGGAGGGGCAGCAGATGCTGCACGCATAAGCAAAGGAGAAACGCGATGATTGTCAAACGCGCGGACTTTATCACCTCGATGAAGGACTACGGGGACTATCCCGGCAAGGGCGGCCCCGAGGTGGCCTTCGCGGGCAAGAGCAACGTCGGCAAGTCGTCGATGATCAACCGGCTGACGAACCGGAGCAAGCTCGCGCGCACGAGCGCCACGCCCGGCAAGACGCGGCTCATCAACGTCTACCGGATCAACGACGAGCTGAACTTCATCGACCTGCCCGGCTACGGCTTCGCAAAGGTCAGCAAGGAGGAGAAGCTCTCCTGGGGCAAAATGATGCAGAACTACTTCGCCACGACGGAGGACCTCTGCCACGTCTTTCATCTGGTCGACATCCGCCACGAGCCCAGCCAGGAGGACAGGGAGATGAACCTCTTTCTGCGCCAGGCGGAGATCCCCTTCACCGTCGTTGCCACCAAGGCGGACAAGATCAGCCGCGGGGCGAGGCTCAAATTCCTTGCGCCGATCTGCCGCGCGCTGGCCGTCCAGCCCTGGCAGGTGATCCCGTTCTCCGCTGAGGACGGAACGGGCAGGGAGGAGCTGCTTGAGCGCATTGAGCAGGTCTGCTATACCGCCGTCGACGAGGGCGGGGAGGCGTAACCGCTTCATCCGGCTGTCTTTGGCCGGCGCCGGGATGAGCGGACAGGCGGGAATTGAAACCGGGTACGGACAGGATGTGCCCGGTTTTTTGTGTGCCCGGAGACGGAGGCCGGAACGCCGATCGTCTTTTTCTTCACGCAGTGACGCGCAGGCTGAACCGGATGAATGCGGATTTCGGTAGCCTGGACTACATTTTTCATCGATTTTGCACAAGAAAACGCGAAAGAATTGTGAAAAAGCTGCCCGGAACCATTGACAAAGGCACGGTCATTATGCTAGGATGAGCTAGATCGGTCGAACGACTCAGCCGCGGTCCTTTGTGGGGACGGTGCGGCACAAGAGACCTGTGCGGCAGAGGCGCATTGTTGCAGGCTTTGCGCGTTTTGCAGCCTCCAAAGGAGAAGAAAGGCATGAAAAAGAAAATCGGCCTGTTTGCATCCCTCGCGCTGATCGTCGTATTCTACATCCTGGCAGTGACGATGCCTGCGACCCAGCTGCTCAGCCCCGCTTCGTATGTGTACGCGGGCGTGTTCCTCTCCGTGATCGTGCTGCTGCTGACGCAGGCGCTGCCCGACTGGGTGGTCGTCATCGGCGCCTCCGCGCTCATGATCCTGACCGATGCGGTCTTCCGCAAGGCGGGCGTGCAGAGCGAGGCTGTCTTCACCATGAGCGGCCTGTTCGGCGCGTTCAGCGGCTCGACCGTCTGGCTGATCATCATGGTCTTTGCGCTCTCCGCCGGCATCGGCAAGAGCGGCCTGCTGAACAGGATTGCCATCAGCATCCTGTCCGTGTTCCCGCCGACGTACACTGGCGCGGTCGTCGCCATGATGTGCACGGGCACCGTGCTCAGCCCACTGATCCCCTCGGTCAACGCGAAGGTCAACCTGCTGATCCCGTTTGCGACCTCCACGACGGAGGAGATGAAGATCAAGCCGCGCAGCAAGCAGGCCCTCGGTCTGTTCACCGCGTGCTATCTGCCCGCCTATCTGGGCGGCAACGCCTTCATCACGGGCTCGGTCTATGTCTCCGTGATGTGCGGCTTTATCACGTCCTATGCGCAGTCGCTGGGCGCGCAGGGCGCGACGTTCAACTTCGTGAGCTGGCTGGTCGCCGCGATCATCTGGTTTATTGTGCTCCTGGCCGGCACGTTCGTCTACTGCGCCATCGTCTGCAAGCCGAAGGAGAAGCTCGCCTTCTCCAAGAGCTTCTACAAGGACAGGCTCAGGGAAATGGGCCCGATGAGCCGCAACGAGAAGATCGCCGCCGCGGTGCTGATCTGCGCGCTGGTGCTCTGGTCGACCTCGGGCCTGCACGGCATGGACACCGGCATGATCGGCTGGGCGGCCGTCTGCGTGATGTGCGCGACGGGCCTGATGGCGCCGTCCGACTTCAACAGCCGGATTCCGTGGAGCCTTGTCGTGTTCATCGGCAGCCTGCTGGGCATGGCGAACTACATGTCCTCGCTGGGGTGGAGCGCCACGATTGCGGGCGTGCTCAGCCCGATCCTCGCGCCGCTGGTCGCGAGTCCGTGGATCTTCGTGCCGTTCCTGTGCCTGTTCACCTATGCGCTGCGCTTCATCATCATCGAGCAGAACACGGCGCTGGTGATCGTGATGGCGATCTTCGGCGGTCTGATGAATGCGGCGGGCATCAACCTGTACGTCATCATCTTCGTGGAGTTCATGTCCTCGATGTGCTGGACCGTGCCGTACATGAATCCCTTCGCGATGGCGACGCTCGGCGTGGCGGGCGGGAAGTACGTGACCTTCCCGGAGATGCGCAAGGCGTCCATCCTGTACATGATCATCAACCTCGTGGGCTGCATGGCGAGCATTCCGCTGTGGTACGCGCTGGGCTTCCTCGCCTGACGACTCAGTCTGTCTGCTCATGCGGGCTTTCTTCCCGGCCCTCCGGAAGGGCTCAGAGCGCTTTCCCATTTTGGGGAGGCGTCCTTTTTTCGTTGCAGGGCTGCTGCGGCGCGCGGGGACGTGTGCCAATCTTTTGTGTGCAATCGCTTGAATTTGCAGGGGAGTTATGCTACTATAGGAGCATTAGGACGCCTGACACAGTGATTGCACATGCAGGAGATTTTGCAGTATGGATGTTCTGGATCTCAGGTTCACAGGGAAAGAGACGACGCAGGAGCGCCTGATCAAAGCGACACAGGCGCTGATTGCGCTTTATGGATATGACGCGATGACCACACGGATGATCGCCAACACCGCGGGCGTCGCGCTCTCCGCCATCAATTTTCACTTCGGCAGCAAGGAGGAGCTGACCCGCGCGGCCATCACCAAGGCGGCGGAGGAGCTCTCCAGGACGTATTCGGTCGACGCCTGCGAGGTTCGCAGGTTTTTGAAGCAGAAGCCGGTGGACAAGGAGCAGGCGTGGGGGTATCTGGACCGCTTCCTCACCGGGCGCATTCACATGGCCCTTGACTACGACCACAGCTGGATTAACATCGGCATCGCCGAGCATGAAAACGGCCTGCCCGAGAGCTCGCGCGGCATCATGGCCGACGTCGCGGTCCGCACGAGCGAATCCGTTCTCGCGGAGCTGATCGAAGCCGTCAGCGTGCGTCCCGATCCCTACATGGCCATGGTGATGGCGCGCTCCATCAGCGCCGCGATCATGACCGTGACGGAGAAGCCCGTGCTGCTCAACAAGCTGGCGGAGACCATGCAGGTCGACGCGTCCGACAAGGATCTGCTCGAGACGGCGATGCACGATTACTTCATGCGCTCCATCGAGGCGAATGTGACGCGGCATCCCTGGCAGAAATAAATCGGACGAACGACCTTTATACAACACGAAAACGCGCTGATGTCAGAATACAGCGCATTTTTTTGTCGAAAAATGGGAAAAGAATGCGCGAATCCCCTTGACAGAACAGGGGTAAAGGCGTAATATCCTAGGTGTAGGTCGAGCGACCGACCTAAACAGGGCGGAACGGCGCACCCTCGCCTGTGCGCGGCCGCCGCCGAAGCATCAGGGCGCCTGCAAGCCTCCATGCCCGGCGAAACCATCAAACGGAGGAGAACGCTATGGAGAAACAATCCATCCGGATGACCATCAACGGTCAGCTATACGAGTTTCTGGTCGGCGAAAAGTTCGGCATGATTCCACCGTCTGAGACGCTGGTGCAGACCCTGCGCAAGCGGCTGGAGCTCACCGGCACCAAGGAGAGCTGCGACGAGGGCGCCTGTGGATGCTGCACCGTCATCATCGATGGAAAGGCCGTCGCCAGCTGCATGGTGCTGACCGTCGAGTGTGACGGCAGCGACATCATCACCATCGAAGGCCTGGAGGATCCGGTCACGCACGAGCTCGACCCGATCCAGCAGAAGTTCATCAGCTGCTATTCCTTCCAGTGCGGCTACTGCACGCCGGGCATCATCATGAGCGCCAAGGCGCTGTTCATGAAGAATCCGCATCCGACGGGCGAGCAGATCCGCGAGGCGCTGGCGGGCAACTACTGCCGCTGCATCAGCCACTACACCGTGCTGGAGGCGCTTGACAAGCTGGCGGGCGTTCAGTCCGATCAGTATCCGATTGTGAAGGAGGCCGAGGAAGAAGATGCGTGACCAGGAGATTCAGAGGGGCAAATTCAACTTTGACGCGCCGATCGTCAACGGCCGTCCCACGCCCTACCGGCATATCGGCAAATATCGCGTCCGCGCCGACGCGCGCGACATCGTTACGGGCCGCTGCACGTTCCTGGACGACTATTCTGTGCCCAGGATGATCTACGCGCAGGTGCTGCGCAGCCCGTATGCGCATGCGCTGATCACGAGGATCGACGTGGAGAAGGCGCGCGCCTTCCCGGGCGTCCACGCGGTCATCACCTACAAGGATATGCCCAAGGGCTGGAGCATGGGCTGGCCGGTCCACAAGGATCTGATGGCGCAGGAGGTCTACTACGTGGGCGACCCGGTCGCCGTCATCGCCGCCGACACGGTGGACATCGCGCGCGACGCGATGCAGCTCATCGAGGTGGAATACAAGCAGCTGCCCGCCGTATTTGACGCCATCGAGAGCCTCAAGCCTGACGCGCCGGTGCTCTATCCGGGCAAGTTCAAGAGCGGCACCAACGAGGTCGATCCCGGCGTCCCGCACTTCCAGCCGGAGGGCCCGTGGTGGCATGTCGAGGGCGGCGACGTGGAGCAGGGCTTCAAGGAGTCCGCGTACGTCGCTGACTCGATGGTCGAGTTCAACAAGATGTGCTCCCCGAACGCCCCGGAGGCGCCCAGCTGCATTGTCCGCTGGGAGGGCGGCAACGATTACACGATCTGGGCATCCAGCCAGAGCCCGTTCATCTACAAGCTCTACAACGGGCCGCGCATTCCGAAGAGCCAGCTGCGCGTCAAGACCTTCAACGTCGGCGGCAGCTACGGCAACAAGCAGACCATGAGCGTCACGACGCTGTGCTGCGCCATCGCCGCCATCAAGACGGGCAGGCCGGTCAAGCTGGTGCTCAACAAGCACGAGCAGTTCGCCGCCTATGAGCAGCGCCTGGGCTCCAAGATCCGCGCGAAGATCGGCATGACCGAGGACGGCATCTTCAACGCCGTGCAGGGCTGCTGGTATGTCGATACCGGCTGCCTGGGCGACGCGGTGCAAGGCCAGGTCGGCGTCGGCCTGGGCGAGGCGCAGCTGGTCATGGCCAAGTGCAAGAACTGGGATCTCGACTCCAAGGTGGTCGTCACGAACAAGGCGGCAGCCGGCATCGTCCGCGGCTACGGCGGACAGGAGCTCAACAGCTGTCTGGCGCGCAACATGGCGCATTGCATGATGCAGGCGGACAAGGACCCCGTCGAGTGCTTCAAGAAGAACTACGTCGCCCCGGGCGACAAATACTATTGGCGTGACGGCCTGATCTGGCAGAGCCGCGGCAGCAGCCACTACCCGGAGACCATGCAGCTGGCCGCCGACAAGTTCGGCTGGAAGGACTGCTGGAAGGGTTGGCTCAAGCCGACGCGCGTCGAGGGGCGCAAGGCGTACGGCGTGGGCTGCGGCGTCATCGGCAACGCGGACGTCGCGGAGGACAACACGCAGTGCATCGTCCGCATCCAGCACGACGTCAAGGGCCGCTATGCGACGCTGATCGTGCAGACGGACGTCACCGAGTCCGGCATGGGCCAGCGCGCCGCCGCCGCGAAGTTCGCCGCTGAGGTCATGAACGTGCCCATCGAGCGCGTCTATGTCACCGATCCGGACTCCCTGGCCAACGTCGTCAACTTCGGCCTGTGCGGCTCGCGCGGAACGATCACGGTCGGCAAGGCCGTCTCCAAGGCCGCGGCGGATGCCCGGCGCAAGGTGCTGGAGATGGGCGCGGCGTATTTCCACTGCTCGCCCGAGCAGCTGGAGACGAAGGACTTCCAGGTCTTCCTGCGCGACCGGCCCGAGAAGAGCATCCCGATCAAGAAACTGGGCAACAAGGACCTGAACGTCGTGGGCTATGGCGAGCACATCGAGCAGTTTGACGTGCCGAGCTGTTGCATCTTCTTCGTGGAGGTCGAGGTCGATCTGGATACCGGCGCCGTGCGCATCCCGCGCTTCCTGCAGGGCACGGATATCGGACAGATCATCGACAACCGCATGGTCCGCATGCAGCTTCAGGGCGGCGTCGGCTCCGCGTCGATGGATACCGCGACGATGGAGGAGTGCATCTACGACGTGAACGGCACGGGCCGCATGCTCAACTGCAGCCAGCTCGAATACAAGTGCCGCACCTTCAACGACATGCCCAAGCACGACTGCGTCATCGAGGAGAGCCACCCCGACACCTTCATGTTCAAGGCGATCGGCATCGGCGAAATCTCCGGCGCCGCGGGCGCGTCCGCCGTGCTGATGGCGATTTCCAACGCCATCGGCGTCGAGGTCAACGAGTATCCCGCCACGCCTGACGTGATCCTCAAGGCCATCAAGAGCAAGGAGGCCAGATAAGCATGAAGCATTTCAAATATCAGACGCCGGAAACCTTCGACGAGGCGGCCGGCATCCTGAAGGCCGCGCATCCCGGCGAGGCGGCGGTTATGGCCGGCGGCACGGATCTGCTGGGCGTGCTCAAGGATGAGCTGCTGCTTGAATACCCGCAGACGGTCGTCTCCCTGCGCGAGATTCCCGATACGGCCTATATCCGCCGGGAGGACGGCGCGGTGAAGATCGGCGCGATGACGACGCTCGACGCGATTGAAAACGAGGAGGCGCTTGGCGCCGACAGCCTCAGGGCCGTTCAGAAGGCCGCCAACAGCGTCGCCAGCCCGATCATCCGCACCCGCGCAACGATCGGCGGCAACCTGTGCCAGGATGTGCGCTGCTGGTTCTACCGCTATCCGGGCCAGGTCGGCGGCACGCTGCCCTGCATGCGCAAGGGCGGCAGCGAGTGCTTCGCCATCCGCGGCGACAACCGCTATCACTCCGTCTTCGGCGGCATGAAGGCGTGCCTGACGCCCTGTTCCGTCGAATGCCCGGCGGGCACGGACATCCCCAACTACATGGCGCACTACCGTCAGGGCGACATGGACGGCGCGGCGCGCATCCTGATGCAGGCCAACCCGCTGCCGATGATGACCAGCCGCGTCTGCGCGCACACCTGCCAGACGAAGTGCAACCGCTGCTCCACCGACGAGGCCGTCGCCATCCACAGCGTCGAGCGCGTCGTGGGCGACTACATCATGGCGCACCTTGACGACTTCTACAAAGCGCCCGAACAGGAAACCGGAAAGAGGATCGCGCTCATCGGCGCCGGCCCCGCAGGCCTGGCGGCGGCGTATTATCTGCGCAGCGCGGGCCACAGCGTCACGGTCTACGATGCGATGGAGGAAGCCGGCGGCTGCCTGATGTACGCCATCCCGAACTTCCGCCTGCCCAAGGAGATCGTCCGCACGGTCGTCGGCGCGCTGGGGCGCATGGGCATCCGCTTCGTGACCGGCACGAGGCTGGGCGAGAACCTGCAGATCAGCGAGCTGACGAAGGAGAGCGACAAGGTCTTCATCGCCACCGGCGCGTGGAAGCGCCCCGTGCTGGGCTTTGACGGCGAGGAATTCACCGAGTTCGGCCTGCAGTTCCTCGTGGATGTCAACCGCTGGGTCAACAAGAAGGAACGCAATCACGTGCTCGTCGTCGGCGGCGGCAACGTCTCCATGGACGTCGCCATCACCGCCAAGCGCCTGGGCGCGAAGTCGGTCACGCTCTGCTGCCTGGAGCAGCGGGACGAGATGCCCGCCTCCGCCGAGGAGATCGCCCGCGCCGAGGAGGAGGGCGTCGTCATCTACAACGGCTGGGGCCCTGTCCGGGTGCACTATGAGGGGGAGAAGATCAAGGGCATGACGCTCAAGGCCTGCACCGCGCTGCGCGATGAGACGGGCCGCTTCAACCCGAGCTACGACGAGACCGTGACGATGGACGTCGACGCGGACAGCATCCTTCTGGCGACCGGCCAGCGCGTCGATCTCTCGTTCCTTGACAACGAAATGACGCTGGCGATGAATCGCGGACTGATCAGCGTCGAGCCGCAGACCCAGCGCTCCTCCGACCCGAAGGTCTACGCGGGCGGCGACGCCGTCACCGGCCCGACGACGGTCATCAAGGGCATCGCGTCCGGCCGCCGCGCAGCGGAGGCGATCAACGACGAGTTGGGCGTCGCCAACCCCGGGAAGGACGAGCAGAAGGGCTTCCTGCACATCGACCGCGATACGGCGAGCCTCAAAAAGGCCAACAACGGCCACAACGTCGACGCCGCGGCGCGCAGCATCGACCGGGAGGATTCCACGACGCTCACCTACGAGGAGGGCCTTGAGGAGGCCAAGCGCTGTATGAACTGCGGCTGCTACTCCGTCAACGCATCCGATCTGTCGCCCGTGATGGTGATGATGGACGCCGTCATCCGCACGTCTGCGGGCCGCGAGATCCCCGCCGCGGACTTCTTCTGCACGAACCTGAAGAGCTATGCAAACCTGGAGCCGGGCGAGCTGATCCGCGAAATCGTCATCCCCGAGAAGGAAGGCTATGTCACCGGCTACGAGAAATTCCGCATGCGCTCCTCTATCGACTTCTCCATGGCCTCTCTGGCCTGGGCCTCCCGCATGGATGGGGACGTCATCGGCGATATCCGCCTTGTGCTGGGTGCGGTCGCACCGGTGCCGGTCAGGCTCACGCGCGTGGAGGACTTCCTGCGCGGCAAGGTGCCGACGGCTGAGCTGGCCGCCCAGGCGGGTGAGATGGCGACCGAGGGCACGCAGTCCATGGGCCACAACGACTACAAGATCGACGAGATCCGCACGTTTGTGCGCCGGATGGTCGAGTCCCTGGTGAAGTAAGTCGATATTCCGGGTGCGCCGGTGCGCGCATCCGGAAAATTTTCCCCTGACTTGTCCAAAAATTGACAATACCCCCTGATATTGAGAACCATCAAGGAGGAAAAGCCATGTATACCAAGGTTTGCACGGCGAGGGAAGCAGCCGCGCTGGTGAAGGACAACGCATTTCTGGTCTGTGGCGGTAACATGAACAGCTGCCTGGCCGAGGAAATCTGTATCGCGCTGGAGGAGCGCTTCAAGGCGGAGGGCCATCCGCAGAACATGACGATCATGTCCGGCTCCGGCGTGGGCGATATGGGCCCGGTCGGCGGCGTGGAGCGCGGCTTTGAGCACTTTGCCCACGAGGGCATGATCCGCCGCGTGATCGTCGGCCATAACGGCTCCAACCACACGATCATGCAGATGCAGCAGGAGCTCAAGGTGGAGAGCTACAATTTCCCGCAGGGCGTCATCGAGCACATGTTCAGAACCCGCGCGAAGGGTCTGGACGTGGAGCTGAGCCGCGTGGGCATCGGCACGTTTGCCGATCCGAGGCTGGAGGGCGGCAAGTGCAACGCGATCACGACGGAGGATCTCGTCGAGGTCGTCACCATCGGCGGCACGGAGTATCTGGCCTACAAGACCCCGAGAATCGACGTGGCGCTCATCCGCGGCACGACGGCTGACGAGGACGGCAACCTGACCTGCGAGGACGAGGCTGTGCTCACCAACATCCAGGCCATCGCCATGGCGACCAAGGCCAGCGGCGGCATCGTGCTCTGCCAGGTGAAGAACATCGTCCGCAAGGGCGCGCTGCCGGCCAGAGAGGTCGTCATTCCGGGCATCTTCATCGACAAGCTCATCGTCTCCCGGGATCCGGAGCGCAACCACCGCATGACCATGGGCGAATACTACAACCCCGCCTACACCGGCAAGTACAAATATCCGGTGTCCGCCTCCGCCGTGCTGCCGCTGGGCATCAAGAAGACGATTGCCCGCCGCGCCGCGATGGAGCTCAGGCTCCATGTGCCGGTCAACACCGGCCTGGGCTATCCGGAGGGCATCGCCAGCGTCGCCAGCGAGGAGGGCATCGCGGACGATCTCATGCTGACGGTCGAGACGGGCGCCTTTGGCGGCGTGCCGGCGGCGCGCACCTCCTTCGGCGCGACGGCCAACGCGCAGGCGATCGTCGACAGCCCGACGATTTTCGATCTCTATGACGGCGGCTTCCTGTATGCGACGTTCGTCGGCCTGGCGGAGTGCGACCCGAACGGGTCGGTCAACGTCAGCCGCTTCATGGACAAGAGCGGCCGCGAGCGCAGGCCCGGCGCGGGCGGCTTCATCAACCTGACGCAGGGCGCCAAAAATGTCATCTTCTGCGGCACGATGACCGCCGGCGGCTACAAGGCTGAGGTGCGCGACGGCAAGGTCGTCATCCTGCAGGAGGGCGTGGAGAAGAAGTTCCTGCGGCAGATCAGCCAGATCACCTTTTCCGGCCCGCACGCGGTGGACATCAATCAGAACGTGCTGTATATCACGGACCGCTGCGTGTTCCGGCTGACGAAGGACGGCCTGCTGCTGACGGAAATCGCGCCTGGCATCGACCTCAAGACCCAGATTCTCGACATGATGGAGTTTGAACCGCTGATCGCCCCCGATCTCAAGGTGATGGATGCGGCGCTCTTCGCCGAGGCGCCCATCGGTCTGCGGGCACTGCTCGAGGCCCGCGAGTAAACGGCCGGCAGCACCCGGCACGGGGAAAACGCCGTGCCGGGGCTGCCCCCTGGAAAGGGGTGTCAACATGCAGGAATTATGGTCGGACCGGCTGCTCAGGCAGCCGCAGCCGTTTGAAACGCTGACGGCGGTGGGCCTGTTCCGCCTGGCGGCGGCGCAAAGCCCGGAAAAAACAGCGGTTTCAACGGTCGAAACCACCTTGACCTATGCCCGGCTCGAGGCGCAGAGCAACCGCCTGGCCCGCGCGTTTGTCGCGCTTGGCGCACAGGAGGGCGATGTGATCGCCATCAAGACGGGGCGCAGCGCGATGACGATCGTCGCGATTCTCGCCGCCTGGAAGGCGGGCTGCGCGTATGTGTTCCTGGAGAGCGCCTGCCCGGAGAGCCAGAATGCCTATTGCATGGAGCAATGCCATGTCCGCATTCAGGCGACGGCGGCGCTGTGTGAGCAGGCGCTGCGCGAGCAGGACGGCAGCTTCTTTGAGGAGCGCGGCGGGCGGAACCGTCTGGCCGTCGTCGTCTACACCTCCGGCTCGACGGGCAACCCCAAGGGTGTGCTCATCAGCCAGGCCAACCTGGCCGCAAGCGCCGCCAACTTCGGGGACATCGGCTTTCGCAGCGACGACGAATACTGCTGCTTTGCCAGCCTGATGTTCATCGCCTCGGTCTATGACATCGTGATCAGCCTGACGCTGGGCATGACGCTTCATCTGATTCCCAAGGAGATCCGCAAGGATATCCATGCCATCGCGGAGTTCTATCGCCGCAATGGGATCACCGTCACCTTCCTGCCTCCGCACATGGCCTGCAAATACATTGGCTGCGACGAGGGAAGCCCGCTGCGCGTCCTGCTGGTCGGCAGCGAGCCCGTGCACAACCTGAGGCGCAGGCCGTACAGGATCGTCAACGTCTACGCCTCCAGCGAGGGCTGCTGCATCATCAGTTACGGGGACGTGGAGGACGAGCGCACATCGTACCCGATCGGGCGCGTGGTGCGCGGCCTCAAGTATTACATCGTCGATGAGGACGGGAACCGCGTCGCGCCCGGAAAGCGCGGCGAGCTCTGGATTTCCGGGCCGCAGGTCTGCGAGGGCTACCTGGGCCTGCCGGAGAAGAACGCGTGCAGCTTTGCCCCCAATCCCTTTTACAGCCAGCCGGGCTATGAGCGTGTCTTCAAAACAGGCGACCTGGTCATCGAGGAGGAGGACGGCACGCTGATCTACCACGGCAGGGAGGACAACCTGGTCAAGATCCGCGGCTACCGCGTGGAGCTGGGCGGCGTGGAGCAGAAGATGCTCGCCTTTCCCGGCATCGCGGAGGCGTGCTGCGCGGCCTTTGTCGATCAGGGCGGCACGAGGCTGCTGATGGGCTACTATGTGTCGGAAGGGCCCATTGACCATGCGGCGCTGCGCGCCCACCTGGCGCAATGCCTGCCGTACTACATGATCCCGATTGGGCTGATCCGCATGGACAGCCTGCCGCACACCGCGACGGGAAAGATCGCCCGGGGACAGCTGCTTCCGCCCCCGGAAATCAACGACCGGGCGCTTCTGGCCCGGCGGTACTCCTAGAAAGAGAGGCGCGCGCCATGCCCGATTTCAACACCGGAACCGCCTACAACATCGGCGGCCAGACCCTGCTGTCCCCGGAGGAGCGGCTGCTCGAATATGTGCTGGGCACGCTGGCATACAGGGGATACGCCGCGCTAAGGCCCTCCGATGCTCGCCGCGTCTGCGATGAGGAGGCGCTGACAGCGCCCCTGCGCACGCGGGAAAGCCTCTGCGCTTGGGCGCTTGGCGAGGCAGCGGAGCGCGTGGCCATCGCGTATGGCCCGGTGACGGAGCAGGCGCGCGCCTATCTCGCCGGCGCTGCGAGGACGCAGGACGAGAGCGTCAAGCAGCTGCAGAGGCTGCTCGTGCGCCACATCCATCTCTGCCTGCACCCCAAAAACCGCATCTATGTGCTCACGGCGGCAAACGAGGCGCAGCTGCCGGAGCACCTTGGCGCCATCCTGCCCAAGGCGCTGCAGGAGGCGTTTTGCGGGGTGCTCGAGGAGATGATCCTGGCGGCCTCGCAGGTCAAAAAACAAAAGGAAGCCGCGCTGCTTGCGGCCTCCGTCTGTGCCAGTGTTCAGTTTTATGCCGTACAGCCCGAGCTGGCGAAGCGGATGTTCGTCTGCGCGACGCGCCACGAGCCCAACTACGCCGAGGTGGAGGACATGCTCAACAACATGCTCCTGCGCGCCATCGTCGCCAACACGGCAATCAACAAGCCCTTCTGAAAGGAGTGCCTTCGGATGGAAATCACACAGGAGCAGCTCGACGCCGTCCGCCGGGAGGCGTATGAGGAGGGATACGAGGAGGCCATCGGGCGGATGCGACTGGCCGTCCGCCTCGCGAAGCTGGGCGAACCGGACTGCCGGATCGTCGAGCGGACGAAGCTGCCGCCCTTCATCGTGCACGCACTGATGGATCAGGATCAATAGCCCTCAACCGCGCCGACGGGGCAGGCGCGCACGCAGCGCTCGCAGCCGACGCACAGCCTCGGCAGGCGAAGAAAGGCCGGGGCGATGCCGCGCGCGTTGCGGGCCGTCTGCTCGAGGGCGATGCAGCCGTGCGGGCAGGCCTGCACGCAGACGCCGCAGCCCAAGCATTTCTCCGGATCGAAGAAGACGTTCTGCTTCATGCCTGCTGCCCCTGCCGGAAGGCGGCATAGTCCGCCGCGCGGGTTTCCGCGAAGCTGGAGAGCGCGTTCTTGAGGCACAGCACAGCGAGCACAGCCTGATAGAACAGCGGATCATCCATCGGGCAGGGGAGCGCTTCGGCGATGTCCGCCGGGGCGAGCAGCTCCGCCGCCATGACGGCCTTGCCCCGGGCCAGGCTGCACAGCGCCGCCGCGCAGGCGCAGAGCGCCTCGCCGCAGCGCTCTCCGGGCGCATAGCCGATGGAGGCGATGATGTCCCGATGGGTGTCAAAGGCGATGGTCAGCAGCCTTGTGCCGTCCGGCGCGCGCAGCTCGCCCAGCGCCCGGGGCGATTCGGGCAGAATTCGCCACTGAGGATCCGTGGCGAGCGGGGAAAGAGAAGCGGACATGGGGCAATCCCTCGTTTCAAATGGACTGGGTCACTTGACCTGATTCCCATTATACGGGCGCAAAGGCGCAAGTCAAGTGATCTGCATTACCAAACGGAAAACTTTGAGGAGGTCATCGTCATGAATTATCCCCAGATGGACAGCGTGGAGGTCAGGCCGCACCGCGTGGTGCGGCGCATTCCCTGGAGAGAGACGTGCTTTGGCTGCAACGGCTCGCTGCCCGGCGGGCTGGGCGTTCGCGCCTATGTGACGGAGGACGGCTACGTCGTCGGCCTGTGCACGACAAGGCCGGAGCACACGGGCTTTCCCGGCGTCACGCACGGAGGCATACTCTCGACCTACTTTGACGAGGTGCTCTGGCATGCCACGCGCGTGAAGGATCCCGACACCGTCGCTATGACGGTGGAGATGGCCGTGCACTACATCCGGCCCGTCCATCCCGGACAGGCGCTGCGCATCGTCGGCCTCCCCGCGCAGATCGACGGCCGCCACGGCTATGTGGATGGCTACATCCTCCTGCCGGACGACAGCGTCGCCTGCACGGGGCGCTGCCACTACGTCATCGTCCGCGAGGAGAGCAGCCTGAACGAGGCGGAATGCTGCCGCGTCATGCATGAACAGACCGAGGAGATCAGGAGCATCGTCTTCTGACGATGGGGAAGGATGAGAAAAGATGGAAGACAAGCTGCCCGTCATGGAATGCATCACGCTGGTGGATGAGCACGACAAGGAGTATGAATATCTCGTGCTCAACCGCCTGAGCGTCGGCGGAAAGCGCTATCTGGCGCTGGCCGCCGCCAACGACAAAAGCGGCGTGCAGCCCGGCGAGGACTTTGTGCCGGATGAGGACATTACGGTCGTGCGCGAGTTTGGGGAGGGCGATGCGCTGAGCTACGGCGCCGTGACCGACGCAGACGAGCTCTACGCCGTGGCCCGGGAGCTGGAAGCGATGTACGGCCATCTGGAGGACGATCCTCAGGGCTGAGCGGAGGGGTGACGCCGTCATGGAATGCGTAAAAAATGACTACCACATCCTGCTGGAGAGGCTGCGCAGGCACAAGCATCTGACGCTGGTGTCCGCGTTTGCGCCGGACGGCAGCGTTTCCCGGACGATTGTCCCGGAGGACGGCGCGGGCGGCGTTCGGCTGCTGCGGCAGGAAAACGGCCGCGTCACGCTCTGCGAGCCGTTTGCCCGTCCGCAGCGGCTGATCCTGCTGGGCGACACGGAGGCGACGCGCCGCCTGACCGAACGGGCCGCGGCCCGGGGCTTTTGCGTCGTCGTCGCGGACAGCGCGCCCGGCATCGCCGTCCATCTGCCGCAGGCACATCAGACAATCTGCGACTCGCTGCCCGCCGCGCTCCGCTGCCTGCATCTGACGGACGAGGACTGCGTCATCCTCGCGCCTGCGCGCTACGCAGAGGCGGCGGCCTGCATCGAGCAGCTGTGGGAGGAGCCGCAGCCGGCGTTCCTGGGGCTGCTGAATCCCTCGCCGAAGAAGAATTGGCTCTGCCGGCTTAAAAACGAGGGCATCGCGGATGCGGACTGGCTGGGGCAGATGACCGTGATTTCTGTCGATGAGGGAGCGGACGCCGCGGCGGAGGAGATACTGTGCCGGCTGGAGGAGCGCGTCAGTGAGGCGTCCTGTCCGCAGCAGGGGATGGATGTGGTCGAGCTGCTCTCGCGCCTGCCCGCCGAACGGCTGGAGCAGAGACGGGTCGTGATGACCGCTGCGCGGGCGAGGGAGGAGCGGGACTGCGGGCGAAAGATGATCCTCTTTGAGGATGGCAGCTCCTTCGGGAGTCTGGGCGGCGGCGCACCGGAGGCGCTGGCGCTCAAACAGGCGAGGAATCTGCTCGGGCGCGGCGGCTGGCAGCTCGTTTCGCCGGATGAACAAACCGATATCCTGCTTGAAGCGGAATGACGGGAGTGGATAGTCATGGCTGCGCAATACGATGTCCAGTGCTTTGAGACGATGGGCCGGCGGACGACCTGCCGGAAGGGAGAGCCGCTGGTCCGCGCTGGGCTGCATCCGGACGCCTGCTACTATGTGACGAGGGGCTGCGCGATCAGCTGCGAGGTCGATGAGAACGGCTACACACGCTGCTGGGGCATCCACGGGCCGGGCAGTTTGGTGCTCTGCGAGGAGATGTTCTCGGACAGGCCGCTGGCTGCCGACCTCGTCCCCGTGACGGACTGCGAGCTGCTGCGCATGGAGCGCACGGCCTTTCTCGCCGCGGTCCGGCAGGACAGCGTGCTGCGCCTGTATGTGCTGCAGACGCTTTCACAGCACTATCTGGACGCGGTGGACGGTCTGCGCCGCGCGACGACGCAGACCATCGACAAGCGCCTGTGCGGCCTGCTGCTCTCCATGGCCGGGCCATATGCCAGGGACGAGGACAGCGAGGTGCTTATCGGCGAGGCCTTCAGCCAGAAGACCATCGCCATCATGCTCAATGCCAACCGCATCACGATCACCCGGACCATGCAGAAGCTGAGGGAGGCGGGGCTTCTGCGCCCCAGCCGGAACCAGCATTACCGGATCGCCAGCCTCCGGCAGCTGAGGGCCTATATGGAGGCATGACGTGCACAGCATGCCGTAATGATCGGACAGGCCGGATACAAGCGCGAAGCGAAGAAGGGAGTCTGCGGGATGAAATCCCTCAGGCAGGGTATAGGG
>SFHU01000142.1 GCA_004555535.1 Clostridiales bacterium
GTATACTTTATAATTGCAAAATTGCGTAATCGGTTAATAAAAAATCGCCTCGGAGGGGAGCTTTACATGATCCATCTGTCCTTGTCCCTTGGGCAGCCATAAGGCAGAGGGCTTTTTCCCGTCTGCCATACACCGAATAAACGCTCAAGGAAGGATGTAATTTCACCATGCCAGAACAGTTCCAGCCCGGCTCGCTCGAGAGCGAAACCGCGCGCCGCAGAACCTTCGCCATCATCTCCCACCCGGACGCCGGCAAGACCACATTGACGGAAAAGCTGCTGCTCTATTCCGGCGCAATCCGCACAGCGGGCTCCGTCAAGGCCCGCAAGAGCGACAAGCACGCGACCAGCGACTGGATGGACATCGAGAAGCAGCGCGGCATTTCTGTCACCTCGTCGGCCATGCAGTTTGAATTTGACGGCTTCCATATCAACATCCTCGACACGCCGGGTCACCAGGATTTCTCCGAGGACACCTATCGCGTGCTCGTCGCGGCGGACAGCGCGGTCATGCTCATCGACGCGGCCAAGGGCGTCGAGGCGCAGACCATCAAGCTCTTCAAGGTCTGCCGCCTGCGCAACATTCCGATCTTCACGTTCGTCAACAAGATGGACCGCGCCGCGAAGGATCCCTTCTCGCTGATGGAGGAGATGGAGCAGGTGCTCGGCATCCGCGCCTGCCCGATCAACTGGCCCATCGGCACCGACGGCGACTTCAAGGGCGTCTACCACCGCGACACGAAGATGGTCGAGCTCTACGAGAGCGGCGACCACGGCAAGACCCGCGTCGAAAAGCAGGATATCCCCGTGGACGATCCGAGCCTGCCCGACGTGCTCGGCGAACGGCTCTATACCCGCCTGATGGACGAGATCGAGCTGCTGGATATGGCGGGCGACGCGTTCGACCTCGATCAGGTGCGCGCCGGCGAGCTGACGCCGATGTTCTTCGGCTCCGCGATCACCAATTTCGGCGTGGAGCCGTTCCTCTCCCGCTTCCTCGATTACTCGACCCCGCCCGCGCCGCACGAGAGCGACCAGGGCCTCGTCGAGCCGACCAATCCGGACTTCTCCGGCTTCATCTTCAAGATTCAGGCAAACATGAACCCGGCCCACCGCGACCGCCTCGCGTTCATGCGCATTTGCTCCGGCGTGTTCACCAAGGGCATGACCGTCTGGCACAGCGGCACGGGCAAGCAGATCCAGCTCAAGCAGCCCCAGCAGTTCATGGCCGACGAGCGCGAGGCCGTCGAAAACGCCTATCCGGGCGACATCATCGGCCTGTTCGATCCCGGCATCTTCGCACTGGGCGACACGCTGACCACCGGCAAAAAGCTGCGCTATGCGGGCATTCCCGTCTTCGCGCCGGAATTCTTCGCGCGCGTCTCCAGCGTCGACAGCCTGAAGCGCAAGCAGTTCGTCAAGGGCGTCATGCAGCTCTCCGAGGAGGGCGCAATTCAGACCTTCAAGCGCCCGGGCATCGGCTTTGAGGAGATCATCGTCGGCGTCGTCGGCGTGCTCCAGTTCGAGGTGCTCGACCACCGGCTCAAGACGGAGTACAACGCCGAGATCCGCCGCCAGCAGCTGAACTACCGCTTCGTGCGCTGGATCACGAAGACGCCCAAGCCTATCGAGGAGCTCAAGCTCTCCTCGACCTCCTCCCTCGCCCAGGACAGCCACGACCGCGACGTCATCCTCTTTGAGAACGAGTGGTCCATCCGCTGGGCGCTTGAAAACAACGAAGGTCTCGAGCTGGCCGAAACGGCTTCCAGAAACGCGTAACCTTCCACCATGCAGACCGATCAGAAAGAAGGGGTTTCCAATGGAAATGATTCGTGAGAATATCCGCAACATCGCCATCATCGCGCACGTCGACCACGGCAAAACCACGCTGGTCAACGAAATGCTCAAGCAGGGCGGCGTCTTCCGCGAAAACCAGCAGGTCGCCGACCGCGTCATGGACAGCAACGCGATTGAGCGCGAGCGCGGCATCACCATCCTGGCCAAGAACACCTCCGTCTACTACAAGGATGTCAAGATCAACGTCGTGGACACCCCCGGCCACGCCGATTTCGGCGGCGAGGTCGAGCGCGTGCTCAAGATGGTCGACGGCGTGCTGCTGCTGATCGACTCCTTTGAAGGCCCGATGCCGCAGACCCGCTTTGTCCTGCAGCATGCGCTGGCGCTCGGCCTGCCGGTCATCATCGTCGTCAACAAGATCGACCGTCCGGACGCCCGCTGCGAGGAGGTCGTCAGCGAGGCCATCGACCTGATGATCGATCTCGACGCGGACGAGAGCCAGCTCGACACGCCGATCGTCTATGCCAGCGCCCGCACGGGCACCGCGACGCTCGACCTTGCCCAGCCCGGCGAGGACCTGCGCCCGCTGTTTGACACGATCCTCCAGTACATCCCCGCGCCGAAGGGCGATCCCGAGGCCCCGGCGCAGATGCTCATCTCCACGATCGACTACAACGAGTTCGTCGGCCGCATCGGCATCGGCCGCATCACCCGCGGCACGCTGAAGCTCAACACGATGGCCACCCGCGCCAACTACCTTGACCCCGACCTGCACGAGAATTTCCGTCTGAGCAGCCTCTTCGCCTTTGACGGCCTCAAGCGCGTGCCGGTCGAGACGGCCGAGATGGGCGAGATCGTCGCCATCACCGGCGTTGAGGACATCATGATCGGCGACACCATCTGCGCGCCGGACGCCGTCGAGCCGCTGCCCTTCGTCAAGATCACCGAGCCGACCGTCGTGATGACCTTCTCCGTCAACGACAGCCCGTTCGCCGGGCGCGAGGGCACCTACGTCACCTCCCGCCACCTGCGCGCACGCCTGATGCGTGAGCTGCAGACGGACGTCTCCCTGCGTGTGGAGGAGACGGAATCTCCTGACGCCTTCCGCGTCAGCGGCCGCGGCGAGCTGCACCTCTCCGTGCTCATCGAGAACATGCGCCGCCAGGGCTACGAGTTCCAGGTCTCCAAGCCGGAGGTGCTCTTCCATTATGACGAAAACGGCAACAAGATGGAGCCTGTGGAGAAGATGATCTGCGACGTGCCCACCGAGTATGCCGGCGCCGTCATCGAGAAGATCGGCCGCCGCCGCGGCGTGATGGACAACATGACCGGCACCGACCGCGTCCGCCTCGAATTCACCGTGCCCAGCCGCGGCCTGTTCGGCTATCGCAGCGAGTTCATGACCGATACCCGCGGCGAGGGCGTCATGAGCGCCGTGTTTGACCACTACGAGCCCTACAAGGGCGACATCCCGCACCGCAGCGTCGGCGCGCTGGTCTCCACGGAGACGGGCGAGGCCGTCATGTACGGCCTGTTCTACGCGCAGGACCGCGGCACGCTCTTCTGCGGCCCGAACACCGCCGTCTACACTGGCATGATCGTCGGTCAGAACGCGCGCCAGGGCGACATCGACGTCAACGTCTGCCGCCAGAAGCATCTGACCTCCATCCGCAACGCCGCCGGCGCGGAAACCGCGATGAAGCTCGTCTCCATGCGCACGTTGTCTCTGGAGGAGTGCCTCGAGTTCATCGACGACGACGAGCTGCTCGAGGTCACGCCCAAGAGCCTGCGCATGCGCAAGCGCATCCTGGAGACGGAGCTGCGCAAGAAAGCCGCCGCCCGCGCGCGCAAGGGCGAGTAAGCCAATTTCAAGGCCAATACAAAAGGACAGTCCCAGCGGAGTTACTGCTTGGGGCTGTCCCTTTTTGTGCTGTGCCGCTTTGTATTTCAATCCCGTCTCAATCGTAGGCTGCTGCGCAGCCTGCTCCGAGACTGCATGCTCTTTGATTGGGATACGATAGGGCTGCCGCCCTATGACCCGCCTGAGGGATAACTCCTTCAGACTTCCTTCTTCGCTTCGCGCACAACCGCCTTGTTTAGCATCAATCCCTAATCATAGCAGCGTCATCATCAGTGTGCCCGCGACGATCAGCGCCAGGCCCGCGCCGCTGCGGCGGCTGAGCCGCTCGCTGAAGAACACGCGCGCAAACGCCACCGTCACCACGATGCTCAGCTTGTCCAGCGGCACGACGACGCTCGCCGGTCCGGTCTGCAGTGCCCTGTAATAGCAGAGCCAGGAGAGGCCCGTCGCCACGCCGGAGAGCAGGATGAACACCCAGCTGCGCCGGTCGATCCCGCGGATTTCTCCCTGCTTGCCCTGCCCCAGCACGATCGCCCAGGCCAGCACGAGCACGACGCCCGTGCGGATCGCCGTGCCCAGGTTTGAGTCCACACCCTCGATGCCGATCTTCCCCAGGATCGAGGTCAGGCTGGCGAAGACTGCCGAGAGCACGGCGAAGAACAGCCATCCCCTGCCCTCCTGCTTTTTCCCTGCGCTTTCCTTCTTCTCAATCATCATCAGCGTGCCCGCGCCGATGAGCACGAGCGCCGCCGCCTTGGCGAGGCTGACCGGCTCGCCCAGCAGCAGAAACGCCAGCACGACCGTCAGGATGACGCTCGACTTGTCAATCGGCACGACCTTGTTGATATCCCCCAGCTGCAGCGCGCGGAAATAGCAGATCCAGGACGCGCCGGTCGCCAGGCCGGAGAGCACGAGGAACAGCGTCGTCCGCCCGCCAATCTCCCCCAGACCGGCCTGCGCGCCCGTCAGAAACACCATCAGCCAGGAGAAGACGAGCACGACCGTCGTGCGCAGCGCCGTCGCCACATTGGAATCCGTATGCCGGATGCCGACCTTGGCCAGAATCGAGGTCACGCCCGCAAACAGCGCGGAGCCCAGCGCAAAGACCACCCACATGATTTCCATCTTCCTTCGCCTTTCATTGACCGCCGGAGGGCAGGCTCCTGCCTGTTTGCTGCACGCCTGCGCATGTCCTACGAGCGGCTTTCTTCCATTATATTCCGGCGCCGGCGCGTGTCAATAGAGGCCGTCCTCGGCGGCTGAAAAGCCCCGGATAGGCTCTTCCGGCGTCCTGCAGATTCTTTCATTTTTCCGCCGCAGAACGTTTCCATACTATACACAATATATTCGTACATTCCCTGATTTTAAATGGATTTATCCGTCTCCTTACGCCCTTTTTTGCTTCCTCATTTCTGCATCGTTAAATTATTATCATTCATTGTATTTCCAGGATTTATGCAATGTGATCATTTTTTCTTCCAAAAATTGTTCTTTTCTTAAT
>SFHU01000143.1 GCA_004555535.1 Clostridiales bacterium
CAAACCTTTATTATTCAGTTTTTCGACGGACAAAACTGAATAATTGATAAAACTGCAAGAAATGGAAAATTTTTCGTCAATTCCACTTGAAAATGAGTCGGTCGCTTGCTATAATGTCGGGGTACACGGCGGGGAGCATTGCAAGGCGGCTTTCCCGCACAATGGAGGAATGGGAATGTCTCAGGTTCAGGAGGAACGGCTGGTCATTGCGGCGCCTCAGCACGTCGCCCAGAAGCTCTGCACGATTCTGGAAAACGTGAAAATTGAGACGGAGGTCTGCACCAGCGGGGAGGAAACGCTCGCCCTGGCCAAGGAGGACGGCCTCATGCTGGTGACAACGTGGAAGCTGCCGGATATGACCGGCGCAGAGCTGGCGCAGAGGCTGGGCGAGGAGAGTGATGTGCTGATGATCGTCCCGCAGGATTTCAGCGGCGGGAGCGGGGCCAACGTGATGACGCTGAGCAACCCGATCAGCCAGGATGCCTTTGTGCAGGCCGTGCGCGTGCTGGCGCACTGCCGCTCGAGGATGGGGGAGCTCCGCACCCGGGCGCAAAAGCTGGCGCGCACGCTGGAGGAGCGCAAGGTCATCGAGCGGGCCAAGGGCAGGATGATGGATCAGCTGCACCTGAGCGAATCGGAGGCGCACTACCGCATGCAGAAGAAGAGCATGGACTCCGGGCGCAGGATTATCGACATCGCGCGGGAGATTCTGGAGGCGGAGGAGATCATCGCGAGCTGAGGCAAGGAGGAAAACAGAATCAGCGCGGCCTGTTAAGATAAGGCCGCGCTTTTTTGCGTTTCGGGCAAGCTGAGCGCCGAAGCCGCTTTCGGCCTGAAGTATTGAAGAATTGAACAAAAAAGTGGCCGGATAGACATCCTGAATTATTTAAAAAATATATTGAAATGCACATCATTCTGTGAAAGAATGGGGCGGGTTCGCGCGTCTATATTCATGGAGAACCTTTACGGGAGGAAATGGTAATGAAGAGGAGAAGGGGAACGGCGTGGCTGCTCTGCCTGGCGATGCTGCTGCCGTCGGCATGTGCGGCGGAAGCGACGCCGCCTGAGGCGGACAGGGAGCCGCCGGCCAATTCCATGGACATAACGAAGGAAGAAGAGGAAAGGCTCCGGGAGCTGGTCCGGCAGGGGCTGGAGTCGCAGACGCCCTCGTCAGAGCAGACGAAGACGCCCGCCGCGCAGGAGACGCCTTCGTCAGAGCAGACGCAGACGCCCGCTGCGCAGGAGACGCCCTCAGGCCAGGAGGAGGGGTTTGCGCCCTCCGGCGAGGCCTGGGCGGAGCTGGCGGACGGCAGCAGGATCGACGGCAAGCTGCAGAGTGTGCTTGACCGCGTGCGCACAGGCGGCGGACGAGCGACGGTGTACCTGCTGACGACGGATGCCGTCGAGGTGAAGGGCCTGACAGAGGAGCTGCTCGCGCGCGTGACGTTCCTGCCGGACAGGACGGTCTTTCCGGGCGGCGCCTCGCGCTATGAGATTGTCCTGACCGAAGAGGGCGAGGACAGCGGCACCTGGATCGTCCAGGCGGCGCGCATCGCGGCGGAGGAGACGACGAAGCCGGAGGAGACATCGAAGCCCGAGGAGACGACGAAGCCGGAGGAGACGACGAAGCCGGAGGAGACGACGAAGCCGGAGGAGACGACAAAGCCCGAGGAGACGACGAAGCCGGAGGAGACGACGAAGCCGGAGGAGACGACGAAGCCGGAGGAGACAGCCGAGCGAGCCGCCGGAGACGACATCGCCCCCAGAGACGACACCGCCGCCGGAGGATACGCCCGCACCGACGCCCGCGCCGGAGCTTCATCTGACCGTGACGCCGGAGGGCTATACGCCGGGCAAGTGGATGACCGCCATGCCGACATTCAGCCTCTCGGGCATCGGGAAGGACGAGCGCGAGCGCTATGTCTACGGCGTGTTCATCTGCGATGAGCGGCTGATTCTGCTGGACGAGAACGCGCAGAGCTACACGCCCGATCAGGAGGGCCGGCTGAGCCTGCGCTTTGCGATTCTGGACATGATGGGCGACGTGGCGGCGCTCTCGCCGCAGTTTGACCTGATGATCGACACACAGCCGCCGCAGGGACCCTACCTGACGGAGGCGGAATGGAGCAACCTGGCGGTGGTGGTCGACGTGAGCGACGAGGCCAGCGGGCTTGAGGCGATTTCCTTTGACTACGGCTACACCTGGGAGCCGTATGTGCCCTCGGAGACCGGCTATCTGCTCACGGGCCGCAAGGGCGAGGTCATCGACCAGCGGCAGATCGCCGTGCGCGACTTTGCCGGCCATGTTGCCTACAACGAGGAGGGCTTCGTCTTCGGGCAGAGCGCCTCATATGGCGGCGGGGGCGGCGGAGGCTCGGGCAAGCCGCCCGTTCGCCATGTGAAGGAGACGCTTGACTATTCGACCGCAAACTATAACGCGCTGGAGCTGCAGTTCCCGGAGGAGCCGATGGAGGCGCTGACGGCGGGCGGGGAGGCGCTGTCGCTGACGCTCGCGCGCGAGGAGGACGAGGGGCAGACGCCCGGGTGCTTCACGGCCCGGCTGACGACCTGGCTGCCGTCAAAGGGCGAGCAGCCGGACGCGCCCAACACGTTGGTGCTCGAGGCGCAGAGCGCGGACAGCGCGAACACCTGGAGCTTTTCGGGCGACGTCTACAAGCTGCTCTACAACAGCGGCGTGGACTACCTCGTGCTCTGCAGCGGCGAATACATCACGGCGATTCCCACGGCGGGCTTTACCGGCGGCACGCAGTATGGAAAGCTCAAGGCGGGCGGCGTGTCGACGCGCAAATTCGCCTATACGCTTTTGCAGGACGAGCCGCTGCGCGAGACGGCGCTCAGCGTGACCGTCGAGGGGGAGACGTATCTGCTCGAGGAGGACACCGCCCGGCCGATGTACCGCTATGACGTGCTCATCGGCACGGCGGAAATGATGGAGGAGCCCTACGACTCCTTCTTCCCGAAGGAGGAAAGATGATGAGGAAGAGGATGATTGCCGCGCTGCTGGCATCTGCCTGTCTGCCCGCCTGCGCGCTGGGCGAGACGGTCTTTGGCGGCGAGGTGACGGCGGATTTCGCGCAGGTGATCGCCGCGCCCTACGGCGGCATCGTCGAGCAGGTCGCCGTGCGCGCCGGGGACAGCGTGAAGATCGGCGACCCGATTGCCGTCATCGAGACGAGCAAGACCTACGCGTTGACCGACGGCACGGTGTCCGGCGTGTTCGCCAGCGAGGGCGACAGCGCGGAGGGCATCAAGGAGCGCTACGGCGCGCTGGTGTACATCGAACCGATCAACCGCTATACGCTCACATGCAGCACAGAGAAGGCCTACAACTCCAGCGAGAACCGCTACATCCACATCGGCGAGACGGTCTATCTCTCCTGCACGAAGGACGGAAGCCACCATGGCCGCGGCATCGTGACCGCTGTGGACAAGGAGGACGAGAGTAAGTTCACCGTCGAGGTGACGGGCGGCGAATTCTACATGGGCGAGAGCGTCGGCATCTTCCGCGATGTGGCCTACGCGACGGAATCGCGCATCGGGCGGGGCGACGTCGGCAGAACGGCGCCTGTCGCTGTCTCAGGCGAGGGCAGCGTGCTGCGCATGCATGTGCGCGCTGGGGACAAGGTCGAGCGCGGCGAGCTGCTCTTTGAGACGGTCAACGGCACGCTCGACGGCCTCTATGCGCCGGACAAGCAGGTGGTCAGCGACACAGCGGGCGTCATCGCCAGCGTGGACGCGGGCAACGGCACGAGCGTCGAGAAGGGCGCGAAGATCGCGACGATCTATCCCGAGGAGCGGATGCAGGTGCGCATGGAGATCTCTGAGGCGGATCTGCCGGATGTGAGCGTCGGCGGCAAGGCGAGCATCGAATTCAACTGGGACGCTGACAGCGGGAAGCGCTACGAGGGGACGATCGCCTCGATCTCCTACCTGAGCGAAAAGGCAGAGGAGGGCGCGGCCTCACAGGCGGCGAACTACGTCGCCTACATCGATTTTGAACCCGACGAGACCGTTCGCATCGGCATGACGGTTGTCGTCTATGTGCAGTGACGCACGGAAAGGAAGCACATGAGTCAGGGAAAAAACAGGGGCTGGCTGTGCCGCGCTGCGGCGCTGGCAGCTGCGCTGATGATGCTGATGATGCCTTCGGCGCTGGCCGCGGGCAACAAGACCATCGCCGTACAGGGGCAAAACGGCTTTGACGACTACATCTCCAGCATGCTCGTCTGGGGCGACAGGCTGCTGATGACAAGCTGGGACAAGCTCTATTTCTGGTCGCCGGAGACGGACGAGCTCGTCGCGGTCGAGGGCTACGACGAGCTCCAAAGCATGCCCAACGGCGTACCGGATGAGAACGGCGTTTACACGCTGACGTTCGGGGAGGACGAGCTCGAGTTTGACGAGAGCGAGAGCCTCTCGCGCTACAGCACGATGATCCCGATAGATGGCAAGCTTTACAGTCTCTACGGCGTCTACGGGGAGGAAGGAAATACCCGTGCGCTGCTGCTTGAAATCGACATCGCCGAGGACGGCACACCCTCCTTTGTCGGCGCGATTGACCTGGGCGATGCGCTGACGGTGGATTACGGCGACGGCAGCTACGGCATGATGGATTTACAGAATCCCTGCTACGCGGATGGGCTGCTCTATGCGCTGAGCTACGGCGACAATGGGCGCGAGGTTCTGGTGCTCGACGTGCAGGCGGGAACGGTCGACACGCTGACGCTGGAGACCGATCTGGAGGTCAACGGCCTGGCGGCGTATGGCGAGGGACGCCTGCTGATGATCGCCGTCGATTACAGCGGCGACTACCCCGTGACCTCGCTGCTGGTCTACGACATCGCCGGGGAGACGCTCTCGGAGCTGGGCGTCGTGCCGACGAAGGGCTACAGCTATCCGGGCGGCGTCGTCTTCGACGAGGCGCGCAGCATGCTGTATTATTCGGCGTCGGGCAGTGTCTGGCGCTGCCCGGTGACGGAGACGGGCCTCGGCGAGCCGGAGGAATTTGGCGACATGCCGCTGGAGGTGTACACCGATGCCGCCGCCGTGCTGCTGGGCGACCTGTATATCGTCTCGAGCTATGAGGGCGTGGTGGGGCGCGACGTGACGCTTGACAAGCTGCCGGAGCAGCGGCTGCGCATCGGAAACGGAAGCGGGAACGAGGAGATCCGCACGGCGTATTATGCCTTTACGGACGCGCACCCGGAGTATCTGGTTTCCATCAGCAGCGTGGACAGCGGCGCTGTCCTCCAGGACATGATGAACCGCTCGGAAGAGATCGATCTGTACACGTTCAGCAGTGATGATTTGGGCTTTCAGGCGCTGATGGAGCGCGGCTTCATGGCGGAGCTGGGCGGGAGCCAGACGCTGCGCGAGAGCGTGGAGGCGATGTATCCCGCGCTTCGCGATAACATGATGAAGGACGGCGAGCTCTACGCCGTGCCGATGGGCATCTGGTCGAGCTGCCTGACGCTCAACACGCAGCTGCTGACGCAGAAGTTCGGCTTCACGCAGGAGGAGCTGCCTCAAAACTGGCTGGAGATGTTTGCCCTGCTTGCCGATCTGGCGGACGGGCGGATGCAGGACGTGCCGGAGGCGTCGCTGCTGGATCCGGGCTACATCCGCGACGACGCGCGCCAGCAGGTCTTTGGCCTGATGCTCAACGATTACTTCCTCTGGCTGGAGGCGGACGAGGCGAACCTCGCGCGCGGCAGCGAGGTGCTCATCGGGCTGTGCGAGGCCTTTGAGCAGATCGACTGGGACGGCTTCGGCATGCCGGAGGAATACGACAGCGACGGCTCCTGGGAATACAACCCCGAAAACATCATCATGAGCACGACCTCCATCGACGTGGGGAGCTGGTATGAGGAATCGCAGACGCCGACGCCGCTGGCCATCGAGGAGGGCGGGAAGCCGCTCATCGCCATGAGCGCGACGGTCGCGTTTGTCAACCCCTTCTCCAAACACCGCGAGGCGGCGATCGAGTACCTTGAGACGGCCTACGGCCTGTTGAACCAGCGCACGCTGATGCAGATGGACCCGTCGATCAACGAGCCCATCGAAAACGAATACTACGAGGAGAGCCTTTCCTACTACGACCAGAGCATCGCGGAGATGGAAACGGCACTGGAGACGGCCGAGGACGAGGAAACCCGCGAGCAGCTGATGCAGAATCTGGAGGACATGAAGGGCTATCGTGAGGACTTCATCGAAAATGGCCGCTGGGATGTCTCGTCTGGGGACATTGAACGCTACCGCGCGGTGGCCGGGATGCTGACGCTGCAGCAGGAGTCCATCTGGGGCTCCGGCGCCTACACGCAGGTGCAGCAGTACCTCGACGGCGCTCTGAGCGCGCAGCAGCTGGCATCGGAGCTGGAAAAGACGCTGCAGATGCGCAGGCTCGAGGGCAACTGAGGCCGGAGGCGGGCATGTTTTCAAAAAAGAAATCGGTGCTGCTGTTTCTGCTGCCGGGGCTTGTGATGCTGCTGGTGTTTGACTTCATCCCGTTTGTGGACGGCATCCGCTACAGCCTGACGGACGGCAGCTACAAAAACGCGTTCGTCGGGCTGGCGAATTACCGAGCGCTGCTTGAAAACAGCATGTTCCGGCTGGGCCTCAAAAACACGATGGAGCTTTCACTGATCGGCGCGCCACTGCTGTGGCTCCTTTCGTTCCTGCTGGCGGCGGCGCTGGGGGCGATCAAGCCCCTCGGCGGCTTCTTCCGCTCGGGC
>SFHU01000144.1 GCA_004555535.1 Clostridiales bacterium
ATTCTGATCTGCGATGAGCCGACGACCGCGCTCGACGTCACGATTCAGGCGCAGATCCTCGGCCTGCTGCGCGACCTGCAAAGCCGCTATGGCCTCACGCTCATCTACATCACGCACGATCTGGGTGTCGTCGCCAGCGTCGCCGACCGCATCGCCGTCATGTACGCCGGCGACATCGTTGAGATCGGCAAGAGCGAGGAGATCTTCTACGACGCGCGCCATCCCTATACCTGGGCGCTGCTCTCCTCTCTGCCCCAGCTCGGCGAGCGCGGCGAGGACCTCTTCGCCATCGCCGGCACGCCGCCCAACCTCTTCAAGCCCATCCGCGGCGACGCCTTTGCCCCGCGCAATCCCTATGCGCTCAAGATCGACTACGAATACCGGCCGCCCTATTTCGATGTCTCGCCCACGCACAAGGCGCGGACGTGGCTGCTCGACCCGCGCGCGCCGAAGGTCGATCGTCCCGAAATCCTCGACCGCATCCGCGAGATGGGAGGGCTGATCCATGACTGATTCCCGCAGCGAAGCGCTCTGCGACGCGCTCCGCCCCGCGATGAGCGAGACGCTCGACGCCTCCATGAAGGAGACGCTGGTCAGCGTCCGCAATCTCGGCGTGACCTTCGGGCGCGGCCGCAGGGCGTTTCAGGCTGTGCGCGGCGTCAGCTTCGACATCCGGCGCGGCGAAACCTTCGGCGTCGTCGGCGAAAGCGGCTCCGGCAAGACGACCATCGGCCGCGCGATCATGCGCATCCAGCCCGTCTCCTCCGGCGAAATCCTCTACCTCGGCCAGCGCATCAGCGGCAGCATCCCGCGCGCGCTCGACCGGGAGATGACCCGCAAGATCCAGATGATCTTCCAGGACCCGATGGCCTCGCTCAACGAGCGCGCCAAGGTCGAATACATCGTCGCCGAGGGCCTGTACAGCAAGGGCACGCGCGCCAGCAAGGAATACATCCATGAGGCCGTCTCCCGCGCGCTCGAGGACGTCGGCCTGCTGCCGGAGTTCTCCAGCCGCTTCCCGCACGAGTTCTCCGGCGGCCAGCGCCAGCGCATCGGCATCGCCCGCGCGCTGATCATGCAGCCGGAATTCATCATCGCCGACGAGCCGATCTCCGCGCTGGATGTCTCCATCCGCGCGCAGGTGCTCAACCTGCTCTCCAAGCTCCAGCGTGAGCGGGGGCTGACGTATCTGTTCAT
This sequence comes from Clostridiales bacterium, assembly GCA_004555535.1. Lineage (GTDB taxonomy): Bacteria > Bacillota > Clostridia > Christensenellales > Aristaeellaceae > Ventricola. Next base: position 1,198 of record SFHU01000144.1, read on the forward strand.
CTCGCACGACCTCTCCGTCATGCGCTTCATCTGCGACCGCATCGCCGTCGTCCACCTGGGCAAGATCGTCGAGCTGGCCGACACGGAGACGCTCTATCGCCATCCGCTGCATCCCTATACCCGCGCGCTGCTCTCTGCCGTGCCAATGCCCAACCCGGAGCTCGAGCGCAGCAAGAAGCTGCTCGTCTACGACCCGTCGGTGCACGATTATTCGACCGAGCTGCCCGAGTTCGTGGAGATTGAGCCGGGCCACTTCGTCTACGGCAACCGGCCGGAGCTCGATGGCTACCGCGAGAAGCTCGCTAAGCTCCGGGATTGATCCCGATTCTCTCCAAATACCTTTCACCCGCGCGAAGCGAAGAAGGGGGTTGGGGATGAAATCCCCAAGCAGGTCATAGGGCGGCAGCCCTATCGTCCCCCAATCGATCAATAACGAAGTCTCAGAGCAGGCTGCGCAGCAGCCTACGATTGAGACGGGTTCATCCCGCCAATCAGCGCACCCAAAAAGGTCAGACTTTTTCCGGTCTGACCTTCTTTCGTTATGGAAATCCATCCGCAAAGCTTCGGCCTCGAGCACAAAGCAGCGGAGCTTGCAAACCCTTGTCGGAGATGCCGCCGGCAGCATGCCGATTTTATGCAACCGCCGCCGCCGCGAGCACGCCCGCCGCGTAGGCCAGCATCGCCACCGGCACCGCATAGCGCCCGCGCCTGACGCCCGCCGCGCCCAGATACAGCGCGCCCGTGAAGAAGACCGTCTCGCTCGCCCCGCAGATCACGCAGGCCAGCCGCCCCGCCTGGCTGTCCGCGCCGGCGAGCACCAGCGTCTCCCGCACAGCCGCCAGCGCGGCGGAGGCCGACAGCGGCCGCAGCAGCACGACGCCGATGACCTCCGCTGGCAGCCCGAGGCGCGTGAGCAGCGGCGCAAGCACGCGTGTGAGCGCCGCCATCAGCCCCGTCTGCCGCCAGAGCGCCGTCACCGTCAGGATCGCCGCCAGATACGGCGCCATGCCCACGAGCGTCAAAAGCCCCTCCTTCGCCCCGCGAACAAACGCCGTGTAGACGTCCACACGCCGGCGCAGCGCCGCCAGAACGGCCCCGACGAGCAGCGCGGGCAGAATCAGCGAGGACATGCATGCGCTCCCCCTCTCTGCCCGGCGAGCAGCCGGCACAGCGCGACGCCGCAGACCGTCGAAACCGACGTCGCCAGCAGCGTCGGCAGGATGATGTCCGCTGGATGCGCTGCGCCCGCCTGCGCGCGCAGCGCAATCATCGTCGTGGGCAGCAGCTGTACGCCCGACGTGTTGACGACGAGGAAGAGGATCATCGCGTCGCTCGCCCGGCCCTCCCCGCTTCCTGCCATCGTCTTCATCGCCGAGAGACCTGCCGGCGTGGCTGCGCCGCCCATGCCCAGCATGTTTGCGGCGAGGTTCATACAGATGTCGCCCAGCGCGCGCTCCTCCCCCGGCGCAAACGGAAACAGCCGCCGCAGCGGCCGCTCCATCGCCCCGGCCAGCGCCTGCGCCGCGCCGCTCTCGCGCAGCACCTCCAGCAGCCCGCCGAAGAACGCATACGCCCCCGCCAGCGACAGGCAGAGCGTCACCGCCTCGCCCGCGCCGGAAAGCAGCGCCTGCTGCGCCGCCTCCGCCTGCCCCGTCGCCGCCGCGCGAAGCAGCCCGATAAGCAGCATGCCGCAGAAGACCGCGTTCATCCCCATCACCCCGGCAAGCGTATGCGCCCGGACGCAAAAAAAGAAGGCCGGAAAAACCGGCCCCCTGATTTGCAGTTTATACTCTACTGTATCAATCTGACCCGTCTCAATCGTAGGCTGCTGTGCAGCCTGCTCTGAGACTGCTTTCCCTGAATTATAGGATCGTTGGGCTGCCGCCCAAACCCGCCTGAGGGATTTCATCCATCAGACTCCCTTCTTCGCTTCGCGCGTATGGAAGCCACTCTGAAGCGAGCCGGGTTTACGCCTTCTTCACAGAAAGCATCTTGTAGGTCTGCGCGATGACCACGGCAGCGATGACGAACGTCAGCAGGTCGGACACCGGCATCGAGTAGAGCACGCCGTCAAGGCCAAAGAAGCGCGGCAGCAGCAGCGCAAAGCCGACGCCAAAGACGACCTCGCGGATCATGGAGATGGCTGTAGACGCCAGCGCGCGGCCGACGGACTGCAGGTAGATGAACGTACCCTTGTTGACGGTCGCCAGCGGCATCATGCACAGATAGATGCGGAAGGACTTGACCGCGAACTGCGTGTAGTAGATGCTCTCGTTCGCCGCGCCGAAGAGCGTGATCAGCTGATTCGGCAGCAGCTCGACGATCAGCAGCGCCACGAAGCCGACGGCCGCCTCACAGGCCAGCAGGCGCGTGAAGAGCGCGCGCACGCGATCCTTGCGGTTCGCGCCGACATTGTAGCCGACGACCGGGATGCAGCCCGCCGCCAGGCCGACGGCGATGGAGATCACGATCTGGAAGAACTTCATGACGATGCCGACCACAGCCATCGGAATCTGGGCGTATTCCGCCTGGCTGAAGATGGCGTCCAGCGCGCCGTAGGTGCGGATCATGTTGTTGATCGCCGCCATCGCGGCCACCAGCGAGATCTGGGAAAGGAAGCTCGTCATGCCCAGCGCGAGATAGCGCCTGGCCAGCTTGAAATGCGGCGCGAAGCTTGCGCGCTCCAGCCTCACGGCCTTCATGTGGCACAGATACCAGACCGCCAGCACGGCCGTGAGCACCTGGCCCAGCACCGTCGCCACGGCCGCGCCCATCATGCCCCACTTGAACACTAAGATGAAGATCGGGTCCAGCACGATGTTCACCGCCGCGCCCGCCAGCGTCGAGGCCATCGCAAAGCGCGGGCTGCCGTCCGAGCGGATGATCGGGTTCATCGCCTGGCCAAACATGTAGAACGGGATGCCCACCGTGATAAAGAAGAAATACTCCCTGGAATGGTGGAAGGTCTCCTCGTTGACGCGGCCGCCAAACGCCGTCACGATCTGATCCGAGAAGAGCAGATAGACCGCCGTCACGATGAGGCTCACGGTGAGGCTAAGCACCACGGCGCTGCCGATGCTCTTGTGCGCATCCTCCTTGCGGCCCGCGCCCAGGCTGATGGAGACGAACGCGCAGCAGCCGTCGCCGATCATCACGGCCAGCGCCAGCGCGACGACGGTCAGCGGGAAGACGACCGTATTGGCCGCATTGCCGTAGGAGCCCAGATACGACGCGTTGGAAATGAACAGCTGATCGACGATGTTGTACAGCGCGGCAACCAGCAGCGAGATGATGCAGGGCAGCGAATAGCGCATCATCAGCTTGCCGACGGGCAGCGTCTCCAGCTCGCGCTGGGCGCTGTGGTTCTCTTTGTTTTGTACCATAACTGATCCTCCTTCAAGCAACCAAAAAAGCGCGCTGCCTCAAGCCGGAATTACGCCGTAGGCAACACGCTTTTGAATTGATTGTCCGGGGCTTTGCGCCCAACATGATTGATTATAAGAAAGAAACCGAAGGCTGTCAAAAGCAAAAGTGAATCAATCGAGGCGGAACCCTTTGTGAGCTTTCGCCTTTTTATGCCTTTTGTTATGACATTCCCCCCTGCAAGGCAGCGGCCTCGGGCAAAAGGCGGCAGGATTTACAGACCTTTGTCGGTGATGCCACCGGCAGCATGCCGGTTTGTTATGGTATTCCCCCTGCAAAGCAGCGGCCTCGGGCACAGAGCCGGTGGATTTACGGCGTTTTGTCGGAATTGCAACCGGCATCATGCCGGTTTTTGTCGGAATTGCAACCGGCATCATGCCGGTTTCCGCCGTAGAGCCGGACAAAGGCCCCAGGCGAGAGGCGCATGAGCAGCCCCTGCGCCGCCACGAGCGCGTCGCCAGAGCGCAGCGCGTAGCCCGACAGCTCCCCGATATGCGCGCGCGCAAAATCCATCGCCTCCCGCGCGATGTCCGGTGGCAGGCCGTAGGCCGGGATGTTCTTGAGCACGCTCAGGGCGATCTGCCCAACGCGCTTTTGCAGCGCACGCCCCGCCGCCCCGGGGGGCAGCGTCCTGCCCAGCGCATCCAGCCGGCGGCAGACCTCCAGATAGCTCGCGCACCAGCGGCTGCTTCGGGCGAACGAGGTCATGATGCTCCCCGCGCGCTGGCGGTAGCGCAGGATCACGCGCCCGCTCGCCGCCGCGCGCTCCGCCGCCAGCAGCGCCGGCGCCTGGAAGAGCTCGTCCTCAAAGAGCAGGCCCTCCGCCATCCGCAGCCCGTGCTCCGTCAGGAACGCGCGCCGGTAGACGCATTGCCAGACCATCGGCTCATAGACGCCCGCGCGGCATTGCGCCGCGAGGAGCGCCCCGCCGCTCATGCAGGGCGTTTCGGCAATCGCAGGCCCGGGCGTCTCCTCTCCCGTTTCGTCGTCAAAGAAGACGAAGCGCGCCTTCGCCACGTCCAGCCCGTCGCGCGCCGCCTCGCGCGTCAGCGCCAGCAGCGCCTCCGGCACGGGCTCGTCGTCGCTGTCCAGGAAGTAGACATAGTCGCCCTGCGCCGCGTCCAGCCCCGTGTTGCGCGCGGCGGAGAGACCGCCGTTGCGCGCGCGGCGGATCAGCCGCGCATGGGCATGCGCCTGCACAAAACGCTGCGCGATCGCCGTCGAGCCGTCCGTTCCGCAGTCGTCCACCAGCAGCAGCTCGCACGCCTCCTGCGGGAGCAGAGCCGCGCGCGCGAGGCAGTCCTCCAGATAGGCCTCCACCTGATAAATCGGGATCACAACGCTGAGCAGCATTCCATCTCCTCCGAATTCTCTCCCCTTGCGCAACGCCCTGATTTATGCGATAATAGACTGACATGATGTCAGGACGGCCAGGGCATCGCCCGTTCAGGCCTATTATACCATGCTTTGTCACAGGAGGAAAGACCGGGATGATCAGCGTCGTCGTCATCGGGAAGAACGAGGGGCCCCGACTGAGCGCCTGTCTGGAGAGCATCCAGCGCGCCCTGCGCGTGCTGGATCACGAGATCCTCTACGTCGACTCCTGCTCCGTGGACGACAGCCTGAAGCGCGCCAAAGCCTTCGGCGCGCGCTGCTTTCTGCTGGCCGAGCCGCAGACCACGGCCGGTCTGGGCCGCTTTGCCGGCGCGAAGGAGGCGCGTGGGGAATACCTGCTCTTCCTGGACGGCGACATGCAGCTGCAGCCCGGCTTCTGCGAAAAGGCGCTGATGCGGATGGCCGCAACCGGCTACGACGGCGTCTGCGGCATCCGCGAGGACGTCTATCTTCGCGGGGATGAGATCATCGGCCGCAACCCCAACTACTACCGCTGCACGGCCGAGCGCGTCTGCCCGGAATTCGGCGGCGCGCTGATGATCACCGCCGACGCGCTCGCCTGCTGCGGCGGCTGGTCGCCGGATACCATCGCCTGCGAGGAGGCTGAGCTGCACGCCCGGCTGCGGGGAGTCGGCTGCCGGATTCTCGAGATTCCCGTCCCGATGATCGTCCACACGGACGCCGTGCGGGACAACCGCAGCTTCCTCTCCACGTGCTTTTCCCGCCGCCGCCTGGGCGAGGGGCAGGCGCTGCGCTGCGCGATGGCGCTGGGGCAGGGCGGCTGCTACATCCGCTTTGAGCACGAAAAGTTTCTCTTCTACGCGCTCGACTGGCTCTGCGCGCTGCTGCTTGTGCTGCTTCGCGGCTGGGGGCTGGCGGTCGCCTGCTTCGTGCAGGCCGCGCAGCTGGGACTGCTGATGGCCCGGAACCGCCCGCGCGCGTTTGTCTCCGCGAAGCTCTTCTTCTTTGCCTTTCCGCTCGGTCTGGTCACATATCGGGAGCGCAGCCGCGCCTATGCCGAGATCTGACGCCGGCCGCGCCGCTCAGAAAACCCGCCGGATCGAGGGATTGAGAGAATGGACGATGCCATGATTTCTATCAGCTTTATCGTCGTGGCCTACAACGCCGCCGACAGCCTGCCGCTGCTGCTCAGCGACCTGCGCGCGCAGACGCTGCCCGCCGGGCAGATCGAGGCGCTGCTGGTGGACAGCGCCTCCACGGACGGCACGCGCGCGGTCATGACCGCTTTTGCCGAGTCCGCGCCCTTTCCCGTCCGCGTGCTGGACAATCCGAAGCGCTGGCTCGCCAGCGGCATCAACGTCGCGCTCGCCGCGGCCACGGGCGACGCCGTCATCCGCCTCGATGCCCATGCGCGCATCCCGAAGGACTTCCTCCAAAAGAACCTGAACGCGCTGAGCCGGGGCGAGGACATCGTCGGCGGCTGCGTCTCCGGCGCCGAGATCCGCACCCCGTGGGAGGGCGTCATGCGCGCGCTGGACACCTCCCGCTTCTGCGGCGGCGCGGCGCCCTTCCGCAACGGCGGCGAGGCGCGCTACGTCGATACGCTGGCCTACGCGCTCTACCGGCGCGAGGTCTACGACCGCGTCGGCCCCTACGACGAGCGCCTGCGCCGCACGGAGGACAACGAGATGCATTACCGAATGCGTCAGGCCGGCTACCGCTTCTACTTCTCCCCGGACATCGTCTCCTACCACGCCGCGCGCGCCACGCTGCGCGGGCAGCTCCGCCAGAAATGGGGCAACGGCTACTGGATTGGGCGGACGATGCACATCCAGCCTCACTGCTTTGCCCCGCGCCATCTGATTCCCGCCGCTTTCGTGCTCGCGCTGCTCTGTGGGCTGCTGCTTTTGCCCGTCTGCGTCTGGCCGCTCGCGCTGCTGCTGCTCGCCTACATCGCCTGCGACTTGCTCTTCAGCGTGCAGGCCGCCCTGCGCCAGACAAAGGGCCGACTGCCCGCGCTGCTTCTGCTGCCCTTCCTCTTCCCCGCCATCCACATCGTCTACGGCGCAGGCACGCTGCTCGGCCTGTTCACGCCGGGCGCAAAGGAGGCCGTCCCCCATGCTTGAATGGATCCGGGAGATCACCGACTTCATCTTTCTGGAGGATACGCCGCGGCCCGCGGACGTGATCTTCATCCCCGGCAACGGCCACGCCGAGCCGAGCGAGCTGGCGGCGCGCCTGTACGCGCAGGGGCTTGCGCCCTGGGTGCTTCCCTCCGGGCGATACGCCATCGGCCGGGGAGAATTCGCCGGGCAGATTTCGGGCGCGCAGACCTATGCGGGCCGCTTTGGGACGGAATGGGCGTTCATGCGCCATGTGCTTGTGCAAAACGGCGTGCCGGACGCAGCCATCCTGCGCGAGGACGAGGCGACCTACACCTATCAGAATGCGATCTTCTCCCGCCGCCGCACGGACGCGGCGCGGCTGACCATCCGCCGCGCACTGCTGTGCTGCATGCCCCAGCACGCCCGCCGCGCGAAGATGTACTATCAGACGCTCTACCCCGACGCGGAGCTGCTGCTCTGCCCCGCCCCGGGCACGCCCGTCACGCGGGAGACCTGGATGCACGAGCCGGAGGGCATCGACGCGGTGCTCGGCGAGCTGGAGCGCTGCGGCGGCCAGTTCCACGACATCCTGAAAGAGCTCATGCTCTGACATTTTTGTCAGATTTTTTCGAAAACCGTTGACAAAGCCCGAGAGTCATGCTATACTTAGCAGGTGCCTAGGGGTATGGTGTAATGGTAACACGTGGGTCTCCAAAACCTTTGTTGAGGGTTCGAGTCCTTCTGCCCCTGCCATAAGAGAGAAGCAGTTCTAACAAAGAATTACTTCTCTTTTTGTTTATTTTGCAATAGCGTCATACATCTCTTCAAAGCCGTCACCGTAGAG
>SFHU01000145.1 GCA_004555535.1 Clostridiales bacterium
CAGGTTTGGGCGGCAGCCCAACGTTTCCCCGGTGGCGAAGCCATTTCCTAAAGGCAGTCAGGGAGCGAAGCGTTACCTGACGGGGGAATTTGTTGAAGGATCGATTTGATTTGAGAACAGTATAAATCCATCAAAAAGGAGCCCTTCCAAAGAGCTCCTTTTGTTTTTTCCTTATCCCCCCGATCAGAACTCGGAGATGATCTCCGTCCAGATCTGGTCGTAGAGCTTCGTGTCGTCGCCGAGGTATTTGAACACCTCGCACTTGTCGAGCACCTCCTGCGGCGGGTTGTTGACCGGGGAGGCGTTGTACTCCTCCGCGCCGAGCAGCTCGATGGCCGCGGTGTTGGGGATCGCGTAGCCGACGTACTCGTAGTTCATCGCGGCGATGTCCGCGCGGCAGAGGAAGTCGATGAACTTCTCCGCGCCGGAGACGTTCTTCGCGTTCGCCGGGATGCAGATGGAGTCGTAGAAGATGTTGCTGCCCTCCTGCGGAACGACGTAGTCAAGCGCCTCGTTTTCGCTCATGCAGAAGGTCGCGTCGCCGCTCCACACGAGCGCAACAGCCGCCTCGCCGCCGATCATCTTGTCCTTGACCTCGTCGACGACGTAGGCCAGCACCATCGGCTTCTGCTCGATGAGCAGGTTCTTCGCGTCCTCCAGATCCGCCGGGTCGACGGAGTTGAGGTCGTGGCCGCACATCACCAGCGCGATGGCGATGGTGTCGCGCGGGGAATTGAGCATCAGCATGTCCATATAGTAGGTGTCGTCCATGAGCGTCGCCCAGCTGGTGGGCGCCTCCTCGACCATCTCCGTGTTGTAGAGGATGCCCATCGTGCCCCAGGTGTAGGGGACGGAATAGGCCATTTCGGGGTCGTAATCCTCATGCAGGAAGCGCTCGTCGATGTTGGCGATGTTGGGGATGTTCTCCCAGTTGATCTTCTGCAGCAGGTTCTCCTGAATCATGCGCTCGATCATGTAGTCGCTGGGGAAGATGACGTCATAGCTCGAACCGCCCATCGCGATTTTGGCATACATGTCCTCGTTGGTCTCGAAGGTCTCATAGATGACCTTGATGCCGGTCTCCTCCTCGAACAGGTCGAGAACCTCGGGCTCGATGTAGTCGCCCCAGTTGTAGACGGAGAGGGTCTCCTGCGCCAGCGCAAGCAGCGGGCAGCAGACGAGGGCCAGGACGGCAAGCGCCAGAATCGTTTTTTTCATATCTCAATCCTCCGGTTTCTGTTTGTGATGGTGAAAAGCGGGTGTCAGTAGGGGATGCGCACCTGCTCCACCTTCCTGTCGTTGCGGCCGTCCTTCCTGAAATCGCGAAGGTTGAGGCCGATGAGCAGGAAGAAGACGCAGGCGAAGATGATCGTCGAAAGCGCGTTGATCTTGGGGGAGATGCCGCGCTTGGCCATCGTGTAAATGGTGATGGAGAGGTTGCTCACGCCGGAGCCCGTCGTGAAGAAGCTGACGACGAAGTCGTCGATGGACATCGTCAGCGCCATGATGAAGCCGGAGAAGACGCCCGGCATGATGTCCGGCAGGATCACGCGCAGGAAGCCCTGCAGCGGCGTCGCGCCCAGATCCTGCGCCGCCTCGGCGAGGTTCGGGTCGAGCTGGCGCAGCTTGGGCAGCACGCTCAGCACGACGTAGGGCACGCAGAAGGCGACATGCGAGAGCAGCAGCGTCAGATAGCCGAGCTGGATGCGCACCATCGCGAAGAGCAGCATCAGCGAGACGCCGGTGACGACCTCCGAGTTGAGCATCGGCAGATTGACGACGGACAGGAGCATGTGGCGCGGCCGCTTGTGAATCTGAAAGAGCGCAATCGCACCGACGGTGCCCAGCACGGTCGAGATCAGCGCGGCGAGCAGGCCGACGGAGAGCGTCGTCCCCAGCGCGGACATGATCGTCTTGTCGGTGAAGAGCTCCTTGTACCAGCGCAGCGTGAAGCCGCCCCAGTTCGCGCGGGACTTGCTGTCGTTAAAGGAATAGAGAATCAGCAGGACGATCGGCGCGTAGAGGAACGCCATGATCAGGGCGATGTACGCCTTTCTGAGCTTTTTCATCAGAGAATGCGCACCTCCTTCACCGGCTCCTCCTCCTTGTCGATGCGGTTGAGCGTGCCCATGAACGCGAGGACGACGACCATCACCAGCAGCGAGAGCGTCGAGCCGAAGTGCCAGTCGCTCGATTTGCCGAACTGGTTCTGGATGATGTCGCCGATGAGCGGCACCTTGCCGCCGCCCATGAGCTGGCTGATGACGAACGTCGTGACCGCCGGCACGAAGACCATCGTCACGCCCTCCAGCACGCCCGGCAGCGAATAGGGCAGCGTCACGCGCAGGAAGCTCTTGCGCGGGCTCGCGCCCAGATCCGCCGCGGCCTCCAGCAGGCTGCGGTCGATCTTCTCGATCACGGTGTAGATCGGCATGATCATGAAGCTCAGATAGTTATAGACCATGCCGAGGATGACGGCCTTCTCGTTGTAGAGGAAGATGATCTTCTTGCCCACGCCCATCTGCGTGAGGAATTCGTCAAACGCGGGGAACGCCTCGCGCAGCGACGAGATCCAGCTGTTGAGGATGCCGGAATTCTCGAGGATCGACATCCAGGAATACGTGCGCAGCAGGAAGTTCATCCACATTGGCAGGATGATCAGCATGAGCCACAGGCCCGGGCGCCTAAAGTCCTTGCCGCTGAGGATGAGCGCGACGGGATAGCCCAGCAGCAGGCAGATCAGCGTCGTGATGACGGCGATCTTGAGCGAGCGCAGCAGGAGCTTCAAATAGGTCGGCTCAAGCATGCGTCTGAAATTGGCGATGGAGACGGTCGTGCGCTTCTGCGGGCGCTCCGTGGTGACCGTGCCATCCGCAAGCTCGAAGGCCGCCGTGCCGTCCTCCAGCATGATCTCGGTATAGGGGATCGATTCCTCGACCGTCACGCCGTACCAGACGATCAGCAGCAGCGGCACGACGATGAAGATCGCGGCCCAGAGCACAAACGGCACGAGCAGCGCCTTGTTCTTCTTCATGGCGGCGCCTCCTTATTTTGCGCGGTCGGCGTGCTTCTTGAGCACGTCCGTCGAGCAGTCGCTCTTGTGCATGACCTGGATGTCCTCCGGGGCGACGGTCAGCTTGACCGGCGTACCGACGCTGCGGGCGTGGGTCGAATGCACGAGCAGCACGCTCTCGCCCACGCGCACCTTCATCTCATAGTGCACGCCCTTGAAGAGCAGGGACTCGACGACGCCCTGCGGCACGCCCGTGACCGGATCGTCGATCGGCTTGAGCTTGACGTCCTCCGGGCGCAGGACGATGTCGACCTCGGCATTCTCGCCGAAGCCGCTGTCCACACAGCGGAATTCGCAGCCCAGGAAGCGCACGAGGCCGTCGCGGATCATCGTGCCGCTCAGGATGTCGCTGTCGCCGATGAAGTCCGCGACGAAGGCGTTCTGCGGCTCGTTGTAGATGTCCTCCGGCGTGCCCAGCTGCAGGATCTCGCCCGCGCGCATGACGGCGATGCGGTCGCTCATGGTGAGCGCCTCCTCCTGGTCGTGCGTGACGAAGATGAAGGTGATGCCGCTCTCGCGCTGGATGCGCTTGAGCTCCAGCTGCATCTCGCGGCGCAGCTTGAGGTCGAGCGCGCCCAGCGGCTCATCCAGCAGCAGGACGTCCGGCTTGTTGATCAGCGCGCGCGCGATGGCGACGCGCTGCTGCTGGCCGCCCGAGAGGCTGGCGATCTTGCGCTTTTCAAAGCCCGCCAGGCCGACGAGCGCGAGCATGCGGCTGACCTCCCCGGCGGTCTTCTTCTTGTCCTCCCCGCGCAGGTCGGGGCCGAAGGCGACGTTCTGCGCGACATTGAGGTGCGGGAAGAGCGCGTAGCGCTGGAAGACCGTGTTGATGGCGCGCTTGTAGGGCGGCAGAGGGATGATGTTCTGCCCCTTGTAGAGGATTTCGCCGCTGGTCGGCTTTTCAAAGCCGCCGATGCAGCGCAGCAGCGTCGTCTTGCCGCAGCCGGACGGGCCCAGCAGCGTCACAAACTCGTTTTCGCCAATGTCCAGGCTCACGCCGCCCAGCGCGGTGAAGCCGTCGTCCTGAAAGACGACCTTCACATCGCGGATCGAAAGGATCACGTTGTCCATGCTCAATTCCTCCAAGGCCTGAATAGTGATATCAGAAGTTCGGCGGGGTGCAGACCCACAGCACGGTCGCCGGGGTCTTGCCCGTGTTCATCAGGTAGTGCTGCTCCGACGGCTTATAGGAGAAGCTGTCGCCCTTGCGCACGCGGTAGCGCTGCCCGCCCAGCACGAGCGTCACGGCGCCCGAGAGCACATGGCCGAACTCCTCGCCCATGTGCGGCAGGTCGGTTTCGGTCTTCGCGCCGGGCTCGAGCGTCACCATGATGGGCTCGATGTCCTTCTTCTGCGCGTTGGGAATCAGCCAGTGAATCGTCACGCCGTCGCCCGTCTCCTTGATGAAGACGTCCTCCTTGCGCCAGACGGGGTTGTCGCCCCGCTCATCGGAGAAGAATTCATGAAACGAGCTGCCCAGCGTCGTGAGGATGTCTTCAAGCGTCGAGAGGGACGGCGAGGTCTGGTTGCTCTCCAGCTGGGAGATGAAGCCCTTGGAGAGCTCGCAGCGGTCGGCCAGCTCCTTCTGCGTCAGGTTGTTCTTCTGGCGAAGGCTTCGCAGCTTTTCGCCGATATTGATTTCCACGCAAATGCCCCCAAAGTTTAGCAATACAAAACTCAAAGATTAACACAGCGATGCAGATTAAACCATATCCGCCCCCCGTTGTCAAGACCCTTTGAAAAACTTTTTCGCCAAAATATGATTTCGTTCGCTTTTTCCGGCGCGTGCCCCGCATAAGCCGACCGTTTTTTCAAGTATTTTCAGCTTTTCTGGGC
>SFHU01000146.1 GCA_004555535.1 Clostridiales bacterium
GGCGCTGGGCTACTACCGCAACGGCAAGCAGGTCAAGCTGCTGGAGAAGCTTGACGGCTGGTACAAGGTCAGCGTCGACGGCAGGACCGGCTACATGTCCTCCCAGTGGCTGAGCGCCAGCAAGCCGGGCACGCCGTCCGCCCCGTCCACCCCGGTCAGCGGCACCGCCGTGGTCAACAACCCGCGCGACACGCAGGTGCTCTTCCTGCGCAGCGAGCCGTCGACCGCCAGCGAGGCGCTGGGCTACTACCGCAACGGCAAGCAGGTCAAGCTGCTGGAGAAGCTTGACGGCTGGTACAAGGTCAGCGTCGACGGCAAGACCGGCTACATGATGGCGCAGTACCTGAAGGTCACCGCCGATGTCGTCAGCGGCACGGCGACCGTCATCAACCCGAACGGCAACAGCTACGTCAACTTCCGCAGCGGCGCGAGCCTGAACGCGGGCGTCCTGCGCACGGTTCCCGTCGGCACGCAGATCAACGTGCTGGAAAAGACGACCGACTGGACCCGGGCGGAGATCAATGGCCAGGTTGGCTACATCTCCACCTGGTTCCTCCGCTTCTGATTTCTTCGCGATGAATCCGGCAAGGCCGGCGCTTCGGGGTGTTCCCGTGCGCCGGCCTTGCTGTTTTGGCTTCCGCATAGTTTTTCCGCTTCTGCGCATCCTACGCGCAAACGAGAAGCGGAGGAATTTCCTATGCGATCAAGCGAAATCGTCAGCATTCTGGGGCGGGAGGTGCTCGATTCCCGGGGCAACCCCACCGTCGAGGCGGAGGTCGCCCTCGCCTGCGGCGTCACCTGCACGGCCATCGCGCCCAGCGGCGCGTCGACGGGCAAATTCGAGGCGCTGGAGCTGCGCGACGGGGATATGCAGCGCTTCGGCGGCAAGGGCGTCACGCGCGCCTGCAAGGCCGTCTCAACCTCCATCGCCAAGGCGCTCACCGGCATGGACGCGGCCGATCTTGCCGCCGTGGATGCCGCCCTGTGCGCGCTCGACGGCACGGACAACAAGTCCGTCCTCGGCGCCAACGCAACGCTCGCCGTCTCCCTGGCCTGTGCGAAGGCCGCCGCCAGCGCGCAGGGCGTCGCGCTGTTCCGCTTTCTGGGCGGCGCACAGGCCGTCACGCTGCCCCTGCCGATGATGAACATCCTCAACGGCGGCGCGCACGCGGGCAACGGCCTGGACGTTCAGGAGTTCATGATCGTTCCTGTCGGCGCGGACAGCTTCCGCGACGCGCTGCGCATGGGCGCGGAGGTCTATCACGCGCTCGCCGCGCTGCTCAAAAAGCGCAATCTCTCCACGAGCGTCGGCGACGAGGGCGGCTTTGCCCCGGAGATCATCGAGGAGACACAGGCTATCGACCTGATTCTGGAGGCCGTCTCCCGCGCCGGCTACACCGCCGGGCGCGACTTTGTCCTCGCGCTCGACGCGGCGGCCAGCGAATGGAAGCAGAAGAGCGGCTATCTGCTGCCCAAGAGCCGCAGAGCCTTCACCGCGCACGAGCTGACCGAGCACTGGCGCGAGCTCATCCGCCAGTATCCCATCCGCTCCATCGAGGATCCGCTCGGCGAGGAGGACTGGCCCGCCTGGCAGGCCTTGACCAAGACGCTGGGCGAGAGCTGCCAGCTCGTGGGCGACGACCTCTTTGTCACCAACGCGGAGCGCCTGGCTAAGGGCGTCTCGATGGGCTGCGCCAACGCGATTCTGCTCAAGCCCAATCAGATCGGCACGCTGAGCGAGACCATCTCGGCGCAGCGCCTCGCGCACCAGAGCGGCTATCGCACGATCGTCTCCCATCGCTCCGGCGAGACGGAGGATGTCTCCATCGCCGACCTCGCCGTCGCGCTCAACGCGGGGCAGATCAAAACCGGCGCGCCCTGCCGCGCGGAGCGGACAGCCAAATACAACCGCCTTCTGCGCATTGAGGAGGCCCTCGGGAGCGCGGCGGTCTTCGCCAAGGCGGCGATGAACGGATGATCTACCTGCTGCTCAGCGCCGTCAGCGCGTTCTTCGGCGTCAGCGATGGGCTCGGCCCCGCGACGCTGCTGCGCCCGCTACTCGACGCGGTCTCGCCGCTCCCACCTGACGCCATCGCCATGCTCGCGACAATGGCGGCGCTCTGCGCGGCGCTCGTCAGCGCCTTCTTCGCGCTCGGCCAGCCGCTTCCGCTGCATCAGGATGAGTTGCTCCTGCTCGCCGTGGGTGCGCTGCTGGGCGGCATCCTGGGCGATATGGCCGCCTTCCGCCTGATCGTGGTCATCGACACACAGGCCGTGCGCATGCTTCAAAACGCGCTCCTCTTTACGCTCATCGCGCTCCCATCGGTCTATTTCAGCGCGCTCTCGAGAACGCTGCGCCCGCTGGCGCTCCCGCGCCTGTACGCCTTTCCCGTCGCGCTGCTGGCCGGTCTGACGGCCTCGTTCCTCGCCTTCGGCGCGGAGCCGCTGACACTGATGCTCTATTTCGTGCTCTTCGACGCGGAAAACGACGAGTCCTCCGCGGCGGCGCTCACCGTCGCGCTCTTCGCCATGACCGGCAAGCTCGCGACGCTGCTCATCCGCCAGCGCTTCAGCCTGCCCCATGCCGACGTGCTGCTGTGGATTCTTCCGGGCGCGCTGGGCGGCACGCTGCTTGCCATGCTGCCCGGCCTGCACCGGGGCTCACAGCGAAGCGGCGAGGTGCTCCTGCGTCTGAGCCTGTTTACCTCACTGCTCAATATCGCCTCCTCCGTGCTGTGAAGCCGCGCCGGCGTTAAGCGTTCTTTATAAAGATTCTTTGCGGTTTCGGCCGGTTTCTTGTCATCCTCTTGGCGGGCATTTCCCCTATAATACAGGCAAAGATTAAGCGGCGCCTGTGCGCAAGGAGGAACCCTGCCATGTTTGTTTCCTGGTTGCTCTGCCTGTTTCTCATGCTGATCATCCCTGTCCTGACGCTTCAGACCGGCTATCTCCGCCTCAGAAGCTGCGCCGGGATGGATGCCGAGCGCGGCTACCGGACAGCCCTCTCCCTCTCCTCGCCCGAAGCCTGGGCATATGCGCAGAAGGCCTGCAGCGTCCGCTACATGGTGACGGGCTTCGTGATGGCGGTGATCGCCGTTCTCGTCGCCCGCGCGCTGCCGTATGACAACCTGCTGAATCTGTACGTCTTCACGGGAACGATCATCCTGTTTGAGACCGCTGCCGTGATCGTGCTGATTGCCACGGTGGAGAGTGGCCTGCGCACCCTCCTGGGCATCAAGAAGGATCAGTGAATTCCCCTTCCTCCTTTTTCGTCCCTCCCAAAGGAGAAACTGCCGCGCTGTATACCAGCCGGCAGTTTCTTTATTCCCTATTGCTTCCGAGCATGAACGCCGCGAGCGCCTCCTCCAGCTGTTCAAGCGTCGTGAGCGTGTTGACCTTCGTGCGCAGCCTGGCCGCGTCGCGCATGCCGCGCACATAGCAGACGATGTGGCGGCGCATCTCGCGCACGGCCACCGGCTCGCCCTTGAGCGCCGCGAGCATGCGCGCATGGCGCATGGCGACATCCAGCTTCTCCCGGGGCGAAATCTCCCGCACGGGCCTGCCCGCCATCGCATCCCGGATCTGCTCAAAGATCCAGGGATTGCCCTGCGCCGCCCGCCCGACCGCCACGCCGTCGCAGCCCGTCGTCTCGAGCATCCGCAGCGCATCCGCCGCGCAGGTCACATCGCCGTTGCCCACGACGGGGATCGAGACGCGCTCCTTGAGCTTTTTGATCGCGCTCCAGTCGGCGTGCCCCTCGTAATATTGGCTCCGCGTGCGCGCGTGCAGCGTGATCATGGCCGCGCCGCTCTCCTCGACCAGCTGCCCCAGCAGCAGATAGGTCTCGCTCCCTGGCTCAAAGCCCAGGCGCATCTTGACCGTCACCGGCACATGGCTCGCTTGCACGACGTCGCGCACGATCTCCGCCGCGTGAACCGGCTCGCGCATCAGCGCGCTGCCCTCGCCGTTGCCGACGATCTTGGGCACGGGGCAGCCCATGTTGATGTCCAGCAGCGCGTAGCGCCCTGTGCGCGTCAGCTCCTCCGCCGCGCGCGCCATGATGTCGCCCTCGTGCCCGAAGAGCTGCAAGGCAACCGCGCCCTCCTCCTGCGGCGCGACGGAGAGCAGCTCCCTCGCCGCGCGGCTGTCCCTGGGCGCAAGCAGATAGCCCTTCGCGCTGACCATCTCGCTGACGGCCATCGCGCAGCCCATCTCCCGACAGAGCACACGGAAGGGCATGTCCGTCACGCCGGCCATCGGCGCGAGCATGGCGCCCTGCTTCAGAAAATCAAATCCGTCCATTCGTCATTCGTCGATCTGTTCAAGCAGCTGAAGGTTGGAGATCATCCACTTTCCCGCGGAGCGCACCAGCGTCACGCGATAGCGGGCTGTCGCCCATTTCGGCGGGGAGAGCCGCTCCTCGCCGCCCTCGGCCAGCGCCGCCTCCCGCTTGGAGGAGAGGATGGCGCCGTCGATCGCGGGGATGCTCTCGATGATCTCCGCGCGCGCGACCGTCTCCCACGGCCAGGACCAGACGGAGATCATCTTCACGCGATGGTCATAGCCCCGGATGTCGTAATCCCTGTACGGCGAGGTGTCGCTCAGGGCGACCTGCAGCACGGGATCCTGGCTGAGGAATTCCTGCCGGAAATACTTCGTCAGCTCCTCCTCGCCCTCGCCCATGAGCACGACGCCCGCGCGCGCATCGAGCCCGTCGCTGATGAGCACCCAGATGTTGGCCGTGTTCATCGCCAAATAGAAGGCGATGATCAGCAGCGCGCTGACGACCGTGAGCATGAACATCCGCGAGGCGATGAAGCTCAGAAAGCGCTTGAGTGTCCGCAAGAGTCATCCCTCCCGTCCCAGTCTCAGAAGA
>SFHU01000147.1 GCA_004555535.1 Clostridiales bacterium
CCGCGGTGTCATGCCGACGGCACGATACGCGCGAACCGGGCTGTTAACGCCGCCCGGCATGACGGCACAGGCCTCTGCAAACATTCTCTCCGAAGTGTCCATCTCGTTACTCCTCTCCTGTCAGTCCCGCGCGGCACAATGCTCCCGCAGGGTGTCTATCATCGCGTCAATCGTCGCATTTGCGGCGGTAATGGTATGCATGCCCGCCTGCTGTGCGGCCTTCTGTGTGCTCGGGCCGATGCACAGTGCGGTAAAGCTCGTCAGATCGGTATCTGCCGACAGGCTGCCGACAAAGCCGTGCACGGTAGAGGCGCTGGTAAACGTCACATAATCGACCGCGCCGCGCGCCAACAGCCCTGCCAGCTCCTCACTGCGCTCGCTGCGATATACTGTGCGGTAAATTGCAACATCGTCAAACGCCACGCACGCCTCCGAAAGCAACGCAGGCAGTTCCGGTGTACCGATCTCCGCACGCAGCAGCAGCATGCGCTCACCGTCGCGCACAAGACGGATCAATCCCTCCGCCAGATGTACGGAATCGTACACATCTGGGACATAATCCGCACGCAGACCGTGCTCGCGCAGTTTTTTCGCCGTGCCCGCGCCGATGACGGCGAGCTTCAGATGCGCAAGGCTGCGCGCATCCATCTCCGCCGCATCCAAAAGTCGTGCGAGCGTATCCACGCCCGCCGGACTGGTCAGCACCAGCCAGCTGTACTGCTCCAGCGATGCCAGCGCTTCCACAACCGGCATATTCGGCCAGATGTCCTGTGTCTCAATACACGGATAGGAAAGGACATCTGCACCGAGCCTGCGCAGACGGTCGGTCAGCGTGCCCGCACGCTGTCTTGGACGCGTGACCGCGACGGTCACGCCGTGCAGCGGCAGCGTGTCATACCAGTCAAACCGGTCGGACAGCGCACAGACCGCACCGACAATCAAAATCGCCGGGCTGGAAATGCCCATCTCGCGCATGCGCTGCGCGAGTGTGCCGACCGTAGCGACCAGCTTGCGCTGGCGCGGCAGCGTGCCGCGCTCCACCATCGCCGCGGGCAGGTCGGGAGACATCCCCGCCTGCATCAGCCCGTCCAGAATCGCCGGGGTGCTCGTCACGCTCATCAGGAAAACCAACGTGCCGCCATGGCGCACCAACGCGTCAAAATCGATGTGCAGCTCGCCATTTTTCTTTGCGTGACCTGTGATAATGTGCACCGACGAGGTGAAATCACGGTGCGTCACGGGGATTCCCGCATAGGCGGGCACCGCCAGCGCGCTGGTCACGCCCGGAATGACATCGAAATCAATGCCGTTTTCCGCGAGCAGCTCCAGCTCCTCGCCGCCGCGCCCAAACAGAAAGCAGTCGCCGCCCTTGAGCCGCACGACATTTTTTCCCTCACGCGCCTTTTCCAGCAAAATCTCATTGATGCGCGGTTGCGGCACGGGATGATGGCAGCTGCGCTTGCCCACATCGATCTGTTCGGCGTGGTTCGGCATCAGCGCCAGAATTTCCGGCCCAACCAGCCGGTCATATACAACAACATCCGCCTCGGCAATCGCCTGGCGGCCCTTCACAGTGAGCAGTCCCGGATCCCCCGGCCCTGCTCCCACCAGTGTGACATGTCCCATGGTCATCCCTCCCGTTTCATCCGCTTTGCCAGCTCTGCGGCACAGTCTGCGCCGTCGGCACGCGGACAGCTTATCGTTTCGACGCGGGTACGTGTGCGGTCATCCGAGACATACAGGCCGGTCAGCTGCATCGTATCCGCATCGGTCAGGCGGGCAAACGCCGCCACCGGCGACGAACAGCCGCCGTCCAGCGCGCGGATAAACGCGCGCTCCGCCATCGCACAGGCGAATGCATCCGCATCGTGAAAGGTGCGCAGGCAGGCAGTATCAAAGCCCTCCCGCGCCTGCACCGCCAGAATGCCCTGGCAGGCAGACGGAATCAGTTCCTCCGGCGAAAAAACGCGGTGAATGCGGCTGTCCAGCCCGAGGCGATGCAGCCCTGCCTGTGCAAGCACCAGCGCGCCGTATTCGCCGCTGTCCAGCTTGCGCAGCCGCGTCTGAATGTTGCCGCGCACCGGGCGAATCTCCAGCTCCGGATACAGCGCCTGTAACTGAATCGTGCGCCGTGCGGACGCACAGCCGACCGGTCTGGATTTGTCCCATTCCTGACACCCCTCCGGCAATACCAGAACGTCATACGGTGTCTCGCGCCGCGAGACCGCAACGAGCGGCAGACGCGGGTCGAGTTCGGCCGGCAAATCCTTCATCGAATGCACGGTCAGATCAACCTCGCCTGCGAGCAAGGCGCGGTCCAGTTCTTTGACAAACAGACCCTTGCCGCCTACTTTGTCCAGTGTGCGGTCGAGAATTCGATCGCCTGTGGTTTTCATCGTCACCAGTTCGGTGGAAATGGCGGGCTCTGCTTCGCGGATGGCATCCATCACCATATCACTCTGAATCACCGCCAGCCGGGATTCGCGGCTTCCGACTCGGATTACTCTGTTCATGTCCGCGACTCCTCCTTCAAAACCTGCCCAATGGCGCGGGCTGCCCGCGCCGTCTTTTTATGGTCACTGCCGTCGGACACCAGCCCGACCGACAGATTCGCACCCGTGCGCACTGCCGGAAAGAAAAACGTACATTCCTCCCGGTTGTCCGCGGTGCTGACAAATACATTGCGCTGTACACACAGCGTGTAAATTTCGTGATTGATGTCCCGGCGGTCTGTCGCCGCTGTCACCAGAAAAACGCCGTCCAGATCGTTCGGTTCAAATGCGCGGCGATGGTGCACCGCACCCGCAGGCGCTTCGCCCTCCGGTGCAACGACAATAACCTCTGCGCCATAGCGCAGCAGAACTTCCGCGCGGTGCGCGCCAATTTTGCCGCAGCCGACAACCAGACACCTGCGCCCGGTCAGATCGACAAACAACGGAAAACGCATCGGCGGTTCCGGCAGCAGAAGCTGCCGCACCTGCTCCGGCGTCAGGCCGTCCTCCTGTGGACGGTCGATCAGGATCACCCGGCAGCCGCATTTTTTTGCAGCCGCCAGCTTTTCCGGCAATCCGCCCGCCTCACCTGTATCCTTGGTCACGAGCCATTTCGCACCGCTCATGTGAATCAGCGCACAGTTCAGCTCTTCCGAAAACGGGCCTTGCATCAGGATGAGATGCGCCGCCGGAAAACCGAGTGTTTTGCAAATCTGCATCGACGCTTCGGCGGGCAGCACACGCGGCCACAGCCGCTCTGTATAGTCCGGCACAGCGGTAAAGCAGTGCAGTTCCTTGCTGCCGACTGTCAGCAGCACGGCGCCTTCCGTCTGCGCAAGATAGTCTGCCGCCGCACGTGCGTCCGGCACATGCACGGCGCCTTCGACGTGCGTCTTCGGGCGCAGCAGGCGCAGATACCGGCACCCGGCCTGCTGACACGCCTGCCGGATATTTTGGCTGACCTCTACGGCATAGGGATGTGTGGCATCGACGGCTGTCTCCACACCGCGCAGAAAATCCGCCATCTGTGCAGCGTCCATGCGCCCGGTGTGCACGCGGATGCCCGGCAGCGCCGGCATAACCTGTTTTCCATATTCCGTTGCGACACAGGCAACCGCCTCCTGTCCCGCGCGGGACAGCTGTTCACACAGGGTTCGCCCTTCGCTCGTCCCGGAAAAAATCACTGTTTTCATTTGGTTTCATATCCGCGCGGCGTGACCAGCTTTCCACCGATCACACGCGTCTGGCTGTTGCCGATAAAGACCGTCGTAAACATATCGACCGACGTATCGCGCAGCTGTGCCAGCGTGCAGACCGTGCCGCACTCGCCCGCGCGCCCGATGTTCTGCACATAACCGCAGGGGGTGTCCGGCAGCCTGCTCTTCAGCATAATGTCACACGCTTTTTGCAGATAATCCGCGCGCTTTTTGCTGGACGGATTGTACAGACAGATGCAGAAATCCGCCTGAGATGCAAAATCCAGCCGCTTTTCAATTTTCTCCCACGG
Organism: Clostridiales bacterium; assembly: GCA_004555535.1. GTDB lineage: Bacteria > Bacillota > Clostridia > Christensenellales > Aristaeellaceae > Ventricola. The sequence goes on from SFHU01000147.1 coordinate 4,000, forward strand.
CGTAAGCAGATCGCTCAGGCTGATGACCGCAAAATCATGCACGAGCGGCGCGCCGAGCACCGCTGCACCGGCACACGCCGCCGTGATGCCCGGCACGACTTCAATGTCGATGTCCGGATGATCCGCACAGACCTCGTGCATCAGCCCCGCCATGCCATATACGCCCGCATCGCCCGAACAGATCATGGCGACCGTCTTTCCGGTCAGCGCTGCGTCACGCGCGCGCGTGCAGCGGTCAATTTCCTGCTTCATTGGGGTCTGTAAAATTTCTTTGCCTTCGATCAGCGGGCGCACCAGATCAATATATGTGGTGTAGCCCGCGATGATATCACTCGCTTCGATAGCGGCACGCGCGCGCGGCGTCATCTGATCCGCGCCGCCCGGCCCAATGCCGATGACATAAAGTTTCATCCTGTCCTCCCGTCCCGCAGCTGCGGTGCCTTGCGTAAAATGGCCTCCCGGCACGTTTCCAGCGCGCCGTCGCCCAATTCACCCTGTAAGCCGCTCAGCAGCAACCGTGCGGTTTTCTGTGCCGCCAGTCTGGCGGCGTTCTCCATTTTTTCTGTGGTTTTCCCGTCCTCCCCGTCCGAGAGCACGGCAAAATCATATCCGGTGGCGACGCGCTCCGCCGCCAGCCCGCACAGCTCATCAATCAGCGGCAGCGCCTCGCGGTACGAGCGCCAGCGCGCAAATTCCGCCATTTCCTCATCAATGATTCGTTCCACCTGCCGACGGTCGTCTGCATCCACATGCACATCGCGCCCGCCCA
>SFHU01000148.1 GCA_004555535.1 Clostridiales bacterium
GTTCCTGGGCATCTGCAACACCCTGGAGAAGCACTACCGCGACATGCAGGATATGGAGTTCACCATCGAGGACAAGAAGCTCTACATGCTGCAGACCCGCAACGGCAAGCGCACCGCCGCCGCCGCCATCAAGATCGCCTGCGATCTGATCGATGAGGGCATGATCTCCGAGGAAGAGGCGCTGATGCAGATCGACGCCAAGAGCCTGGACATGCTGCTCCACCCGACCTTTGACACCGCTGCCCTCAAGAAGGCTGAGGCCATCGCCAAGGGCATCGCGGCCTCCCCGGGCGCTGCGGCCGGCACCATCGTCTTCACCGCTGAGGACGCTGTTGAGCACGGCAAGAAGGGCGAGAAGGTCGTCCTGGTCCGCCTGGAGACCTCTCCGGAGGACATCGAGGGCATGAAGTACTCCCAGGGCATCCTGACCGTCCGCGGCGGCCAGACCTCCCACGCGGCCGTCGTGGCCCGCGGCATGGGCACCTGCTGCGTCTCCGGCTGCGGCGACATCAAGATGGACGAGGAGAACAAGTGCTTCACCCTGAAGGGCAAGACCTTCCACGAGGGCGATGTGCTGTCCCTGGATGGCTCCACCGGCAACATCTATGACTGCCTGATCCCGACCGTCCCGGCCGACCCGAACAGCGGCTACTTCGGACGCATCATGGAGCTGGCGGACAAGTACAAGAAGCTGGGCGTGCGCACCAATGCCGACACCCCGAAGGATGCCCGCCAGGCGGCTGCTTTCGGCGCGCAGGGCATCGGCCTGTGCCGCACCGAGCACATGTTCTTCGAGCCGGAGCGCATTGGCGCGTTCCGCGAGATGATCTGCTCTGAGACCGTTGAGGAGCGCGAGGCTGCGCTGGCCAAGATCGAGCCGATGCAGCAGAGCGACTTCGAGGGCCTGTTCGAGGCGCTCGAGGGCCATCCGGTCTGCATCCGCTTCCTCGATCCGCCGCTGCACGAGTTCGTGCCGACCGACGAGGCCGATATCAAGGCGCTGGCCGAGGCGCAGGGCAAGACCGTCGCCTACATCAAGCAGGTCATCTCCGATCTCCACGAGTTCAACCCGATGATGGGCCATCGTGGCTGCCGTCTGACGGTCACCTATCCGGAGATCGCCAAGATGCAGACCGCTGCCGTCATCAAGGCCGCGCTGGCCGTGCAGGCCCGCCATGCGGACTGGAACGTCGTGCCGGAGATCATGATCCCGCTCGTCGGCGAGGTCAAGGAGCTCAAGTTCGTCAAGGACGTCGTCGTCAAGACCGCGGACGAGCTGATCGCCGCTGCCGGCTCCAGCCTCAAGTATGAGGTCGGCACCATGATCGAGATCCCGCGCGCCGCGCTGACCGCGGACGACATCGCCACCGAGGCCGAGTTCTTCTGCTTCGGCACGAACGACCTGACCCAGATGACGTTCGGCTTCAGCCGTGACGACGCCGGCAAGTTCCTCCCGGCCTACTATGCCAACAAGATCTACGAGTCCGATCCGTTTGCCCGCCTGGATACCACCGGCGTCGGCAAGCTGATGAGCATGGCGGTCAAGATGGGCCGCGAGACCCGTCCGACGCTCCACTGCGGCATCTGCGGCGAGCACGGCGGCGATCCGTCCTCCATCGAGTTCTGCCACAAGATCGGCCTGGATTACGTCTCTTGCTCTCCGTTCCGCGTTCCGATCGCCCGCCTGAGCGCTGCGCAGGCCGCGATCAAGGAGAAGAACGGCCAGCTCTAATCCTTCAAACCCAGAGAGATGCGGTTTCGTGCCGCATCTCTTTCTTTTTTCAGAAGGGTTTTCTCTCCTGGAAGGGGAGAAAACTCCCATCAATAAGGCTCCGAGGATAACATGGCCTTTGATCAATTCAATAAATGGGGAAATGTAGCTTTGCGCCGCATCTTTTTTTGAATACATGAAAAAACCGTTGACAAGTAAACGACTGTTTACTATAATGAGAATGTAAACGATCGTTTATTTTTGAAGGGAGGCGGAAGGCGTGGCAGGCATCGATATGGCGGTTTACGGGCTGACGGGGCGGCTCGCGGCGCTGGCGCTGGAGCGCGCAGAGACGGAGGCCGTGGGCAGAGTTATCGCACAGGATCGGGGAAGCTATCGCGTCGTCAGCGTAACAGGCGAGCGGATGGCGGAGGTATCCGGCCGGCTGCGCTATGAGACGGAGGAGGCGGCGGATTTCCCGGCAGTCGGGGATTTTGTCCGGCTCCGGGAGGAGGATAGCCTTGCGCTGATCCAGGGCATCCTGCCGCGCAGGAGCGCCTTTGTCCGCCGGGCGGCTGGAACGGGCTGCACGGAGCAGGTCGTCGCGGCGAACATCGACACGGCGTTCATTTGCATGGCGCTTAACGGCGATTTCAACCTGCGCAGGCTGGAGCGCTACCTCGCCGTCGCATGGGACAGCGGCGCCGTGCCCGTGGTCGTGCTGACCAAGGCGGATCTGTGCGAAAACATGGCGCAAAGGCTCTCCGAGGTTGCTTGCGTTGCCGCCGGGGCGGAGGTTGTGACCGTGTCCGCCGTGCAGACGGACGGGCTGCGGGCGCTGGCGCCCTATCTTCGCCCGGGGAAAACCGTGGCGCTGCTCGGCTCCTCCGGCGTGGGCAAGTCGACGCTCATCAACCGGCTGCTGGGCGAGGAGCGGCTCCGGACGAACGGCCTGCGCGATGACGACAGGGGCCGCCACACCACGACGCGGCGCGAGCTGTTCCTGCTTGCGCAGGGCGGCATGGTCATCGATACGCCGGGCATGCGGGAGCTCGGATTGTGGGACGCGGACGAGGGCCTGGAGCAGTCCTTTGCCGACATTGAGACGCTGGCAGCCGGGTGCCGCTTCCGGGACTGCACCCATACCGGTGAGCCGGGCTGCGCCGTCCGGGCGGCTGTACGGGAGGGCGCGCTGCCTCCCGAGCGGCTGCAATCCTATCAGAAGCTCTGCGCGGAGAGCCTGTATGCCGCGGACACGGAGCGCTATCTGGCGAAAAAGAAGGAAAAGTTCAAGCGCATTGCGAAGATCAACCGCAGCGCGCAGAGAATGTGAGGAGAAGAAACGATGAAGTATATAAGAAGTGAGCGATACGGCACACCTGAACTGATGAAAAAGATTATGGGTCCCAATCCCGTCAAGCTCGAGGAGGAGCTGCTGCGGGACCACCGGATTCCGGAGAGAGCGACCGTCTGCGACCTGGGCAGCGGACAGGGGCTGACGAGCGTGTTCCTCGCGCGGGAATACGGGTTCACCGTCTATGCGGCGGATCTGTGGAGCGAGCCGGAGGACAACCGGCGGTTCTTTGACGAGATGGGCCTGAGCCGGGCGCAGATCATCCCTGTCAAGGCGGATGCGGAGCAGCTGCCCTTTGAGCGGGAATTTTTCGATGCGGTGGTCAGCATCGATTCCTATCATTATTTCGGACGGGACGCGCGCTTTTTGGATGACAAGCTGCTGCCGTTCGTAAGGCCGGGCGGCTATGTCTATATCGCCATTCCGGGCATGAAGGAGGATTGCCACGACCATCTGCCGCCAGAGCTGCTGCTCTCCTGGACGCCGGAGGACCTGGAGACGATGCACGACGCGCGCTACTGGAGAAATATAGTCAGTCAGTCCCGGGACGCGGAGGTCATCGACGTCTGCGAGATGGAGAGCAACGAGGAGGTCTGGGCGGACTGGCTGCGCCAGGAGAATCCCTATGCCGTCGGCGACCGGCGGTCCATGGAGGCCGGCGGCGGGAAATACCTGAATTTCGTGAAGATCGTCCTGCGAAAGAGGGCGTGACCGGCAAACAAGGGGGAAAGCGGCATGGAGCAGAGCGTCGGGAGCCGGACGGAGTGCGGCGTGAAGGATGGCCGTCAGGAAAGCACGAAGGAGCGTATCCTTCACACGGCGCTGCGCCTGTTTGCGCGGGACGGCTATGAGGCGACGTCCGTCAGCGCCATCGCGGGAGAGCTGGGCATCACCAAGGGCGCGCTGTACAGGCACTACAAAAGCAAGCGCGACATCCTCGAGAGCATTGTGGCGCGGATGGTGGAGATCGACGCAGAGCGCTCCCGCCAGTTCCACGTGCCGGAGCTGCCGACGGACGTGCCACAGGAGAGCCTGCGCGAGGTGACGATGCGGGAGATCCGCGAATTCACGCTCGCCCAGTTCGACTTCTGGACGCAGGACGATTATGCTGCGCAGTTCCGTCGGCTGCTGACGCTGGAGCAGTACCGCAGCGGGGAGATGGCCCGGCTGCACAGCGACTGCCTGACGGCAGGGCCGGTGGCTTACATGGCGGGCATCTTCCGGGCGATGGCGGCGCGAGGGGCGATCCGCGCGGAGGATCCGGAGACGCTCGCGCTGGAATTCTATGCGCCGCTCTGGCTGCTCATCTGTGCCTGCGACGGGCCGCAGAGCCGGGCGCACGGGCACGCGCTGCTTGAGGCGCATATCGATCGCTTTATCCGGGAGACCTCGGCGGGATCGCTGGCCGATGCTTGGGCAAATTGAAAGAAGCAGAGTTTTGTACATTGCTGCTTTCGGGATTCCGCTTTTCAGGGAATGATCGAGGGAGATGTCTCTTCATGGCAAAGGATGCCATGAGAGGCAGCTCCCTTCTTCATTGCC
>SFHU01000149.1 GCA_004555535.1 Clostridiales bacterium
GACCCGCTTCTCACGAGGCAGGTCAACGCCAGAAATACGTGCCATTGTTTTACCTCCGAACTTGATTCCGTAAGTGTGGTTTCCTGCTTGATTTCTCTATGAAAAGCCGCATGGTTCGCAGGCATGGCCTGCGCAGCCGCCCAAGCGATCCTTCCTGTCAAAAAAAGCAAATCAGCCCTGCTTCTGCTTGTGCTTGGGGTTCTCGCAGATGACCATGATGCGGCCCTTGCGCTTGATGATCTTGCACTTTTCGCAGATAGGCTTGACAGACGGTCTAACCTTCATTTGTCCGTTCCTCCTCGAATTTGTTTTCTCAACCCTTGCTGCGCCAGGTGATGCGGCCCCTGGTCAGGTCATAGGGAGAAATTTCGACTTTGACCTTATCGCCCGGATAGATGCGGATGAAGTTCATGCGGATCTTACCGGAGATCTGGGCCATGATCTTATGCCCGCCGGCTACCTCCACGCGGAAGTTCGCGTTCGGCAGCGCTTCAACGACGACGCCTTCAACCTCGATATTGTCGCTCTTGGGCAACGTTAACCCTCCTTACGCGGCAACAAAGCCTCTTGATAGCCGATTGCATCTAGTTTATTTCGCACTTCAGAGTCAAAAATCCTCTTTTTTGCAAAAATTTTTTCTTGAATTTCTTCAAGAACCTCGGGTTTTGCTACCAGATGCTTGATCTTCTTCTTCTTGGGATTGTCCACCTTCCGCTGGCAGCCGTTCGCAATCGCCACATAGTTTTCATCCAGCACGGCGACGACCACGAAATAGTGTCCGCGGTCGCGTCCTGCCTTGGAGAATACCACGCGGCCGACCTCCATGGGCAGCGAGCTCATCGCGTCTCCTCCTTATGATATCCCGGCAGCGAGAGCAGCTCGGGCTCGCCATCCGTGATGAGGATGGTGTGTTCATAATGGGAGCAAAGGCTGCCGTCCCGGGTGACGACTGTCCAGCCGTCGCGCAGCGTTCTGACGTGGTAGTCGCCCGCCGCGATCATCGGCTCGATGCAGATCGTCATGCCCTTGCGAAGACGGACGCCATGGCCGGGCACGCCGAAGTTCGGCACGCTCGGCTCCTCGTGCATCTCTCGGCCGATGCCGTGTCCGCACAGGTCGCGGACCGCGGAGAACCCGCGCTCTTCAACATACTGCTGCACGGCGTGGCCGATATCGCTGATGCGGTTTCCCTCCCGCGCGACCTCGAGCGCGGCAAAGAAGCTCTGCTGCGTGACATCGATGAGGCGCTGCGCCTCCGGGGAGATGGCGCCGACGCCCACGGTCAGCGCGCTGTCGGACTGCCAGCCATCCAGGATCAGGCCCGCGTCGATCGAGAGGATCTGCCCCTCGCGCAGCACCGTCTCCTGCGACGGGATGCCGTGGACAACCTGGCTGTCCACCGACGTGCAGATGGAGGCGGGATAGCCCTCGTAGTTCAGGAAGGAGGGAACGGCGCCGAACGAACGAATGAGCTTTTCCGCGTAGCGGTCAAGCTCCTTCGTCGTCACGCCCGGTTCAACCTTCTTGCTCAGCTGCGTGAGCACCTCGTGAAGCATCGCGCCGGCTCTGCGCATCTTTTCGATCTGGGCTGCGTTCTTGATGGTAATCATTTCGCCTCACCCAGCGCGCTGAGGATGGCGCTGAAGCAATCGTCCATCGGCTGAGAGCCGTCCACCGCCCTGAGCAGGCCCTGCTCCGCGTAGAAGTCGATGAGCGGGGCGGTCTGCGCATGGTAGACCTTGAGGCGGCTGAGCACCGTCTCCGCCTTGTCGTCGTCGCGCTGGATCAGCGTGGCGCCGCACTTCTCGCAGGTGGTGCTGCCGTTGAGTCGGCTGACATGGTAGGTGCCGCCACAGGAGAGACAGACGCGGCGCCCGGAGAGGCGCTCCGTCAGCTTCTCGTCGCTGACCTCGATGTCAATCACGGCGTCGATCTTCGCGAAGGTCGCCAGCGCCTGTGCCTGGGGCACGGTACGCGGGAAGCCGTCGAGAATGTAGCCGTTCTCGCAGTCCTTCGCGGCCAGCCGCTCGCGGACGATATCGATCACGACGCTGTCAGGCACGAGCTCGCCCTTGTCGATGTAGGTCTTGGCGGCCAGACCGGTCGGGGTCTGCTCCTTGATGGCGCGGCGAAGGATGTCGCCCGTGGAAATCTGAGGGATCCCCAGCCGCTCGCACACGCGAACGGCCTGGGTCCCCTTGCCCGCACCGGGCGGGCCAAGAAAAATCACATTCATGTGAGCACCTCACGCTTGTCGGAAATCAACCGAGGAAGCCCTTGTGGTGACGCATGACCATCTGCGCCTCGATCTGACGGATCGTCTCGATGCCGACGGAAACCGCGATCAGCACGGAGCTCGCGCCGAACGGCGCGTTGATGCCGAAGATTCGGGTCAGCATGGTCGGAATCGTCGCCAGCACGGCGAGGAACAGCGCGCTGAACAGGGTCAGGCGGCTCGACACGCGGCTCAGGTATTCCGTCGTCGCGCGGCCCTGGCGGATGCCGGGGATGATGCCGCCGTTCTGCTGCAGGTTCTTGCTGATGTCGACCGGATTGAACGTGATGCTGGTGTAGAAGTAGGTGAACGCGATGATCAGCACCGCGAGCACCACCTGATACCAGATGCCGGCCTGGAAGTTCGACCACCAGAGGTTGATCCCGCTGGTCGGGAAGAACGCGAAGATGGTCGCCGGGAACTGGAGGATGGCGAAGCCGAAGATCAGCGGCATGACGCCGGTGGAGTTCAGCTTCATCGGGATGTGGGTGGACTGGCCGCCGTACATCTTGCGGCCCACCACGCGCTTGGCATACTGCACAGGCACGCGGCGCTCGCCCATATCGACGTAGGTGATGGCGACAATCATCACGAGGAACGCGATGACGATCGCGATCACGGCGATCACGGAGACGGAGCCGTCAACCATGCCGGAGAGGGCGCTGGTCGCCCAGTTGAACATGTTGGACACAATGCCCGCCATGATCAGCAGGGAGATGCCGTTGCCGATGCCCTTCTCGGTGATGCGCTCGCCGATCCACATGGCCAGCGAGGTGCCGGCCGCCATCGAGAGGCCGATGACGACGTACCAAAGGAAGCCCTCCTTGGCCGTGGCGCGCATCGCGAACACGAGGCCGACAGCCTGGATGAAGGCGAGCGCGACGGTCAGGTAACGGGTCCACTCGGTAATCTTCTTGCGGCCCTCCGGGCCCTCCTTCGCCAGCTTCTCCAGCGCGGGCACAGCCACGGTCAGCAGCTGCAGGATAATGCTCGCGTTGATGTAGGGCGTGATGCCCATCGCCATGATGGTCATCTGGGAGAAGGAACCGCCGGTCATCATGTTCATGAAACCGAGGATGGAGAACTGGTCGACGTATTTGCTGACCTCGGAGAGGTTCATGCCCGGAACCGGGATGACGCTCAGCAGGCGGTAGACCAGCAGCATGCCGAATGTATAGAGGATCTTCTTGCGGAGCTCCGGAATGCGCCAGGCATTCTTCATCTTTTCCAGCATATCAGATCACCTCAGCAGTTCCACCGACGGCCTCAATCTTCTCCTTCGCAGAACCAGTGAACTTCACGGCCTTCACCGTCAGCTTCTTGGTCAGCTCACCGCCGCCCAGAACCTTGAGGCCGTCCAGCTCCTTGCGGATGATCTTCTTCTCGATGAGCAGCTTGGCGGTCACCTCGGTGCCCTCCTCGAAGATCTCCAGCGCGCCGACATTCACGGTCGCATATTCTTTCGCAAAGATATTGGTAAAACCGCGCTTGGGCAGCTGACGGACCAGAGGCATCTGGCCGCCCTCAAATCCCGGGCGCTTGCCGCCGCCGCTGCGGGCCTTGGCGCCCTTGTGGCCCTTGCCGGACGTCTTGCCCAGGCCGGAGCCGACGCCGCGGCCGAGACGGCGCGGCGAAGTGGTGGAGCCCACAGCGGGCTTCAGCTCATTCAGCTTCATGGTGAAATCCTCCTTACTCGCCGATCTCGACCACGTCCACCAGGTGCTTGACCTTGAAGATCATGCCGCGGATGGACGGCGTGTCCTCAAACACCTTCGTGGAGCGGATCTTGTGCAGGCCCAGCGCCTTCACAATCTTGATGTGGTTGGGCTTGCTGGAGACAGGAGACTTCACAAGCGTAACCTGCAATTTCATCGTCTCTTCCTCCTTCTCAGCCAAGCAGCTCTTCGACGGTCTTGCCGCGCATCTTCGCCACTTCCTCGGCGCTGCGCAGGGAAGCCAGACCCTCGATGGTCGCCTTCACCATGTTAATCGGGTTGTTGGAGCCGTAGCTCTTGGTGCGGATGTCCTTGATGCCGCAGAGCTCGAGGACAGCACGGGCCGGGCCGCCGGCGATGACGCCGGTGCCTTCCGGGGCTGGCAGCAGCACGATCTCGCCGGTGCCGAAGTGGCCGATGGTCTCGTGCGGGATGGACGTGCCCTTCATGCTGACATGAACGAGATGCTTCTTGGCATCCTCGCCGGCCTTGCGCGCGGCTTCCGGAATCTCGGTCGCCTTGCCGATGCCGCAGCCGACGCGGCCCTTGCCGTCGCCGATGACGACCAGCGCAGCAAAGCGCATGTTGCGGCCGCCCTTGACAGTCTTGGA
>SFHU01000150.1 GCA_004555535.1 Clostridiales bacterium
AGAATTGATGTGCGGTATTCCCGCCGTCTTCTCAGCTTCAGGGCCATTTTCCGGCCGGAAAGGAAGGATTCCCAGTGAAAAGAACGCTCTGTGCGCTGCTTGCGCTGACCCTTGTGCTCCTGTGCGGCGTCTCTCTCGCCGAAACGAGCAAGGCGCATGCCGCCTCCCAGATCTACTACGACGTCTACTCCGCCGACTGGGCTACGCTCAACTACATGTACGAGTCGAGCTACGAGTCCAGCGCCAACTTCATCGACACGCTCGTGGAGTACGACAACTACGGCATCCTGCAGCCCTGTCTGGCCGAGAGCTGGGAGTGCTCTGAGGACGGCCTGACCTGGACGTTCCACCTGCGTCCGGGCGTCAAGTGGATGACCGCCGACATGGAGGAATACGGCGCGGAGGTCGTCGCGGACGACTTTGTCTACTCCGCCAGCCGCGTGCTCGACGGCACGCTGGAGCAGGTCTCCAAGACCAGCGACATCCTCTACGTCATCAAGAACGCCGAGGCGTATTTCAACGGCGAGTGCGACTGGGAGGACGTCGGCGTCAAGGCGCTTGACGATTACACCCTCCAGTACACGCTCGAGCAGCCGGTCGCCTACTTTGAGTCCATGCTCTCCTACGTCTGCTTCATGCCCTGCAACCGCGAGTTCGGCGAGATGATGGGCGAGGACTTCGGCACCGGCAACTACACCATCCTCTACTGCGGCGCCTTCATTCTGACCGACTGGGAGCCCAGCGCCCGCCGCGTCATGAAGCGCAACCCGACCTACTGGGATATCGAGGATATCCACATCGAGGAGATCAACGAGACGTTCAACTCCGAGGCCGCCACGCTCAGCGCTGAGCTCTTCAAGCGCGGCGAGATCATGACCGCCTCCCTGACCCCGTCCGAGGCGCAGACCTGGCTGGACGATCCGGAGCTGTCCAAGATGCTGCGCCCGAGCCGCGCCGCCTTCAACTACTCCTACTGGTACGCCTTCAACTACTACATCAAGGGCGCGGACGGCAGCTACAACTACCCCGAGGAGTATGACCCGGAGAACTACTTCCTCGCCGCGCAGAACAAGAACTTCCGCAAGTCCCTCTTCCACGGCTTTGACCGCGTCGCGGCCATGATGACCAAGGTCTCCGACGAGGAATCCGCCCGCAGCCTGATGATCAACACCATCACACCTCCGGGCTTCGCGACCGGCGCAGGCGAGTATACGCAGACCGGTAGCCTCGCCGCCATCTCCAACACCGATTCCTTTGACAGCGAGCTGGCCCTCGAGTACAAGGCCAAGGCCGTCGAGGAGCTGACCGCCGCGGGCGTGACCTTCCCGGTCAAGCTCTACATGCCCTACAACACCGGCAACGCTTCCCTCACCCAGCGCGCGCAGGTCGTCGAGCAGCAGCTCGAGAAGCTGCTGGGCAGCGACTACATCGACATCATCATCGACGGCTACTCCAGCGACGACTACCTGAACACCACCCGCCGCGCCGGCAACTACTCCTTCATGGAGGTCTACTGGGGCCCGGACTACGCCGATCCCTACACCTTCACCGATCCGTTCCGCGTCTCCCAGAAGTACGCCTACATCTTCATGGGCAACGGCCTGGGCGTCCCGGCGACCGAGGACACCCCCGGCGCCAGGCAGGACCGCGTCGGCGGCTGGTGGACCGATCTGGTCTACGACGAGATGGTCGAGCCGGCCTTCTCCGAGCAGGATCTCTCCAAGCGCTACGCGATTCTCGCCGAGGCTGAGGCGTGGCTGATCGACGAGGCCTACGTCATCCCGTTCTGTATGGACGGCGGCGGCTATGTGGCCAGCTACCTCAACCCGTTCGAGTCCCAGCGCGCGCCCTTCGGCGCCTCCGAGGGACGCTACAAGTATCAGTGGATCTACGAGAGCCCGTTCGGCATGGAGGAATATGCCGAGCTGCTGACCCAGTGGGAAGCCGAGCGCGACGCGCGCCTGGCCGCCCTCGAGTAATTCCCTTCTTCCCGGGAGCAGGACGCGCAGCGCGTCCTGCTCCCCATTCCCATTTTTGAACCGCCCCCATCGAACAGCGCCTGAACGCAAAAGACGCTCTTCGATGGCGGCGACTCACAAAGGAGTGTGTACGGCTTGCTCAAATACATTGTCAAGCGCCTGGCCACCGCGCTGGTTTCCATGTTCATCGTCATCACAGTCGTCTTCCTGCTGATGCGCCTGATGCCCGTGGAGGGCTACTTCGGCGGACGCGCCGACTCCATGACCGAGGAAAACAAGCAGAAGATCCTGGAGAACATGGGCCTGCTCGATCCCTGGTACAAGCAGCTCGCCAGCTTCTACGACGACCTGGCGCACCTGGACTTCGGCCGCTCCGTGACGCTGCAGCCCAAGACGCCCGTGACGAAGATCCTCGCCAAGAAGATGCCCTATTCCATCGGCTTCGGCCTGGGCGCCATCGCGATCTCGCTGGTGCTGGGCTGCTCGCTGGGCGTGCTCATGGCCCGCAGGCCGCACGGCCTCTGGGACAAGCTCGGCACGGGCTACATCGTCTTCATCAACGCCGTGCCGCCGATCGTCTATTACCTGATGATCCAGATCTCCGTCACGGCGTCGACCCCCCTGCCCATGCTCTTCAACAGCTCCAAGCCGGAGAGCTACGTCCTCCCGCTGATCTGCATGGCGCTGGGCCCGACGGCCAACTACGCCATGTGGATCCGCCGCTACATGGTCGACGAGCTCAACCGCGACTACATCAAGCTCGCGCGCGCCAAGGGCATGCCCAACAACAAAATCATGCTGCGCCACGTCGTGCGCAACGCGTTCATCCCGCTGGCGCAGTACCTGCCCAGCACGATCCTCTTCACCATCTCCGGCTCGATCTATGTCGAGGCGCTCTTCTCCATCCCGGGCATGGGCGGCCTGCTGATCACGGCCATCCAGAAGCAGGACAACCCGGTCGTGCAGGCCGTCGTGCTGCTCTACGCGGTTATGGGCGTGTTTGGCCTGCTGCTGGGCGATCTCGCGATGGCGATCTGCGACCCGCGCATCAGCCTTGACAAGAAGGGAGGCAGCCGCTGATGGCACTCTTCAGAAAAAAGCGCGCGGCGGACGCCGATTCCTCCGTCTCCATGTTTGACACCTATCCCGACAAGCTGCCCGACGAGCTCTTTGAGCGTGCCGAGTACGACGCTGCCGCGGGCGAAAAGGGCGGCTACTCGAACTACTCGTACTGGGGCTCGACGCTGCGCGCCTTCCGCAAGAACAAAACCGCGATGTTCTTCCTCTGGCTGCTGGTCATCCTGCTGGCCTTCACGTTCATCCAGCCGCTGCTGCCCGGCCAGCGCGATCCCAACATCATCAACAACGACCCCGATACGGGCTTCATGCTCAAAAACCAGCCGCCGTCTGCGACCTTCTGGTTCGGCACCAACGCCATCGGCCAGGACCTGTGGGCGAGGCTTTGGAGCGGCACGCGCACCTCACTGTTCATCGGCGTGGTCGTCGCGTTCTTTGAGGCGCTCATCGGCATCATCATGGGCGCGATCTGGGGCTATGTGCGCCGGCTCGACCGCCTCTTCACCGAGATCTACAACGTCATCGACAACATCCCGACGACCATCATCCGCATGCTCTTCGCCTACATGATGCGCCCGTCGCTCTTCACCGTCACCTTCGTCATGTGCCTGACCGGCTGGTTCTCGATGGCCCGCTTCATCCGCAACCAGATCGTCATCATCCGCGACCGCGAATACAACCTTGCCTCGCGCTGCCTGGGCACAAGCACGCCCCGCATCATCACCCGCAACCTGTTGCCCTACATGGTCTCGGTCATCATGCTGCGCATGGCGCTGGCCGTGCCCGGCGCCATCGGCACCGAGGTCTTCCTGACCTACATCGGCCTGGGCCTGCCGGTCACGATTCCCTCTCTGGGCAACCTCATCAACGAGGGCAAGCAGGTCATGCTCAACCCGGCGCTGGTCTACCAGCTCTACTTCCCGGCCATTGTCATTTCGATCATCACCGTCGCGTTCTACATGATCGGCAACGCCTTCTCCGACGCGGCCGACCCGAAGAACCACATCGAGTAAGGAGGGCAGCATCATGGAAAACGACGTTGTGCTCTCCGTGCGCGACCTGGTCGTCCGCTTTACGCTGCGCGGCCAGACGCTGACCGCCGTGCGCGGCGCATCCATCGACCTGCACCGCGGCGAGAGCCTCGCCATCGTCGGCGAGAGCGGCTCCGGCAAGAGCGTCTTCACCAAGTCCTTCATGGGCATGCTCGACAACAACGGCCGCATCGACGGCGGCAGCATCCTCTTTGACGGCGAGGATATCGCCAAATACAAAACCGAAAAGGAATGGCTCCGCGTGCGCGGCAAGCGCATCGCGATGGTCTTCCAGGACCCGATGACCGCCCTCTCCCCGCTGATGACCGTGGGCAGGCAGATCGCCGAAACGCTCACGCTGCACCAGGGCCTGCGCGGCAAGGCAGCCAGAGCGCGCGCGATCGAAATCCTGCGCGACGTGGGCATCACCGATCCGGAGCGCCGCTACAAGCAGTATCCGCACGAGTTCTCCGGCGGCATGCGCCAGCGCGTCGT
>SFHU01000151.1 GCA_004555535.1 Clostridiales bacterium
AGGTGCCCGCCGGAAGGCCTCCGGCATAGAACGCGCCGTCCTGCACAGTCAGATCGATCACAGTGCCCGAGGCATCGGTCAGCTCAAAGCGGATCTGCGCCAGGAGCTCGTCGCTCATCGCGCTGCCCGCCATCTTCACGCAGATGCCGCCCTGCGCGTGCATCGCAACCAGCTCGCCCTCGGTCTGCGCTCCGTTTTCCGCCAAAAAGCGCAGCGCATCGCCCGCCCGGCAGTCCGCCGGCAGGCTGTCCGCGTCCAGTTGGGCAACGTATTCGCCCGCCGGCAGCGCGGTCTGAACGCATCCGTCCGCATCGGAAACCAGCATGACGCCCAGATCGGTCATGCTCTGCCCCTCCACACGGTACAAGCGCACAGGAACCTCCGGCATCGCCGCGTAGACAGCATTGCCGCGGTCATCCAGGCTCTTTTTGCGCACGCTCAGGCGCACCTCGCCATAGCGCTCATGGACGATCTGCACGCGAAGCGCCTCGCCCGCCTGCGCGCTCACGGTGCACACCGGCGCGGCGTCGCAGTTTTCCGGCGCCGTCAGCGTCTCCACGCGCACCTCGCCCGCCGCCAGCAGGGGCGTCACCGCCTCTCCGCTTTCGTCGCAGACGACCTGCATCGTGCCGCCCGTGCAGTCCGTAACAAGGTAAACCGCCCCGGCCGCGGGCGTACCGTCCGCGCCGACCGAGGAGAGGATCAGCCGCGTCCTGCTGTCGGCGAAGACAACGGCCTCGTCCATCGCCGGCAGGTCAAAGGGCTGCGAAACCGCCTGCACGCCGAGGCTATTGGCCGTCTGCGCGTCCATCCGGAGCCTGTAGCTGCCGCTCAGCGCTTCAACCTGCGCATAGCCGCCCTGTGCGGTCACGTCGGCGACCACCGCGCCCTGCCCGTCGATCAGCTCAAACTCGAGTGCCGCCTCCAGGCGCGTCTGCTCCGTTTCGCCCTGCTCGCCGATGCGCTGGGCGATCACCTCGAAGGTTCCGCGCTCGCGGGTCAGCAGCTCCGCGGCGACGCGCGTCGCCGAGCCGGCGCTCACCGTCAAAAGCAGACCGTCGGTCTGTCCGCTTTCTTCCCCATCGCAGGAAACCGTACCCAGCTCCGTGTTTTCCGGCAGCTCAAACGCGCTGATCCGGTATTCGCCCGGCGCCAGCGGACAAGACACCGCTTCGCCGTCCGCGTTGAGCGCAAACGGGCCGAAAGTCTCCCCTGTCCATTCGCTCTGCAGCGTCACGCTGCCGCCCTGAATCCTGCCGGCGGTCTGCGCCTGCACGACGATGCGGCCCGTCGGCTCCGTCGCCGCCAGGTCGATCATGGTCGACGCGCCGCTCTCGATGATCATCTGTCCCTTTTCAAGCGGAAGCAGCGCGCCGGTCTCCCCTTCATAGGAGAAGGTCACGAGGTAGCTGCCCTCCAGCAGGGAGGCCTGCGCAAAGCCCGTCTCATCCGTGACGATGCTCAGCGCTTCGCCGTCCTCGCGCTCAATGTCCATGCGCACCCCGGCAAGCGGCACGCTCGTCTCCTCGCCATACGCATCGGTGCCCGTCAGACGCATCTGCAGCTGCACGGTGCCGCAGGCCGGATGCTCGAAGACCACGCGGGTGCGCGTCGCCGGCTGAACCTGCACGGTCATTTCTCCGGCCTCCCGCTCCTCGCCGTCAACCGTCGCGCCCAGCGCGGGATAGATACCCTCCGGCAGCGCGCTCTCGCGGAGGGTCACCGTCTGCGCCCCCGTGCTCTGTGCGGGCAGGACGAATGCGGCGCTGCCGCTGACCGTCTGCGTCTGCGTCGCGCCGTCCTCCGTGACAACCGTCAGCTCGACGCCCTCCAGCGGCGTGCCCAGCGAGTCGACCACGCTGACGAGCACCTCTCCGCTCATCGCGTTGTGCACGACGATCTCCTCGCCGGTCACGGGAATCGGCTCCCGGTCAAAGGCATAGCCCGCCGGCGCGCTCTCCTGAATCAGATAGAACTCCATATTTTCGGGCAGCGTGAAGCAGACCGCCTCCTCGCCCGTGCGCACGACCATCGCCTCGCTCGGATAGAGCGGATTCGCCCAGCGAACCATCTTCCCGCTTCCGGAAAGAACGTACACGCCGAACTCGCACCCCGCGAGGCTGGCGAGCGTCCGGGGCCCGTCGCTGTCCTGGGAGAGCGAAAGCCCCTCCACACGCAGGCTGATGCGGCCCGTCAGCTGCTGCGTGTTCATCGCCGGGACGTAGACATAATCGCCCAGCTTTTTCTCCTGTGCCCACGCCTTCGGGGCAAACAAAAGCAGGGCCGACGCCATCAGCGCCGCACCTGTTCTGACAACATGCTTGTTCATTCGATATCCTCCGCAAAGCAGGGTCCGCCATGATGAATTGACTTCAATTTTAATCCATAAGGCGGGTCTTGTCAAGGAAACCGAATTGTGTTATCCTTGTTGCGGTATCGTGAGGAGGCTTTTCTATGGAAAAAACATATACGGAATCCTTTGTCGTCCGCTCCACGGACTGCGATCAATTCAGAAAAATGCGCCCGGATGCGCTGTTCACCGCCATGCAGGAGGGCGGTGAGCACCACGCCCACCTGCTGGGCGTCGGCCATGCCGAAATGCTCGATCGCGGGCTCTTCTTCGCGCTCACCCGCATTCACGTCTCGATGCTCCGCGCGCCGCGCGCCGGCGAAACCGTCGTGCATCAGACGTGGCCGGGCAACGCCAACCGCTTCTTCTGCCCCCGCTATCACGTCTTTACGCTCGAGGACGGCACGCCGCTCGTCGCCGCCGGCTCCCTGTGGGTGATGCTTGACGTCAACCAGCGCCAGATCGTCAGCCCGGAGAAGGTCGAGCTCAATTTCCCGGACAACAGCGACCTGCCCGCGCCCATCAGCATCCAAATGCGCCTGCCCGCGCTGCGCAACGAGCCGCAGACGAGCGTGCGCACGCCGGTCTACTCCGAGTTTGACATCAACGGTCACGTCAACAACGCCAAATACATCGCCTGGCTGTGCGATGCACTGGGCCGTCAGACCTTTGAGCACGCGATCATCGGTGACCTGGTCGCCGGCTACGAGCGCGAAATCCGCAAGGAGACGCCGATGAACCTGCAGCTCTCCCGGGATGGGGATGCCTTCTCCTTCAAGGTCTGCTCCCAGAGCGGCGACAAGCACTTCGTCGCCGGCGGCACGCTGCGTCAGGAGGAAGCGCTATGAACGACACACTCCTGGCTCTTCGCGAGCGCGCGCTTTCCGATCCGGCCTTCCGCGCGGCGCTGCTTGAGACGCGCAGCGCGGCCGACCCGCTCAGCGCGCTGTGCGATTTCGCCACCCGGGGCGGCTATCCGCTGACGCTGGGCGACGTGATCTCCGATGGCGAGGAGTTTTCCTGCAACCAGACCAAGTCGACCAACGGCGGAAATCCCTTGCCCTACGACTGCTTTGACGACGCCTACGAGATGTTCTTCGCTTCTATCGAATGAAGCGCTCTCCGCCGGGATCTCCCGGCGGTTTTTTGCACAAAAAAGACGGTGAACAGGAACGCTGCTCATCGTCTTTTTCACAATCACGGCTTGGCCGGCGCGCCGCACTTGTCGCAGGGCTCCAGCTTGTTGTACGGGCTCT
Source organism: Clostridiales bacterium (assembly GCA_004555535.1). Lineage (GTDB taxonomy): Bacteria > Bacillota > Clostridia > Christensenellales > Aristaeellaceae > Ventricola. Next base: position 3,607 of record SFHU01000151.1, read on the forward strand.
TGGAGAGGTCGCCGTAGGTGAAGCTGGACAGCGGCAAATACTGCTTGTCGACGGTGTAGCACTCCGGATCGATGTGGTACTTCTTGCCGCCGTTCTTGTTGTAATAGAGCTTGGTCTTCGGGCCGGGCGTCGGCGTGGGCGTGGGCTCCGGCTCCGGCGTCGGCGTGATGTTGGGATCCGGGGTTGGCGTCGCCTGCTCGACGAGGATGCCGCTGGAGAGCGAGTTGGGGTCGACCGCCCACTTGCCGTTCTCGTTGAGCGTAATCGCGTCGTACTGGTAGGTGCGCGTCTCGCCGCTGTAGCTGACGTCGGCCTGGATGGTGATGGTGCGGGCCGTGCTCTCATCCGTGCCCGTCGGCGCGGACATCTGCCGCCAGTCGACGAGCGGCCGGTTCATGAACTTCCAGAAGAGCTGCTGCGCGGCGCCGGAATCGTTGTTCTCGTTCTGCTCCGCCTGCCAGCTGGCCGACGTGTATTCGACCATGTCGGCGATGATGCCCTTGCGCCAGCGCTCCATGAAGTTCTCCAGCGCGATTTCCGCGTCGGACTTGACCGCCGGAACGTAATAGCTCGCCCCGGCGTCGGTCAACCCGAGATCCTCGGTGGATTCATCCACGCTGCCGCCGGAAAGGCTCTCCTTGCCGTGAATCACCAACCCCTCTTCCAGCTCCTGAATGTCCGCCCCCAGGGCGGTCAGCAGGGCGGTGGTGCTGCGCAGCCGGTCAGACTCCTTCAGCCGCAGCCGCCCGGCGTTGATGACCCGGGTCTCCCCCTGGGCCAGAGCAGCCACCACGCTCAAGACCGGGATCAGGTCGGGGACGGGCTTGGCGTCAATGGTGATGCCGTGCAGCTGCCGCCGCCGGACGGCGAAGCTGCCGTCATGTTCCTGGATCTCTGCCCCGAAGGCGCGGAGAATATCAATCACGGCCCGGTC
>SFHU01000044.1 GCA_004555535.1 Clostridiales bacterium
CCTGCTCGGTGTTCATCCGCTGGCAAAAGTCGAAGATGTCCTTGTAGGGGCCGCCCGTGCGGCGCACCTCGATGATCGAGTCGATCGCCTTGTCGCCGCAGGACTTGATCGCGCCCAGGCCGAAGCGGATGCCCGGCTTGCCGGAGGCGTCAAAGCCCACGGAGAACTTGCGGCCGCTCTGGTTGATGTCCGGCGGCAGCAGGGGGATGTCGTGCTTGCGGCAATACTGGGAATACTCCGCGACCTTGCCGCTGTCGCCTGAAACGGAGTTGAGCAGCGCCGCGAAGAACTGCACCGGGTAATGGCGCTTGAGCCAGCCCGTGCGCACGGCGACGACGGCGTAGGCCGCCGCGTGGCTCTTGTTGAAGGCGTAGGAGGCGAAGGCCGTCATCTCGTCGAAGAGCTGGCTGGCGACCTCGGCGGGGATGCCGTTTTTGACGCAGCCGGGCACGCCGTCCGCCTCGGAGCCGTTGATGAAGATCTCCCGCTCCTTGGCCATGACGTCGTGCTTCTTCTTCGCCATGGCGCGGCGCACGAGGTCGCTGCGGCCGTAGGAATAGCCCGCCAGATCGCGCACGATCTGCATGACCTGCTCCTGATAGACCATGCAGCCATAGGTGACGCTGAGGATCGGCTCGAGCCTGGGATGCAGGTAGCGGATGGCGGCGGGGTTGTTCTTGCCCTCGATGTAGCGGGGAATGGAATCCATCGGGCCGGGGCGGTAAAGGGAGATCGCGGCGATGATATCCTCGAAGTTCTGCGGCTTCATGTTCGCCAGGAAGGCGCGCATGCCGCCGGATTCGAGCTGGAAGACGCCGTCCGTCTCGCCCTCGGAGATCATGTCGTAGACGGCCTGGTCGTCAAGCGGAATGTCCTCCGCGCGCATCGGGACGCCGGCGTCGCGCATCAGGTCGAGTGCGTCGCGGATGACGGTCAGCGTGCGCAGGCCGAGGAAATCCATCTTGAGCAGGCCGAGCTTTTCGATGGTGCCCATCGGGAACTGGGTGGTGATGACGTCGTCGTTGCGCTGAAGCGGGACATATTCCGTCACGGGCTTGTCCGTGATGAGCACGCCGGCGGCGTGGGTCGAGGCGTGGCGCGGCAGCCCCTCGAGCGCGCGGCTGGTATCGATCAGCGTGCGCACGCGCTCGTTTTCCGCATAGCTCTTCTTGAGCTCCGGGGAGATCGTCAGCGCGCGCTCGAGCGTCATGTTGAGCTCAAAAGGGATCGACTTGGAGATCGCGTCGACCTCGGCGTAAGGGTAGCCCAGCACGCGGCCGACGTCGCGCACGACGGCGCGCGCGGACATCGTTCCGAACGTGATGATCTGGCTGACGTGGTCCGCGCCATAGCGGCGGGCGACGTAGTCGATGACCTCCTGACGGCGCTCGTAGCAGAAGTCGACGTCGATATCGGGCATCGACACGCGCTCCGGGTTGAGGAAGCGCTCGAAGAGGAGGCTGTATTTGAGCGGATCGAGCTGCGTGATGTGCAGGCAATAGGCGACGATGGAGCCTGCGCCGGAGCCGCGGCCCGGGCCGACGACGATGTTCTGGCTGCGGGCGTAGTTGATGAAGTCCCAGACGATCAGGAAGTAGTCGATGTAGCCCATCCTCGCGATGACGCCGATCTCGTATTCGAGCCGGTCGCGCGCCTCCCGCGTCACGGGCTGATAGCGCTCGGCGAGGCCCTGTTCGCACAGGCGCCGCAGCATCTGCTCGCTTGTCTCGCCCGGCGGCGTCGGGAAGCGGGGCAGCTTCGTCTCGCCGAAGACGAAGTCGACGTGGCATCGCCTGGCGACCTCCTCCGTGCGCGCGACGGCCTCGGGCCACTGGGCAAAGAGTGCGCGCATCTCCTGCTCGCTCTTGACGTAGAGCTCCTCGCTCTCCATGCGCATGCGGTTGGTATCGTCGAGCGTCTTGCCCGTCTGGATGCACATGAGCACCTCCTGCGCGTGCGCGTCCTCGCGGCGCAGGTAGTGGCAGTCGTTGGTTGCCAGAAGGGGGATGCCCGTCTCCTCGCTCACGCGAACGAGCAGGGGAAGCACGCGGCGCTCGTCCTCCAGACCGTGATTCATGATCTCGATGAAGTAGTTGCCCTTGCCAAAGAGCGCCTCCATCTCGCGCGCATGGGCGCAGGCGCTCTCGAAGCTGCCGTCGAGCAGCAGGCGGTCGAGCTTGCCCGAGAGGCAGGCGCTGGAGGCGATCAGGCCCCTGGCATGCGCCCTGAGACAGGCCATGTCCACGCGCGGGCGGTAGTAGAAGCCGCGCGTCCAGCTCTCGCTGACCAGGTGCATGAGGTTTTGATAACCCTCCTGCGTTTCGCACAGCAGGATGAGGTGGTTCGTCGCGCGCATGCCGCTGGAGGCGCTGCGGTCGTCCATGTTTTCGCAGGTGTAGACCTCGCAGCCGATGACGGGATGGATGCCGCGCTTTTTTGCCTCGGTGTAAAAATCGACAACGCCGTACATCGCGCCGTGGTCGGTGATGGCGCAGGCGTCCATGCCCAGCTCCTTCACGCGGTCCAGCAGCGGGCCGATGCGGTTGGCACCGTCGAGCAGGCTGTATTCGGTGTGCAGATGAAGATGCGCGAAAGCCATGTTGTTTTCTCCTCTTTCCGGGCGAAACGCCCCGATGACCGGCTAGTCGGTGAAGGAAACCGTCGCGAGGATGGGCAGCACGTCGCCGGGCTCCATCCGTGTTTCAAAGGTGAGCTGATGGGCGCTGTCCCAGGTCTCGTAGGTGTCCCAGGCCTGCGCCTCGCCGCCCGCTTCGACGCGGACGCGGTAGCAGATAAAGCGCCGGCCGCCCAGCGTGCGCAGGCGCACGTCGCTTGCGCCGGCACCCATATAGTAAGTGACCAACTCCTGCTCGCCGTAATCGGCGATGCTGTCGCCCGCCTCGTTGTCATAGCAGAAGATGTAGAGCTCGCGCTCGCCCTCGTAGGCGCAGCCGGCGAAGACGGCGTTGCCGCCCTCGGCGCGGTTGTTGGTCGTGTAGTCGTTGAGGCTGAAGCCGTCCGGCACGGTCAGCGTGAAGCCGTAAGCCGAAAAATCGATCGTCTGCCCGCCGGAAATCGGCGCGATGGCGGCGTCCCGGCTGTCGATCCAGCGCAGGAGGAGCGCTGTCGCGCAGCCCACCAGAAACGCGCAGACGATGCAGGCGGCGGTCTTGAGAATGGTTTTTCCGTTCATCGCTTTCCTCCTGAATCAACGTGCTTCCTCCTTATTTTAAAGCCTTCGCGCCGGACTGTCAACGCTTTCGCCGATTGCAACCGCCGCCCGGCTGTGATACAATACACATATCTGTGCGGCGCTGCGCCGCGGAAAAAGGGGGGAGGCCGCATGGCGTTCTGCGCGTTTGACGACGGCGCCGCGCTGTTTGATTCCACGCCGGTGGAAAACATGTTCATTACGGAATACATGCTCCGCGCGCCGGGGAATTTTGTCAAGGTGTATCTCTACGGGCTGATGCTCTGCTACCACAGCGCCGCGCGCATGAGCCTCGCCTCGATGGGCAAGGACCTCGATATGCCGGAGGAGGAGGTCGAGCGCGCCTTCCGCTACTGGGAGCGCGAGGGCCTCGTGCGCCGCACGGGCGACAACCCCGTGCGCTATACCTATTATAACCTCAAGCAGATCACGCTGACGCGCGCGGAGAACCCGGGCGAGAAGCTCTACAACCGCGAATTCACCGACGAGATTCGCCGCAAGCTCGACGGACAGACGCTCTCTGCCGCCGACTATGAGGCGATCTTCGACTGGATCGACGTGCTCGAGCTGCCGGAGGAGGTCGTGCTCATGCTGCTGGAGAACGAGCGGCAGAAGAGCCGGACGGGCCGCGTCTCCATCGGCATCGCCAGCCGGACCGCCCGCGAATGGGCGCAGAGCGGCGTGCGCTCGGTCGAGGATGCGGAAAGGATGCTGATTCTCGATTCCGCGCGGGAGAAGGAGCTGCGCAGGCTGCTTGCGCGCCTGGGCCAGCGCCGCGCGCCCAGCGAGGACGAAAAGGAAATGTACAAAAAGTGGGTCGACGAGTGGGGCTTCACGGCGGAGGCCGTGCAGGAGGCCTGCCGCGAGACGACGAAGGGCACGCCGACGATGGCGTATCTCGATGGCATCCTGCTGCGCCAGCACCAGCTGGGGCGGCACGAGGCGCAGGCGCTCGCCGGCGGCATGGCCAAGGAGCATGAGGAGCGCGACTTCGCGCGCGAGGTGCTCGCGGGCATGGGCCGCACGGGCGTTACGCCGACGCAGGAGGATCTGCAGCACATCGAGAGCTGGCGCGCGATGCGCTTTGGCGAGGACATGATCCTGCAGGCCGTGCGCGAGGTGCACGCCCGCAGCCAGGGCGGAAGCCTGGAGGACGTGGAGGCGAAGCTGACCGCCTGGCGCGAGCAGGGCTTCACGACGGCCGCTCAGGTGCAGGCAGCCCGCGTGCGCATCCGTGCGCTCAACGAGCAGCTGCGCGGCATCTACCGCGCGGCGGGGCTCGAGAAGCGCGCCAACCAGCCGGACCGCGACCTGATGACGCGCTGGCTGGGTGAGATGGGCATGAGCATGGAGCTCGTGCTGCTGGCGGCGGAGTATGCGCGCGGCAGCGGCGCGCCGATGCTGGTCGCGGACAAGATCCTCGGCGAGTGGAAGCGCAAGGGCATCACGACGGCAGCCGGGGCGCGCGAGGAGCATGAATCCCATGTGCGCGGCGGCGCGCGCACAGCGCCCGGGACGCCCGCGCAGGATCAGCTCTCCCGTTACACGCCGGAGGAGCGGCGCGCGACGTACAGCGCCGCCGTGGTCGACCTGGATGAGGAGGATGACGGATGATCAGTCGGGCAAACGTGACGCGGGAGGCGCTCTCCGAGCTGGAGATGCTGCGCGCGCAGAACATGCGCGAGGAGAGGACGCGCCGCGAGGAGGCCTCCGGCAGGAGTCCCATGGTCGCCGCGCTGCTCGAGCGCCGGCAGAGTGTGCTCGCCTCCGGCATGAAGCGCGCGTTTGCCAGCCCGGGGAAGGCGCAGGAGATCTCGCAGTCCATGCGCGGAGAGATGGACAGCCTCAACGCGCAGCTGCGCGCGGCGCTCACCGCCTGCGGCCTGCCGGAGGACTACCTGCAGCCGATCTGCCGCTGCCCGCTGTGCCGGGACACTGGTTATGTCGGCGAACCGATCCACGAGCCCTGCGTGTGCTTAAAGCGCGCTGTGATGAACAGACTCTACCAGAACGAGGGCCTGCAGGTGCTCGAGCGGGAGAACTTCGCCGCCTTTGACGAGCAAATCTTCCCGGACGAGCCCATCGAGGGGCGCAAGAACACGCAGCGCGGCTATATCCGCAGGCTTCGCGAGATCTGCGAGAGCTATGCGGATGCGTTCGTGCCCGGCGTGGGCGACGGGCTGCTGCTGTGCGGCCGCTCGGGCCTGGGCAAGACGTTCCTGATGAACTGCGTCGCCCAGCGTGTGCTCGAGCGCGGCTATTCGGTCGTCGTCATCTCCGCGTTCCGGCTGCTCGACGTCATGCGCCGCTATCAGTTCGGCGAGGCGCAGGAGGGGCAGGCGGAGGACATCCTGACCTGCGACCTGCTGTGCATCGATGATCTGGGCAGCGAGCCGATGATGAAGAACCTGACGATCAGCACGCTCTATCACGTCATCAACGAGCGGCGCAGCGACAACCGCGCCATCGTCGTGACAACGAACTGCACCGGCGACGACCTCTACGAGAAATACGACGACCGCGTGGCGGCGCGGCTGACCGATCCCAGCCGGATGAAGGTGCTGCCGTTTGTCGGCGTCGACGTGCGGCGCTTCGCCTCCAAGCGGGGGAGCGGCGCATGATCTATCTGGAGCGCTTCACCTTCCCGGACGACGGGAGGGAGTTTGACTACATCCTTGAGATCAAGCGCAAGTGCTATACGTCGTTTTATCCGTTCAAGGTGCTCTCCTCGCGCGGACTTAAGCGGCTCGATTTTGAGCCGGTGACGATCCTCTACGGCGGCAATGGCAGCGGCAAATCGACCGCGCTTCACGTCATCGCAGAGAAAGCCGGGCTCACGCGCGGCGCGCCGTTCAACCGGACGAGCTTCTTTGACGATTACGTCGATCTGTGCGGCATGGAGGCGCGATCCATCCCCGCCGGGAGCCGCATCATCACCAGCGACGACGTCTTTGACGGCATGCTCACGGTTCGCGAGGTCAACGACGGCATTGACCGTAAACGTGAGGATGTGTTTGAGGAATACATGGAGGCGAAGTTCGGCCATGTGCGCCTCGAGTCGATGGACGATTACGCGAAGCTCAGGCGGCAGAACCAGGCGCGGCGGCAGACGCAGTCCCGCTATGTCCGCGAGGAGCTGGGCATGAACGTGCGCACCTACTCGAACGGAGAGAATGCCTTCCATTACTTTACCAATGAGATTGGCGAGGACGCGCTCTATCTGCTCGACGAGCCGGAAAACAGCCTTTCGCCCCAGCGCCAGCAGGAGCTGGCCCGGTTCATCGAGGACAGCGCGCGCTTTATGGGCTGCCAGTTCGTGATTGCGACGCATTCGCCCTTCGTGCTCGCCATCCGCGGCGCGAAGATCTACAACCTGGACGCGCAGCCCGCCGACGTGTGCCCGTGGACGGAGCTGCCCAATGTCCGGGCGTATTATGACTTCTTTGCCCGGCACCGGGCGGCTTTTGAGGAAAAGCGCGATTGAGAGAACCTATGCGGACCGTCTTCCCTTCTTACGGGAGGGCGGCCGCTTTTGCATAAAAACGGGGCTAGTCAGGCCGGGAGCTTTACGGTATAATAAATACTGTATGGGTATGTCAAAAACATCCTTCAGGTGGGGCTATGCTGTTTAATTCATTTTCGTTTCTCATCTTCTTTCCGGTCGTCACGCTGATCTACTTCCTGCTCCCGCGCAAGACGCGCTGGGTCTGGCTGCTGGTGACGAGTTATTTCTTCTATATGAACTGGAACGCGGAATACGCGCTCCTTCTGGCCGCGAGCACGGGGGTGACCTACGGCTGCGCGCTGCTCATCGACAGGGCGGCGGAGGTCAAAAAGCGCAGGCTCATCCTCATCGCGGGCATCGTCTTCAACGTCGGCATGCTGGGGTATTTCAAATACACCGGCATGTTTGTTGACCTGATCAACCGCCTCTGCGCGCTCATCGGCGTCACGGCGCGGATTCCCCCGGTGGATATCCTGCTGCCGGTGGGCATCAGCTTCTACGTCTTCCAGGCGCTGGGCTACATGATCGATGTCTACAAGAAGCGCGTGAAGGTCGAGCGGAACCTGTTCAAGTATGCGCTGTTTGTGTCGTTCTTTCCGCAGCTGGTCGCGGGCCCGATCGAGCGCTCCGGCCGTCTGCTGCGCCAGATTGACACGCCGCACGACTTTGAGTGGAAGCGCGTGCGCGACGGTCTGCTCATCATGATGCTCGGCTACTTTGAAAAGGTCGTCATCGCCGACCGCGCCTGCATGTATGTGGACGCCGTCTTCAACGGCTGGGCAAACGCCTCCGGCGCGCAGATCGCGCTGGCGACGGCGGTCTTTGCCGTGCAGGACCTGTGCGACTTCGGCGGCTACAGCCACATCGCCATCGGCGCGGCAAAGGTGCTGGGCATCGAGCTGATGACAAACTTCCGCCAGCCGTATTTCGCGCATTCCGTTCAGAATTTCTGGGCGCGCTGGCACATCAGCCTGAGCACATGGTTCAGGGATTACATCTACTTCCCGCTGGGCGCGGGCCGCGGCTCCGCCTGGCGCAAGGCGTTCAACATCATGGTCGTCTACACGATCAGCGGCCTGTGGCACGGCGCGGCGCTCAAGTTTGTGGCCTGGGGCATGCTCAACGGCGCGCTGCAGGTGGTTGAGGGGATGTTCCCCCCGCACCGGTCGAAGCACCCGAAGGCCTATCATCTGCTTTGCGTGCTGCGCACGGACCTTTTGATCCTCATCACGATGCTGATCTTCCGCGCCGGCTCGCTCTCCACGGCGGTGCGCATGCTGATCAAGATCCCGGCAGGCTTTGCGCTGCCGGCCATGGCGACGGGCTTTTCGGGCATGCAGGCGCTCTGCCTGGGCATCTGCATCGCCGTGCTCTTTGCCATCGAGCTGATCCACGAAAAGCGCCTCTCGCTGACCGAGCTGACCGACCGTCTGCCCACCGTGGCGCGCGGGACGCTCTACCTGCTGGCGCTGATGGCGATCATCATCTTCGGCGTCTGGGGGCCGGGATACAGCGCGCAGGCGTTTATCTACTTCCAGTTCTGACCAGCGCACAACGACGATTTGGACGGTGAACGGTTTGAAAAAGATTGCATGCGCGGCGGTCTTCGTCGCGGCGCTGTGCGCGTGCCTGCTGCTGGCGGATCATGTAACCCGGCGGGACGACAGCGAGCGCAAATACGGCCCCTTCTTTGAGGAGAAAAACGACATCGACGTCTTCTTCATGGGGACGAGCCACGTGCTGGACGGCGTCTCGCCGATGGAGCTGTGGCGCGACTACGGCGTGACCTCCTACAACATGGGCAACTCCTCCGAGTGCCTGGGCATGACCGAGTGGGTGCTGCGCCTGGCGATGCAGGCGCACAAGCCGAAGGTCGTGATGATCGACGTCTACTACGTCGACAGGCCGCTCGACGAGGCCTGGGCGTATGCCTACCGGCATGTGTTTCTCGATGCGGTGCCGCTCTCGCGCATGAAGCTCGACGCCGTGCGCGCGACGCTGCCCAGGGATCAGTGGCTCGAGTTCCTGATGCCCTTTTCGCTCTATCACGGCCGCTGGGAGGAGCTGCTTGCCGGCACGGCGGAGCGCAACGTCGACAGCGAGCCCTACATGATGGGCGGGGAGCTGCGCATCGGCCGGGCGGAGGTCATCAATCCCTACACCCGCACGACGGAGATGGATACAAGCGAGCAGCCTGGCCACGAGGCGTTGCGGCGCATCGTGCAGCTTTGCCGGGAAAACGATATCGAGCCGGTCTTCATCGCGATTCCCGTGCCGGTCACAAAGGCGGAGCAGATGCGCGTCAACGGCGTCGCGCCGCTGGCGCAGGAGCTGGGCGTGCCGTTCCTCAACCTGTTTGACGTCGAGGGGCTGGTCGATTTTGAGGCGGACTGCTACGACTATCTCGGCCACATGAACCCGGACGGCGCGACCAAGCTGACGGCGTATCTGGGGCAGTGGCTGGCGGAGCACTGCGACCTCGAGGACAGGCGGGACGACCCGGCCTACGCGGCCTGGGACGAGCGGCTCGCGCTCTACGAGGCTGACCGCGAGGCGCGCTGGGGCGAACAGACCCGGCTCAAGTGACCCTTGACAAATTTCACGCCTCTGATAGAATGTTAGGGGAAACGATAACCTGTGAAAAGCCCGCCCCTGCGCGGGAGAAGGAGATAAGCCATGAGCTTTGAGGATTTGAAGGAGATCATCACCGCCGCGCTGCCCAACTGCAACGCGGATCAGGTTGTGCCGGAGGCGATGCTGGTGCCGGAGGTCTGTGCGGACAGCCTGGATACCGTGGAGCTGAGCATGGCGCTGGAGGAGAAGCTGGGCCTGAACGTGCCGGACGACCTGCTGGCGACGTTTGCGACGGTCGGCGAACTGTACGCCTACCTGAAAAAGCACACCGCATAACGGCATGCCGGAAAGGGAGAAGCTGGCGCCGCTGGGCGGCTGGGCGCGGCTGAACCTCGTCTTTGACGAGGGAACGGCGCGCGAGCTCGCCATGCAGGCGCATGGGGAGGATCCGCTGGGCTTTCCGGGCTACGCGGACAAGCTCGCGGCGCAGCGGGCAAAGACGGGCCTTGACGAGGCTGCCGTCGCGGCGGAGGGCCGTATCGGGGGCGAGCGGGCGGTCGTCTGCGCGCTGGACAGCCGCTTCATGATGGGCAGCATGGGCACGGGCGTCGGCGAGCGCGTGACGCGCGCGGTCGAGCATGCCGCGGCGCATCGCCTGCCGCTGATCATCTTCAGCGCCAGCGGCGGCGCGCGCATGCAGGAGGGCGTCTTCAGCCTGCTGCAGATGGCGAAGACGAGCGCGGCCATCGCGCGCTTTCAGGAGGCGGGCGGGCTGTTTATCAGCGTGCTGACGCATCCGACGACGGGCGGCGTGACGGCCAGCTTTGCCAGCCTGGGCGATATCACGCTGGCCGAGCCGGGCGCGCTGATCGGCTTTGCCGGCCCGCGCGTCATCGAGCAGACGATCGGCGAGCGGCTGCCGGAGGGCTTTCAGCGCAGCGAGTTTCAGCTCGCGCACGGGTTTGTCGACCAGATTGTGCCCCGGGAGCGGATGCGCGAAACGCTCGCGCTGCTCCTGCGTCTGCACAGCAGGGCGGAGGAGGGCGCATGATTCGCGACGTTTTGCAGGAGCTGGAGGCCGTTGAGGCGGCGCTGCTGGGCTCCGGAGAGGACAGGGCGGCGCTTGAGCGCCGCAGAGACGAGCTGCTTTCACGGCTGTCCTCCCTGACGCCGGAGGACACGGTCTATCTGGCGCGCCACCCACACAGGCCGCGGATTGACGATCTGATCCGCGCGCTGATGACGGACTTCTTTGAGCAGTGCGGCGACCGCTACGCGGGCGAGGATCCCGGCGTGCTGGGCGGCATTGCGCGCTTTCACGGCAGGCCCGTGACGGTCATCGGCACGAGGAAGGGCCACAGCCTCGAGGAGAACATAGCCTATCACTTCGGCATGCCGGAGCCGGAGGGCTACCGCAAGGCGCTGCGGCTGATGAAGCAGGCGGAAAAATTCGGCCGGCCCGTGCTCACCTTCATCGATACGCCGGGCGCCTACCCGGGCATGGAGGCCGAGGCGCGCGGTCAGGGCGAGGCCATCGCGCAGAATCTGGCGCAGATGAGCCAGCTGACGGTGCCGGTCATCAGCGTCATCACCGGCGAGGGGAGCAGCGGCGGCGCGCTCGCGCTGGGCGTGGCCGACAGCATGCTCATGCTGGAGCACGCGTTCTTTTCGGTCGTCAGCCCGGAGGGCTTTGCGAGCATCCTCTGGAAGGACGCCGGGCGCAAGGCGGAGGCCTGCGGCGTCATGCAGCTGACAGCGGCGGACATGCTCCGCTTCGGCGTGATCGACGGCATCGTGCCGGAGCCGGTCGGCGGCGCGCAGCGCGACCCGGCGGCGCTCTATGCGGCGCTGGACACGGCGCTTGCGGCGCAGCTTGACGCGCTCTGCGCCCTGGATGAGCGGGAACTGACCGCGCGCAGATACGAAAAATACCGCCGCGTCTGAGGCGGCGACAACGGATGCATGCATGCCATGCGGGATAAGGAGACTATGAACGGAATCAGGCTGATTGCGACGGGCCGCGCCGTGCCCGGCAGAGTGGTTACAAACGACGATCTGCGCGAATACGTCGACACGAGCGACGAATGGATTTCCAGCAGAACCGGCATTCACCAGCGCTGTTTCTGCGCGGAGGGCGAGAGCGTGACGACGCTGGCCGTCGGGGCGGCGACGAAGGCGCTCGAGCGCGGCGGCATCGCGCCGGAGGAGATCGGCTGTGTGGTCTGCGCGACGTCCTCCCAGGAGTATATGATGCCCAGCCTGGCCTGCACGGTGCATCATGCGCTCGGCCTTGCGCAGGACATCCCGGTGATGGACGTCGGCGCTGCCTGTGCGGGCTTCCTCTACGCGATGGAGACGGCGCGCGGCCTGCTGCTGGGCGGCGCGGGACGCTATGCCCTGGTCATCGGCAGCGAGCAGATGAGCAAGCTGCTGGATATGAGCGACCGCTCGACCTGCGTGCTCTTTGGCGACGGCGCGGGCGCGGCGATTATTGCGCTTGACAAGGATGCGGAGTACGAGGCCGTCTTCGGCACGCGCGGCGACATGGCGCTGCGCGCCGGCGGCACGACGCATACGCCGATGACGATGGACGGGCAGGCGGTCTTCCGCTTTGCCGTCTCGACGATTCCCCAGTGCGTGCAAAAGCTCCTCGCCAGGGGCGGCGTCACGATGGAGGATGTCGATTGGGTGGTCTGCCATCAGGCGAACGAGCGGATTCTCGATGCGAGCGTGCGCAGGCTCGGCTGCCCGGCGGAGAAGTTCTACAAGAACCTCGACCGCTACGCCAACACGAGCGCCGCGAGCATTCCGCTGGCGCTTGACGAGATGAACGAGGCCGGGCTGCTTAAGCAGGGCCAGCGCGTGATTCTCGTGGGCTTCGGCGGCGGGCTGACCTGGGCTGGCCTGATGTTCAGGATTTGACGATGACGCGCGCAGGCGCGGGAAGGATCAAGCGATGAAACTGGCATTTCTCTATGCCGGGCAGGGCAGTCAGCGCGCGGGCATGGGCCGCGACCTGTACGAGGCCTTCCCGGCGTTCCGGGACGCGTTTGACGCTGCGAGCCTCGATTTTGACCTGCACAGGGTCTGCTTTGAGGATCCGGACGGTCTGCTGGGACAGACGCAGTACACCCAGCCCTGCATGGTCGCGTTCGCGGCGGGCGTGACGGCTGTGCTCCGCGAGGCGGGCATTGAGCCGGAATACGCGGCGGGCCTGAGCCTGGGCGAATACAGCGCGCTGCAGGCGGCGGGCGTCTTCACGGCGAAGGCGGCTGTCGAGCTGGCGGCCTACCGCGGCGCGGCGATGGCGAAGGCGAGCGAGGGCCGCGCGAGCGGCATGACCGCCGTGCTGATGCTCGGGCGCGAGGCGCTTGCGGCCTGCTGCGAGCAGGCCTCGTCGGAGGGCGTCGTGCAGATCTGCAACTATAACTGCCCGGGGCAGATCGTCATCGGCGGCGACGCCGCGGCGGTCGCGCGCGCGGGCGAGCTGGCGAAGGCGGCGGGCGCGAAGCGCCTTCTGCCGCTGCGCGTGAGCGGCCCGTTCCATACGCCGCTGATGCAGCCGGCCTCCGACGCGCTCCGGGCGCGCTTCAAGGACGAGCCCTTCGGCGAAATGCGCTTCCCGGTGCTCTTCAACTGCCTGGGCGACGTGAAGAACCAGGCGACGACCGTCGCGGAGCTGCTCATCCGGCAGGTCGTCTCTCCCGTGCACATGGAGGACACCATCCGCCGTCTGGCGGAGCTGGGCGTCGATACGATTGTGGAGATCGGCCCCGGCCGCGCGCTGTCCGGCTTTGTCAAGAAGACCGTGGGCGACGCGATCACCTGCCTGCCGGCGGAGGATGTGCCGACGCAGACAGCGGCGCTTGAGGCGCTGGGCGCCAAGGCCGCACTGTGACGGAGGGCTGCCGATGAAGTTTACCAAGATGCACGGGCTTGGCAACGACTACATTTATGTCAACGGCTTTGAGGAGCAAACGAAGGATCTTCCGGCGTTGGCCCGGGCCTTGAGCGACCGCCATTTTGGCGTCGGCGCGGACGGCCTGGTCGTCATCGCGCCCAGCGACATCGCCGATTTCCGGATGATCATGTTCAACGCGGACGGCTCGCAGGGCGCGATGTGCGGCAACGCGGCCCGCTGCATCGGCAAATACGTCTACGACCGCGGCATGACGCGCAAGACTGCCGTGACGCTGGAGACGCTCTCCGGCGTCAAGACGCTCCTGCTGAACGTGCAGGGCGGCAAGGTCGTCTCGGTGCGCGTGGACATGGGCGAGCCTGTGCTCGACTGCGCGCGCGTGCCCTGCCTGCTGGGCAGCGGCGTCGTGCGCAGGGCCCCCATTGAAGCACTGGGGCGGACGTTTGCCATCACGCCGGTCTCGACGGGCAATCCCCATGGCGTCATCTTTCTTGAGGAGCCGGTGGAGGACTTCGATCTGCGGCGCTACGGCCCCGTGCTCGAATGCCACCCGGCCTTCCCACAAAAAGCGAATATCGAATTTGTCAATGTGCTCTCGAGGAATCGCCTGCGCATGCGGGTGTGGGAGCGCGGCAGCGGCGTCACGATGGCCTGCGGAACGGGCTCCTGCGCGGCGCTTGTGGCGGCAAGCCTGTGCGGCCTGGCGGACAGGCGCGCGCATGTCGTGCTCGACGGGGGCGAGCTTGTGGACGAATGGGACGAGGCGACGGGCCATCTCTTCATGACCGGCCCCGCGACCCATGTATTTGACGGCGAGGTCGACGAACACAGGTGAGCGGAAAGCGAGGAGAGCGGATGACGCTGCTGACAGAGGCGATTGCCTTCGCTGCGAAGGCGCACGACGGCATGACGCGCAGAGGTTCGAAGATTCCTTACATCGTTCATCCGATGGAGGCGGTCGCGATTGCCGCATCCATCACAGACGATGAGGAGGTGCTCGCCGCCGCCGCGCTGCACGACGTGATCGAGGACTGCGGCGTGAGCGAGGAGACGCTCAGGGAGCGCTTTGGCGCGAAGGTTGCGCGGCTGGTCGCCTGCGAGAGCCAGACGAACTGGGGGGATCCCTGCCGCAGCTGGGACGCGCGCAAGCACGAGGCCATCCGCAAGATTGCCCACGGCTGCCGGGAGGCGAAGATCGTCGCGCTCTCCGACAAGCTGAGCAACATGCGCGCCATCCACCGCGACTATCTGCTCGACGGCGAGTCGCTCTTCTGCCGCTTTCATCAGCAGGACAAGCGCCGCCACGCCTGGTATTACCGCAGCTGCACGGCCATGCTCGAGAGCGAGCTGTCGGATACTGACGCCTGGCGCGAGCTTGCCGCGCTGGTGGAGACGGTCTTTGGCCGGATGGACTGCGTGCAGGAGGACAAGGAGGATGACGTCTGTGCGGGTTGACTGGATCGGCGCAGGATGCCGAAAAAGCGAAAAATGCTTGACAGCGCCTGACGAATCCTGTATTATAATTGCTTGGGTTTGTATACGGTAGACTTGCGGCAAACGCCGCTTTCTCTTTGCGAAAGGGGTTGAACCTCATGGTACGAACAATCGTCGGCGCCAACTGGGGCGATGAAGGTAAGGGTAAGATCACCGATATGCTCGCGGCGGAGTCTGACATCGTCGTCCGCTTCCAGGGCGGCGCGAACGCCGGGCACACCATCATCAACGATTACGGCCGCTTTGCGCTGCATCTGCTGCCCAGCGGCGTGTGCAGCCCGAACGTCGTCAACGTCATCGGCCCGGGCGTGGCGCTGGATATCGAGGCCTTCCTGCGTGAGCTGGAGGAGGTCGTTTCCCAGGGCGTGCCGCGGCCGAAGATCCTCGTCTCCGAGCGCGCGCAGGTGCTCATGCCCTATCATATCGCGTTTGACTGCTATGAGGAGGAGCGCCTGGGGAAGAATTCCTTCGGCTCCACCAAGTCCGGCATCGCGCCGTTCTACGGCGACAAATACCAGAAGATCGGCCTGCAGCTGTGCCAGCTCTACTATCCGGACGTGCTGCGCGAGAAGCTCGCGCACGCGCTGGACATCAAGAACGCGCTGCTGGAGCACCTCTATCATAAGCCGCTGATCGATCTGGAGGAAATGATCGCGAAGATGACCGACCTGGCCGAGCGCATCCGCCCCTATGTCGCGGATACCGACGCCTTCATGATGCAGGCGGTCAAGGAGGGCAAGAACATCCTGCTCGAGGGTCAGCTCGGCACGCTGCGCGATCCCGATCACGGCATCTACCCGATGGTCACCTCCTCCTCGCCGCTGGCGGGCTACGCGCCGGTGGGCGCGGGCGTCCCGGTGTGGTCCATCAAGGAGATCATCGCAGTGACGAAGGCCTATTCCTCCTGCGTGGGCGCGGGCCCGTTCACCACGGAGATCAAGGGCGATGAGGCGGAGGCGCTGCGCAAGCGCGGCGGCGACCGCGGCGAATACGGCGCCAAGACGGGCCGTCCGCGGCGCGTGGGCTGGTTTGACTGCGTCGCGACGCGCTATGGCTGCGAGATGCAGGGCGCGACTGAGGTGGCGCTGACGAACATGGACGTGCTGGGGTATCTCGATGAGATCCCCGTTTGCGTGGCCTACGAGTGCGACGGCGAGCGCGTGGAGCGCTTCCCGGTGACCCCGAAGCTGGAGCGCTGCAAGCCGGTGTATGTCACGCTGCCGGGCTGGAAGTGCGACACCCGCGGCATCAAGCGCTTTGAGGACATGCCCGAGAACGCGCGCCGCTACGTCGAGTTCCTCGAGGAGCAGATCGGCTGCCCGATCAAGATGGTCTCCAACGGCCCGCGCCGCGAGGAAATGATGTTCAGATAAGGCACGGCGCATCTTCGACAGAACCAGCGAAGCAGACAGAAGGAGGGAAGCGGCATGGCCGGACAGGGGATGAACACCTTTGCGCTGGGCGTGCTGTTTCCCGTTTTCCCGTCCTTTTCGCATCCTGGCCGCCTTTTGGCGGCTTTCTTTTTGCCGGGCGGCGGGTTATGCTTGACGCGGGCCTGCTGCTGATGTATAATATGCGTCGATATGCGGCTAATATTCATGGAATATACAATGAGGAGAGAATCCATGGCAACTTTGATTCTGGAGGACGGCTCCCGCTACGAGGGAACGCTGTTTGGGCATAAGGCGCCTGTGACGGGCGAGGTGGTCTTCACGACCGGCATGACCGGCTATCAGGAGACGCTGACCGACCCGTCCTACTGCGGACAGATCGTTTGCATGACCTATCCGCTGATCGGCAACGTCGGCATCAACGATCTGGACAACGAGAGCGCGCGCGTGCGCATGCGCGGCTTCATCGTCTCCGAGCTGTGCGACGTGCCCAGCAACTGGCAGACGAGGAAGACGCTCGACCAGTATCTCGATGAGCAGGGCGTCACGGGTCTGTGCGGCGTGGATACCCGCGCGCTGACCAAGCACGTGCGCGTGTTCGGCACGCTGCGCGGGCGCATCGTCGAGGGAGAGCCGACGCCGGAGGATCTCGCGCTGGCGCGGCGCTTTGAGATGCATGACCAGGTGAAGCAGTGCACCTGCGAGGCGCCCTATGAGATCAAGGGCGACGGGGAGCTGACGATTGCGGTCATGGATTTCGGCCTCAAGCAGGGCATTCTGCGCTCCCTGAACCGAAGGGGCTGCACGCTGCGCGTCTATCCCGCGGACACGCCCGCCAAGGCGGTGCTCGACGGCGGCTGCGACGGCGTGATGCTGACCAACGGCCCCGGCGACCCGGAGGACAACCCGCAGGCCATCGCCGCGATCCGCGAGCTGATGGATGCAAAGCCCGTCTTCGGCATCTGCCTCGGGCATCAGCTCATGGCGCTGGCGATGGGCGGCAGGACCGTCAAAATGAAATACGGTCACCACGGCGCGAACCATCCGGTCAAGGACCTCGCGCGCGGCACCTGCGCCGTTACCCCGCAGAACCACAACTACATGGTCGACCCGGAGCACCTGCCCGCGGGCGCGGTCGTCAGCCACGTCAACTGGAATGACCAGACGGTCGAGGGTGTCCGCTATACGGACAGGAACGCCTTCTCCGTGCAGTTCCATCCGGAGGCCTGCGGCGGTCCGCGCGAGACGAGCTATCTGTTTGACGACTTTTTGAACATGGTGCGCGCGGCGAAGCAGACGGGAGGCGAGCGCAATGCCTAAGAAGGAATCCATCAAGAAGGTGCTCGTGATCGGCTCCGGCCCGATCGTCATCGGTCAGGCGGCGGAGTTTGACTATGCCGGCACGCAGGCCTGCCGCGTCCTCAAGGAGGAAGGCGTCGAGGTCGTGCTGGTCAATTCGAATCCGGCGACGATCATGACGGACACTGACATCGCCGACAAGGTCTACCTGGAGCCGCTGACGGCGGCGTCACTCGAAAAGGTTATCGCCCGCGAGCGGCCGGACAGCCTGCTCGCCTCGCTGGGCGGCCAGACGGGCCTCAACCTGGCGATGGAGCTGGATGAAAAGGGCATCCTGGCCAAGTACGGCGTCGAGTTGCTGGGCACGAGGATCGACTCGATCCGCCGCGCAGAGGACCGCGAGGACTTCAAGAACATGATGCTCTCCATCGGCGAGCCCTGCATCGATTCTGTGATTGTCCACGACGTGCAGGCCTCTGTCGACTTCGCGAACCAGTATGGCTATCCCGTGATCGTCCGCCCGGCGTATACCCTGGGCGGCACGGGCGGCGGCATCGCGGAGAACGAGAAGCAGCTGCGCGAGATCTGCGCGGACGGCCTGCGCTCCTCCCGCGTGCATGAGAACCTGATTGAGCGCAGCGTCGCCGGCTGGAAGGAGATCGAATACGAGGTCATCCGCGACAGCGCGGGCAACTGCATCACCGTCTGCAACATGGAGAACTTCGACCCGGTCGGCGTGCACACCGGCGACTCCATCGTCGTCGCGCCGAGCCAGACGCTGCGCGACCCGGAGCACCAGATGCTGCGCAGCGCATCGCTGAACATCATCTCCGCGCTGGGCATCGAGGGCGGCTGCAACGTGCAGTACGCGCTCTCGCCGGACAGCATGCAGTATTACGTCATCGAGGTCAACCCGCGCGTCTCGCGCTCCTCGGCGCTGGCCTCCAAGGCGACCGGCTACCCGATCGCCAAGGTCACCACGCGCATCGCGCTGGGCTATACGCTCGACGAGATCGTCAACGGCGTGACCGGCGAGACCTACGCCTGCGCCGAGCCGACGCTCGACTACGTCGTGCTCAAGTTCCCACGCTGGCCGTTTGACAAGTTCGTCTACGCGGACAAGCACATCGGCACCAAGATGAAGGCAACCGGCGAGATCATGTCCATCGGCACGAACTTTGAAAGCGCGATGCTCAAGGCCGTGCGCTCGCTGGAGATGGGCATGGACAGCCTTGTCGTGCCTTCGCTTGAGGCGCTTGATGACGCGGAGATCGAGCGCCGGCTGCACGAGATCAACACGGAGCGCTCCTTCGTCGTCGCGGAGGCGCTGCGCCGCGGCGTTTCGATGGAGCACATCCACGACATCACCAAGATCGACATCTGGTTCCTCAAAAAGGTGCAGAACATCGTGCGCATGGAGCAGGCGATCCGCGCGCTGGGCGGCAGGGAGGCGCTGACGCGCGACCTGCTGCTGGCGGCCAAGAAGATGGGCATGGCGGACAAGGCCATCGCGCGCTTCACCGGCTGCGCGGAGGAGGACATCCGCGCGCTGCGCAAGGAGATGGACGTGCTGCCCGCCTTCCGCATGGTCGACACCTGCGGCGGCGAGTTTGAGGCGATCAGCCCGTATTTCTACAGCGCCTACGGCGTGGAGAGCGAGGCCAAAAACAGCGGAAGGAAGACCGTCGTCGTCCTGGGCTCCGGCCCGATCCGCATCGGCCAGGGCATCGAGTTCGACTACTGCTCCGTCCATTGCGTCTGGGCGCTCAAGCGCGCGGGCTTTGACACCGTCATCATCAACAACAACCCGGAGACGGTTTCCACTGACTTTGACACCTCCGACAGGCTCTACTTTGAGCCGCTGACGCCGGAGGACGTCTGGAACGTGCTGGAAATCGAGCAGCCGGTCGGCGTCGTCTGCCAGTTCGGCGGACAGACCGCCATCAAGCTGGCCAAGGCCGTCCGCCAGGCGGGCTACAGCATCCTGGGCACCGACCTGTACGACATCGACGCCGCGGAGGACCGCGAGCTGTTCAACGAGCTGCTCACGAAGCTGGGCATCCCCCAGCCCAAGGGCACGACGGTCTTTACCGCTGACGAGGCGGCGAAGGCGGCTGCAGAGCTGGGGTATCCGGTGCTCGTGCGCCCGAGCTACGTGCTTGGCGGCCAGGGCATGGAGATCGCCTATGACGAGAAGCACATCCGCGAGTATATGTCCATCATCAACATGAACGTGCAGGAGCATCCGATCCTCGTGGACAAGTACCTGCTGGGCAGGGAGATCGAGGTCGACGCCATCTGCGACGGCCAGGACGTGCTGATCCCGGGCATCATGGAGCACGTTGAGCGCGCGGGCATTCACTCCGGCGACTCCATCTCCGTCTATCCGCCGCAGCATCTGGCCCCGCGCATCCAGCGCATGGTGACGGATTACACGATCAACATCGCGCGCAGCCTGCACGTGCACGGTCTGGTCAACATCCAGTTCATCGAGTACGCCGGCGACCTGTACATCATCGAGGTCAACCCGCGCTCCTCGCGCACGGTGCCCTACATTTCGAAGGTCACGGGCATCCCGATCGTCGAGCTGGGCGTGCGCGCGTCGCTGGGCGAGAAGGTGCCGGCGATGGGCTTCGGCACGGGACTGTATCCACCCGCGCCGACCGTCGCTGTCAAGATGCCTGTCTTCTCGTTTGAGAAGCTGCCGGAGGTCGAGGTTTCCCTCGGACCGGAGATGAAGTCCACCGGCGAGGCGCTCGGCCTGGGCGAGACGGCTGAGGAGGCCTACCTGAAGGGCTTTGCCTCCACGAAGATGGCGATTCCGCATCCCGAGGAGGGCGGCGTGCTCTTCTCCGTCGCCGACCACGACAAGCGCGAGGCGCTGGAGCTGGCGGAGACGTTTGCGGCGCTGGGCTTTGAAATCTACGCGACGACGGGCACGGCGCACATGCTCAACCGCAACTATGTCGGCGCGCAGCCCGTTCCGCGCCCGGGCGAGGACACGGATGCGCTGGCGAAGCTGTTTGACTCCGGGAAGATCCGGCTCATCATCACGACGCCGACGCACGGGCGCGATCCGCAGCGCG
>SFHU01000045.1 GCA_004555535.1 Clostridiales bacterium
AGACCAGCGCATCCAGTGCGCCGCGCAGCGTCGTTCTTTCCATCTGCGCGGGCAGGAACACGCAGTCCCCGCTGTGCAGCGGCAGCTCTCCGCCGTCCCAGGCGAGCGTTCCCTCGCCCAGCGCGCACAGGAGCGAAAAGTGCTCCGGCGTCTGCGGGAGCATCATTTCTCCCCGCGCCTGCCAGCGCTCCAGCGTGAACGCGCGCTCGTCGATGTACGTCGTGCGCTGCCCGCCGGCGCAGGGGCGCGTCTTCCCGACACAGGCCGAAAGGTGCAGCGAAACGTCGGTCACGTCGAGCCCCTTCCCGATGTGCAGCTCGCGGCTGCGTCCCTGAGCGTCGACGCGGTCCCAATCGTAGAAGCGGTAGGTCACGTCGCTCGACTGCTGAATCTCCATCAGCGTGATGCCGCCGCCCAGCGCATGCACCATGCCCGCCGGGATGAAATAGACCTCGCCCGGCTGCACGGCCACGCGGTTGAGGCAGGCCTGCACGGCGGCCCCGCCGCTTTGGCAGGCGAGGGCCAGCTGCTCCCGCGTCACGCCCTCGCGGATGCCGTAGACGATCTGCGCGCCGGGCTCGGCCGCGAGGATCACCCAGGCCTCCGTCTTGCCCAGCTTGCCGCCCTCGTGCACGTTCGCGTAGGCGTCGTCCGGATGCACCTGCACGGAGAGCATCTCCTGTGCGCTGATCAGCTTGAGCAGCAGCGGAAACGTCTCGCCCACCTGCGTGCCGCGCATCGCCTCGCCATGCTCCTTAAGCAGCGCCGTCAGCGTGCGGCCCGCCTCGTCCCGGCTCTCCAGACCGGGCAGGACGGACACCTCGAGGCTCTCGCCCGTACGCGCGTCAGGAATCGCCTTGCCCAGCGCCCGCAGCCCTTCGCCGCCCCACGGCGTCGCGCTTCCAAAGCGGAAGGCGGGCGTCATCTTGATCGGCGTCAATATCATAGTCCTTCTCCCTTCTCCCTTCAGGCCTCCACGTCAAACGGGAAGACCGGAAGCCCGTTTTTGCCAAAGAGCACCGTCTCCGGCCAATTGGCCTGCGCATAGCGCACGCGGACGCTCGCCTGCACGTCCTCCAGCCCGAGCACGCAGACGCGCCCCTCGATTCGTGCATCGCGCAGACGCGCGCCCTCGATCTCAAGCGCCCGCGCCAGCTCCGACCGCTCCTCCAGCGCACCGGAGAATTGAAGCGTCAGGCTGCTGCCGTCCCGCGCGGCGCGCACAAGGCGCGGCCCGTCCGCCGGGACGTCCTGCCCATAGGCATGGCGGAGCATCATCGCCGCCAGATGCGCGCCAGGCGTCCGCTTGTCCGTGGGGTGCACGTTGTCGCGCTCGCCGCAGTCGAGCAGACAGGCCAGCGCGGCGTTGTCTGTCGCGTCGGTGACGGCCTGCTGCGCCGCGCGAATGGCGACCCAGCTCTCCTCGGACAGCTCCACGCCGAAGCGCGGAAGCTGCGCCACCGCAAAGAAGAGCGTTTCATCCTCAAAGAGCGCGCGCCAGTGCGCGATCAGCGCCGTCAGCAGCGCCGCATAGCCGCCCGCGCGGGCGGGCGTCGAATCCTGCTCGCCCTGATAGAACAGGAAGCCACGCAGCGTATACGGCGCGACGCGCGAGAGCATCGTCTCCTGCGGCCCGCAGGGGCGGCGCAGCATCGTGCGCCCGTCGGGCGGCGGCCAGGGGAACGCCCCGGCGCGCGCCGTGATCTCCGCAAAGGAGATTTCCGGCTTCTCCGCTTTGAGCGCGGCAACAGCGGCGTTCCAGCTGTCCACCTCGCGCTGATAGGCCGCGTTCTCTCGCGCGAACTGCTCGTCCGTCTTGCCGGCTACGCGCGATTCAAACTCCGTCAGATACGCCTGCCCCTCCGGAAAGGCGGAGAGCGCCTTCCTGCTCATCCAGCAGCTGGCGGACGTGCCGCCGATGCAGCAGATGATCATGCCCACGGCGACGTCCAGCTGCTTTGCCAGCTCGCGCGCCGTATAAAAGGCGACCGCCGAGACCTCCGCACACGCGCCCGGCGCGAGCGGAATCCAGGCGCGGCCCCGCTCAAGCGTCTCCGCCTCGCGCACGGTCGCGGCCTGCGGCACCTCGTAAAAGCGCACGCGGCGCTCGCGCATCGCGTCGGCCTCGGCGTAGTGCCGCTCGTCGCGCAGGCGGAATTCCATGTTCGACTGTCCGCCGCACAGCCAGACCTCGCCGACCATGACGTCTCCAAGCGTGACGCGCTCCTGCCCGCAGCGCACGGTCAGCGCGTAGGGGCCGCCCGCCTCCATCGCCGGGAGGCGGACGAGAAAGCGCCCGTCCCTGCAGTCAGCCGCAGCCAGATAGCCTGCAAGCTCCGCCTCCACAGGGCCGTCCGCCTCGCCGAAGACGGCGATGGGCTTGCCCCGCTGGAGCACCATGTGCTCGCCAAAAACCGCTGCCAGACGCAGCATGTTATCCCCTCTTTCCGCGCAGGTAGGCCAGGTTCCTGTCGATGAAGTCACAGCGCTGCTTCACGCAGTCCACGCTGCGCAGCGGGTCGGCCGGAGTATTGAAGACATAATCGACCAGCCGCTCGACCGTCGTCGTCGCCACGTGCAGGCGCGTGTCGCTCGAGGCGTAGTAGATGTAGACCTGCCCGTCGGGCGCAGCAATCGCGCCGTTGGTGAAGACGACGTTGCCCACGTCGCCCACGCGCTCGCCGCCCATCGGGGCGATGAGGTAGCCGCCCGGCTCCGCGATCACGCGCGCGGGATCCTCAAGCGCCGTCGCAAACGCGTAGATGACGTAGCGCAGGCCCGCCGCCGTGTTGCGCACGCCGTGCGCGATGTGAATCCAGCCCCTGTCGGTCTTGATCGGTACGGCGCCCGCGCCGTTTTTGCTCTCGGTGATGGTGTGATAACGGCGGATGGAGGTCATGCGCTCCTCGTCGATGACGGCATTCGTAATGTCATCGCACAGGCCGAAGCCGATGCCGCCGCCGCTGCCCGTCTCGATGAAGTCATCCATCGGGCGGGTGTAGAAGGCGAATTTGCCGTTCACGAACTCAGGATGGAGCACGACGTTGCGCTGCTGCGGGGAATGCAGCGTGCGCAGGTTGGGCAGGCGCTCCCACGTTCTCAGGTCCTTCGTGCGCACGATACCCGCCGCAGCGACTGCCGCGGAGAGGTCATTGACGCTCCTGTCCTTGCTCTCCGAGCAGAAGACGCCGTAGATCCAGCCGTCCTCGTGCTGCGTCAGGCGCATGTCATAGACGTTCGTCTCCTCCGGGCAGGTGTCCGGCAGGAGGATGGGCTTGTCCCAGAAGCGGAAGCCCTCCACGCCGCTGTCGCTCTGCGCGACGGCGAAGAAGCTCTTGCGGTCCGCGCCCTCCATGCGCGCCACGAGCGTGAACTTGCCGTCCACCAGCAGCGCGCCGCTGTTGAACGCCGCGTTGATGCCCAGGCGCTGCATCATGAAGGGGTTCGTCTCCGGGTTCGGGTCATAGCACCAGAAGGGCGGCACGTGCGCGCGGGTCAGCACGGGGTTCACCCAGCGCTCGTAGATGCCGTTTTCATAGCGCGTGTCGATCTCGTTCTTCTGTGCGATCAGCGCCTCATATTGCGCCTCGATCTGCTCATAGCTGCGCATGCTGGCTCCTTTCGATGACCTCAAAGGCCATGCGTCCATTGTGATAGGGGCATTTCCACGGCTCGACGATCGGCTTGCCGACGGGCGTGCCGTCCTCGCGCACGCACCAGTACCACTCGCCGCCTTCTCGCCTGTCGGCGATGACGTCGCGGATATAGCGCCACTGGCTGCGCGCGGCCTCCAGGAACTTGGCCTCGCCCGTGTTCTGGTAGGCGTTGAGGAAGCCGACCAGCGCCTCCGCCTGTACCCACCAGACGCGCGTCGTATCCACCCTGCCGCGCTCACACTCGTTGGCGAAGCCGTGGTCGGTGAACGCCTTCTCCCAGGTCTCTTCCGCCATCGCCATCAGCAGCGGGCGGATGCGCGCGGTCAGCGCGTCGTCGCCCAGCACGGTGAGCGTCCTGTCCGCCAGCCAGGAGGTCTCGATGTCGTGGCCGTAGCTGTGCAGGTCGATGAGCGTATGGTACTCCCGGTCGAAGAAGACCTCCTGCCGGCGGCGCTGCGGGTTGTAGATGTGCTTTTCCAGCACGTCGAGGATAAAATACAGCCGCTCGCGCACGCGCGCGTCCCGGCCCACGCGGTACAACTCCGTGTAGCCTTCGAGCACGTGCAGCAGCGTGTTCATGGTCTTTTCCGCCATGACGCCGTTTTCGCTGAGCTTTTCGTTGCTCTCGGGCTGCCAGTCGGCGGTAAACGCCTCCAGATAGCCCAGCTCGTCCGTGCACCGCGCCTCGATCAGCTCAAAGAGCGCCGTCGCCTGGGCAAGTGCGCCCTTGCAGCCGCTGGCCTGCGCGTAAGCTGAGAGCGCGTAAATGGCAAACGCCTGATTGTACGTGTGCTTGGTGCTGTCGCAGACGGTGCCGTCCGCGTTCATCGACCAGTATACGCCGCCGTTCTTCACGTCGATCATCCGGCAGAGCATGGCGTAGGCGTGATGGGCATAGGACAAGAGTGTCTCGTCGTGCAGCGTCATCGCCGCCTGCGAGAAGAACCAGAGGATGCGGCTGTTCAGGATGCAGCCCTTGACCGCGCCGAAGTCGGGCACGAGGTCGTAGCCCACATAGCCCGCATAGCCGCCGTTTTCCTCATCGCGCAGGCCCTTCCAGAACGGGAGAATCACCGTCTCCAGGTGCTCCCGGATCTCCTGTGTCATCTCACGCATGGGCTTCCTCCTGCGCAATCCGCGCACGCCATTCGCGCTCCATCGCGTCAAGCGCCTCGCCCGCCGCCTCGTGCGACGCTGCCTGCGCGCTCAGATAGACCTTGACCTTGGGCTCCGTGCCGCTCGGGCGCACGAGCGCCTTCTTGCCGTCCGCCGTGGCGAAGCTGAGCACGTCGCTCACGGGCAGGCCCTCGATGCCCTGCGCATAGTCCTTGGAGGTCGAAACCGCGCTGCCCGCGAGCGTCTCCACCGGACTTTTGCGCAGCCTTTCCATCACGGCGCGCATCGTCTCCATCGGCACCGCGCCCGCGATGTCGAAGTTCAGCAGCCTGTTTTCCATGCAGCCGTAGCGCGCGTAGAGCGCGTCCAGCTCGTCCGCCAGCGTGCGGCCCTGCGCCGCAGCCGTCTGCGCCATCTCCGCGACGAGCATGCAGGCCATGACGCCGTCCTTGTCGCGCACATGCGTTCCCGCCAGGTAGCCGCAGCTCTCCTCGAAGCCGAAGACATAGCGCTCCGCCTCGCCTGCCGCCTCCAGCCGGCCGATGATCTCGCCGATGTACTTGAAGCCCGTCAGGCACTCGCGCACCTCGGCGCTGTAATCCGCCGCGATGGCGAACGCAAGATCGCTGGTGACGATCGTCTTGACGACGACAGGGCGCTCCGGCAGCGTGCCGTTGTCCCTTCTCGCGCGCAGGATGTGCTGCATGAGCAGCAGGCCAACCTCGTTGCCGGTCAGCACGCTGTAGCTGCCGTCTCCCCTGCGCACGGCCACGCCCACGCGGTCGCTGTCCGGGTCGGTCGCGACGAGCAGGTCCGCCCCTTTCTCCTGCGCCAGCGCAAGGCCCAGGGAGAGCGCCTCGCGCAGCTCGGGATTGGGCTTGGGGCAGGTCGGGAAATGCCCGTCCGGCACGCACTGGGCCTCGACCTCGATGCGATGCACGCCCGCCATGCGGTCAAGCACGGCGCGCACGGGCTCCAGGCCCGTGCCGTGCAGCGGCGTGTAGACGAGCTCAAGCGGCGCCGTGACGCCCGGATTCACCCGGCGGGACAGCGTCCTTTCGACAAACGCGTCAAACACCGTCTGCGGGATGTCCTGCCAGAGGCCCAGCGCGCGCGCCTGCTCCTCCTCCATCACCTGCGCCTGTCCGTAGGCGACCGCCTGAATGCGCGCCGTGATGGCCGCGGCGGCCTCCTCGGTGATCTGGCAGCCGTCGCTGCCGTAGACCTTGTAGCCGTTGTACTGCGCCGGGTTGTGGCTCGCGGTCACGACGATGCCCGCGTCGCAGGAAAGCTCCCGCACCGCGAAGGACAGCATCGGCGTGGGCATCAGCCTGTCGTACACGTGCGCCGTCAGGCCGTTGCCAGCGAGCACGCCCGCCGCCGTCTGCGCGAATTCCTTCGAGCACAGACGCGAGTCATACGCGATGGCGACGCTGTGTCCGCCGGTGCTGCGCAGGTAGTCCGCCAGGCCCTGCGTCGCGCGCGCGACGACATAGCGGTTCATCCTCGCCGTGCCGACGCCGAGGATGCCGCGCAGGCCGCCCGTGCCGAACGCCAGCTCGCTGCCAAAGCAGGCGAGCAGCCGTTCCTCGTCGCGCGCGATCTCCTGCGCCTCGCGGCGCGTCTCCCCGTCAAAGCAATCGCTCTGTGCAAAGCATGCAGCCCTTTCCAGAGCGTTCTCTCTCATTCCCATATCAGCCCTCCGTTTGTGATGGAAACCCTTATTGGTGAAGCCGGCGTCAACCCGGCTGGCCTTCAAGCGCTTTTTTCAGCCTGCGCATCACAGCCAGCGCCGCGCTGCGGTGGTTCTCCCGTCCGGGATGCGCGCGCGAGCCGAGCCCCTTTTCCGGGCAGGGCGGCAGCTGCACATAGCCGACCCGCAGGTCGCCCTCCCGGCGAACCTCCTGCACGGCGCTGCGCAGCAGCGGCGCGATGTCGCCGCCGCACATGCCGTAGCTCCAGAGGATGTACGCCTGCGGGTTGTGCCGGCGGATCTGCCGGAGGAAATCCGCCGCTGCCGCCCGGATGGCCGCAGCGGCCCGCTCCTTTTCCTCGCCCTCAAGCCGCGAGAGGGCCGAAGCGTCGTTCGTGCCGACGTTGAGCACCACCGCGTCCACGGGGTTTTGCTCAAAGTCATAGGGCGCTTCGCCGCCGCGCTCCACCGCGCAGACCGCGTCATAGATGCGCGGAAGCCGGTTTTCGCGGTTCCCGTCCCAGCTCCAGTAGGCGCCCCAGCCGCTCTGGGAGATCCAGCGGCCCTGCGCGTTCATCCCGCGGCAGACCTCCATCGCCCAGCTTTCCATGCCGCTAAGCCAGATCGTACGCCACTCCATCGCGCCTCTCGGGCCGACGAGGCCCTCGCCGCTGGTCAGGCTGTCGCCGATGAACTCGATGGTCATCTCCCGCTTCTCGGGCTCAAGCAGCTCGCCGTCGGAGCGGATTCTGTGCGCAAGCACGAAGAGGCGCTCGTCCTCCGCCACGGGCTGGCTGTCGCGCACAACGGTCACGGTGTGCGCCACCGTGTCATCCATGCCCGCCAGCAGCGTGTAATACCGCCGCCCGCGCTCAAGGACGAAGCGCGCAACCGGCGCGCCGTCGACCATGACGCCCACCCAGGCGCTCTGGATAGCATAGCCACTTTCCAGCTCCATGTCAAGCGTCGTGCAGCGAATTCGCAGCTCGATGCCGCTGCCCGTCCAGTGCATCGGAAAAACGGGCTGCCGCGGGTCAAATCGTCCCAGCAGCCTCACATGCTCCGCTTGCCTGATGTCCTTTTCCCACAGTAGTCCGTTCATATTTCATTCTCCCTGTGCCTCAGCGGATGCCCGGCTCCGTGTCCGTCTCGCAGGTCACGCTGTGCGCCTTGATGTAGTCAACCAGTTCGTCCACCTGCGTGAACGCCAGGCCCACGACCGTGTCCGCCGCGCCGTAGTAGATCGCGATGCGTCCGGTGTCCGTATCCTGAAGCGTCGCGCAGGGGAAGCAGACGCCCGGCACGAAGCCGCGCTCCTCGTATTCCTCCTCCGGCGTGAGCAGGAAGTTTTCGCAGCGATAGAGCACGCGGGACGGCTCGTTGATATCCAGAATCGCGCCGCCGATGGAATAGATCAGCCCGTTGCAGGTGCTCGACACGCCGTGGTAGAGCAGCAGCCAGCCCTCGCTCGTCTCAATGGGGGCCGCGCCCGCGCCAATCTTCACGGACTCCCACCACTTGTCGCCCTTGCTCATGACGTGCCTGTGCTTGCCCCAGAAGGTCATATCCGGGCTCTGGCTCAGCCAGATGTCGCCAAAGGGCGTGTGGCCGCTGTCCGACGGGCGGGAGAGCAGCTGATACAGTCCGTTCACCCTGCGGGGGAAGAGCACCGCGTTGCGGTTGAAGGGGATGAACGGGTTGTCAAGCCGCGTGAAGGTCTTGAAATCCTTCGTCTTCGCCATGCCGATGGAGGCGCCGTAGAAGTCTTGGCACCACATCATGTAATAGGTGTCCTCCACCTTCACCAGCCGGGGATCGTACGCATAGCGCGGCATGAACGGCTCACCCTGCTCATTGACGAAGGGGATCTTCTGCGGGTCGACCTGCCAATGGATGCCGTCGGCGCTGCGGCCCAGATAGATGTGCGGCACGCCGTTGACCTGCTCGCCGCGCAGCACGGCGATGAAGCCATCCTCCCAGGGGCAGACGGCGCTGTTGAAGATGCGCGCTACGCCCGGCGCGGGGTTGCGGGCGATGACCGGGTTTCCCGCATAGCGCCAGACCGGGGCATCGTGCCTGTCGTTTTCGGGGCGCTCCTGCCAGGGGATGTTCGGCAGGGGGCCGCCGGTCAGAATCTGTACCTTGCTCATAAGGGATCCCTCCAACGCGAGTATTGTCAAAAATGGAGCTGTCGGGCCGGACATTCATGCATCCCGGGCCGGACGGCGCGCTGTGCCCAAGGGGGGAAGGGACGGGCAAGCGCGCCGCTCTCCTTCTCAGGCGGCCTGTGCGGGATGGGGAAATCCGGCCCGGCAGCCCCGGAACGCCCGGGCTCAGCCCTTGACGGAGCCGGCAGCCAGGCCGCTGTAAATCTGCTTCTGGCAGGCGACGAAGATGATGAGCATCGGGATCATCGTCAGGATGACGCCGGCGCAGATCAGGTTGTAGGCGTTGCCGAACGGGCCGGTGAACGTGTACAGCGCGGTGGACACGGTCACAAAGCGCGTCTTGTCCTGCAGATACAGGTTGGCGGCGTAGTATTCGTTGTACACGCCGATGCCTTTGAGGATCATCACGGTGACGATCGCCGGGCGCAGCAGCGGGAACAGGATCTTGAAGAACACGCCGAAATACGTGCAGCCGTCCAAGATCGCGGACTCGTCGAGCGACACCGACAGGTTCTCAAAGAACTGCAGGAAGATGTAGATGGAGATGACGTCCGTGCCGCACTGCAGGATGATGTAGCCGATCAGCGAGTTGACCAGGCCCAGCGAGGACATGATCTGGTAGATCGTCACCTGCATCGCGATGCCCGGGATCAGCGTGGCAAACAGGAACAGGTTGCGGATCAGCCCGTTGCCCGGGAAGCGGAAGCGGTTGAGCACATAGGCCAGCATGGAGCCGACCAGCACGGAGAACGCCACGACCACCATGACCACGAAGAACGACGTCGCGAACGCGCGGCCCATGTCGCCGTCCACCCAGACGCGGCGGAAGTTGTCCAGGTTCAAAAGGTTCTGCGGGAGCTGCATCACCGGGGTGAGCTGATACTCCTCGTCGGTCTTGAAGGAGACCAGCAGGCAGGAGATCAGCGGCAGCAGCGCGATGAACGCAGCCAGCAGCAGGGAGAAATACTTGACGACCGTCGTCAGTGCGCGGACAAACCGCTCCGCCGGGGACAGGCTCTCAATTTTATCCATCTTGCTCATGCTCGTTCCCCCTTACGCGCGGGCCGCGGCAGCGGCCTTTTTCTTCTTTTTCGCGGGGGCGGAATCATCCACGCCCTCCTTGAGGACATAGCGGAAGAAGAGCTTCTGCAGAATCGTCGCGATAATGATGATGATCATCAGCACGACGGCCATCGCGCAAGCCATGCCGACCTTCTGGTCGATGTGCGCGGCCTGGTGCATCTTGATGAAGTAGGTCGCGGTGCCGGACGCGCCGCCGCCCATGATGACATACGGCGGCTCGAACGCGGACAGCGAGCCCGTGATCGAGAGGATGACGTTGAGCATCACGATGGTCTTGATCGAGGGCAGGATGATGTAGAGGAACTGCTTCCAGCGGTTCGCGCCGTCGATCTGCGCCGCCTCATAGAGCGTCGGGTCGACGGACATGATCGCGCCGATGAACATGACCATGTTCTGTCCCGTGTAGCGCCACACCGAGGTCGCCACCAGGGAGATGTTGTTGATGCTCTGGTCGCGCAGCCAGTAGGGCAGGGACTCCAGCGGGATGCCCAGCGCCTGCAGCACGGTATCCAGCACAAAGCCGCGGGTGTAGAAGAACTTGAAGATGAAGCCGATGGCGATGCCGTTGATCAGGTACGGGAAGAAGATCGTCCCCTTGAAGAAGTTGCCGGCCCGCGTCTTGAAGCTCAGCAGCGTGGCGAAGTACAGCGCCAGCGCGAGCTGAACCAGCGCGCCCGCCATGTAGTACAGCGACAGGAACATCGCGTCGAAGTAGTCCTTCTTCGTGAAGATGCGGAGATAGTTCTTCAGCCCCACAAAGGCGCGGACCTTGGTGTAGCTGCGGTCGTACAGGCTGTACTCGATCATCTTGCCAAAGGGGATGTAGGTGAACACCAGCAACAGCAGCAGCGGGACAATGGCAAAGGTGACGATGACAAACCACTTCTGGACGCGCGGCAGCGCAAACCAGTCCTTGAAGCTGAGCTTGGGCCGGTTCGGCTTGGCAGCCATGGATTGAGCCATATTTGCGCTCTCCCTTCTTGACAAATCGGGGGAGACGAAAGGCCATGACGCTTTCCGCCTCCCCCGGATTCATTCGTGAGTCGTTGCTCTGTCGGGATTATTCGTCCACGCGGACGTCGAGGTAATCCTGCGCGTCGCTCCAGCGCTCGTTCCAGTCATCCATGATCTCGTCAAAGGTCTTGGTGCCGTTGAAGCCGTGCTCGATGATCTCCTGAATCTTCGCGTCGCCGCCCGCGTTGAAGCGCAGCTCGGTCTCCGCGTTCATGTCGTTGAGCAGGGTCTCCTCGCCCTCGACAGCCGGGGTATCCGGGATGAACTCGATGCCCTCAAACGCGGCGTACACCGCCGGATACTCGCCCTTCTTGTCGATCGGGATGCCGCCCTCGCTGTAGGCGAAGCCGCTCTCCTCGGTGAACCACTTGACGAAGAGCATCGCGGCGATCTGGTCGTCCTCGGAGCTGTTCTTGTTGATGCCAAAGGAGTAGTCCGCGCCGGCGGAGGCATACTGCTTGCCGTTCACGGTGATCGGGAAGGACATGTAGCCGATGTCGTCGCCGTTCGGGCCGGCCGCGACCATCTGCGGATACGCCCAGGAGCCGAGCACCATGCAGCCGATCTTGCCCTGGTTGATCATGCCCTTGCAGCCTTCCCAGTCGGTGGTGGTGTAGTCGTCCTCGATCAGGTGCAGCGCAGCCGCGTCATAGAGGACCTTGTACATCGCGTAGGGACCGGTGCCGTCGCCGCGGTCGGAGAAGGGGTTCTTCTGGTGCGGCATGATGCGGTTGGAGAAATCGCCCGTGCCGTTGCAGGAGGCGCCGATGTAGGCGTCCCAGGCGCCCATCGTCCAGCCGGCGGCGTAGTTGGTGTACAGCGGGATGGCGTCGGTGTTGTCCTTGATCGCCTGCAGCGCGGCGATGAACTCGTCCGGCGTCTTGGGCAGCTCGGTGACGCCGGCCTGCTCAAAGACCTTCTTGTTGTAGACGATGCCCTGCGCGTTGCCCGTGGAGGGGACGCCGTAGGTCAGATCGTCCCACACCCACTGGTCGGCGAAGTTGTAGACCTCCATCATCTCCTCCTTCGTGCCGAAGGGGATGAAGTAGGTCGGCAGCTCGTCCTTGTCCAGCGCCGGGATCATCATGATGTCGCCCCAGTTGCCGCCGGTCAGGCGGGTCAGCGCGTCATCCGCGTATGTCGTGATCGTGTCGAACTTGATCGTGACGTTCGGATACAGCGAGGTGAAGGCGGCGATGTACTCCGGGTACTTCGTGTCGGCCAGGTCAGTGCGATGATTGAGGATCATCAGGTCGGCCTTGATGTCGGTGTAGTCCTCGCCCACCTTGAGATCCAGGTAGCGGGGGAGCTCGGCGCTGGCGACCGCCGCCACGGCGATCAGCAGCACGCACAGGAGCATGGACAGGGTTTTCTTCATGACTGGTTCCTCCTTTTTTGTTGGGTCGTAGCTTAATGTTTTAGCTAATCGAATTATATTTCGTTAAGTTAAAAATGTCAAGAGTAACTTTGCACTCTGTTCAATTAGTTTTCTCATTTTTCGTCAAACGTCGGACCATTCAGCGAAATCGTCAGACCAATTTCGGTGGAATCGCTCAGTTTCGTCCAGCGTTTCGTCCAGTTTTTACCCTTATGTGCATTGCTGTAACCCATAGCAAAAGGCGGAGCGCCCCGCCTCTTCAAGGCCATGAGCCGCTCCGCCTTTTTTCAGGCTGTTCAGTTTTCATCCGCGCGCAGATCCCGTGTGGAATCGCGCTCCACCACCCATCCGCCAACGATGGTGCGCAGCGGCCCCTCGGAGCCGTCGCTGATCCGGCTCTTCAGCCGCCGGATGGCCACCTGCGCCATCCGCCCCAGATCGACCGAGTAGGTCGTCAGCGCGGGCGAGCTGAGCGTCGCGTAAATGTAGTTGTCAAAGCCGGTCACGGAGATGTCCTGCGGCACGCGCAGCCCGCGCTTTTCCAGCTGCGCGATGAGACGCATCGCGATCTCGTCGTTCTCGCAGACAAACGCCGTAGGCAGCCGCTCCGGCAGATCGAACTGCGGCAGGTATTTCAGCTCGGCGTCGCGGTCCTCGATCAGCCATTCCGGGCGCATCGGCAGGCCCTCAAACAGCATCGCGCGCATGTAGCCGCTGTAGCGCTCCATGATGCTCGTCGTGCCCTGCACGGAGCCGACGAAGCCGATGTCCCTGTGGCCGCGCTCGATCAGGTGGCGCGTGAGCTGATAGCAGCCGCTGAGGCTGTCGCTGACGATCGCGTCCGCGTCCGGCCCGTCGCAGTAGAAGTCCAGCAGCACGGTCGGCAGGCCCGCCTCCATGATCATCTCGACATACGCGGGATCAAACTGCCCCATGAGCATCAGCGAGGTCACCCGCTTGCCGGCGACGGTCACCGGCGCTGTCAGCGCCTTCTCCTGCTCCGCGGTGACGATCTCCAGCATGCCGAGCATGCCGACCTCGACCATCTGCCGGAGCACCTCCTTGTAGAGGGAGGCGTAAAACGACGTCGCGCTGAAAAAACGGTCCGGCGTCAGAATGCCGACGATTTCGTCCTGCTTCTCCGGCTGCGCGCCTGCCGGCGGCACATAGTGATAGCCCATCTGCTGAGCCGTTTTGATGATCTTTTCCCGAACCGCGTCGCTCACGCCATCCTTACCGCTGAGCGCCTTGGAAATCGTCACTGTGCTCACGCCCAGCGCCGCGCCGATCTCCCGCATGGTCACGCTCTTCTTCATTTCTGCGCCTCCCGTATTGCTTCTCTTAATTGTACCATATTCCCTGCAGAAGGTAAAGCAACCGATTTCCTTTTCCCCGCTGTTCCTTCACATATTGCGCAGATAATTTACTTTAATGAATGTGTTCTTTTAAGTAATTCGCTTGACATGCGGGCTTTTCTTTTCTATACTCTATGCGCTGCGCATTCCATCATTTTTCATGGAGGACCTTATGGATCTGATCAAAGGCATCAACTTCGCCCCCTTTGCGCCGCGCGGCGTGCTCTCCTCGCCCGCCGCGGCGGAGAGCCTGGAGGCGCTGCTTTCCGATATGTCGCCCAACACCGTCATCCTCACGCCCGGCGGCGTCCAGGCAAACGCGCACAGCGAGGCCATCGACTTCACCTCCTCGCACACCATGGGCGACGACGAGCTCATCGCCGTCATCCGCCTGCTGCACGCGCGGGGCCTGCGCGTCATCCTCAAGCCGACGGTCAACTGCCTGGACGGCGTCTGGCGCGCCTACATCAGCTTCTTTGACGAGGACGTCCCCTGCGAGCCGAAGTGGAGCCGCTGGTTCGCCTCCTACACGGCCTTCCAGCTGCACTACGCCCGCATCGCCGCGGACGAGGGCTGCGAAATGCTCATCCCCGGCTGCGAGATGGTCATGTCCGAGCACCGTGAGGCTGAGTGGCGCGCGCTCATCGCCAATCTGCGCACCGTCTATCCCGGCCCGATCGGCTACAACTGCGACAAATACCAGGAGGATCACGTCGCCTGGTGGGACTGCGTAGACGTCATCGCCTCCAGCGGCTACTACCCCGCCGGCGACTGGGAGGCGCAGCTCGACCGCATTGAGCGCGTCGTGCAGCGCTATGGCAAGCCCTTCTTCTTCGCGGAGCTGGGCTGCATGGCCGCGCAGGGCTCCTCACAGCGTCCGAACGACTGGACGGTCAGCGGCGCGTTCGCCCCGCAGGAGCAGGCGGACTGGTATCAATCGATGTTTGACAGCGCTCTGCGGCGCAGCTGGGTCGGAGGCTTCGCTTTTTGGGACTGGCAGGCGCGCCGCGCTTCCGACGGGGACTGCGGCTACAACCTGCGCGGCACACAGGCGCTTTCCGTCATCCGCAGGGTCTATCGGAGCAAGGACGAGTGAGGATATAAAGGGGGCTGCCGCTTTCCATCGTTGCGCGCGCTTTGCAACGGCTTCGGAATTGCGCTCTCTCAATTCTTTGCCGAAGGAGAAATGGTGGAACTGACGGCAGAGCAGAAAGCATGCCTCGGCTTCATGGCCAGTCTGCCCGGCGGGCTCTCCGCCTGCCGCGCGCTGGTCATCGGCACGGCGGCGCAGGGCGCGGCGCGTCTGGCCTTGCGGGAAGCGGGGCTTGCGCGGTAAAAAGCCGAACCGGCGCATCAGATTCAAAAAAGGGCGCTGTCTCCCATGGCTTTCTGTAGCCATGCCGAGACAGCGCCTTTCCTTCGGCCCCGCCGCCTTTTCTCCGGCAGCTCAGCCGTCCTGTGCCTCTTCGCGCAGCGCCTGCGCCCATTCTTCCTCCCGGAAGCCCACGAGCACCCGTTCCCGCAGCACCAGGATCGGCCGCTTGACGAGCATGCCGTCGGACGCGAGCAGCCCGAGCTGCTCTTCCCCGCTCATTTCCGGGAGCCTCTCCTTCAGCCCGAGCGCGCGGTATTGCTGGCCGCTGGTGTTGAAGAAGCGGCGCAGCGGCAGACCGCTGCGCGCCTGCCAGGCCGCCAGCTCCTCCCGCGTCGGGTTCTGGCTCTTGATGTCCCGCAGGGTGTACGCAGCGCCGCGCTCCTCCAGGAAGCGCTGCGCCTTTTTGCAGGTTGTGCATTTGGGGTAGCAAAGAAACAGCATGGTTTGTCCTCCCTGGCCGTTCTGCCCGGCGATCTTCTCAGCGTACACTGCGACAACCGCCTGATGCGCATCAAAGTCGTGGGCGACGATCGCGCTGAGCCTGCGTTCAGGATCCCCGCCCGTTCATTCCGGCTTGCCAGAGTATTATATCACATTCCCTGCCGGTTTTGGTTTTTTATTTTCGCCGCGCGGCCATGCACTTTTCCGCATCAGGCAGCACGCATCGTCCCTTAGTCCGAAACCAGCCACGCAAAGCCGCACGGTGCCAGCTTCACGCAGCCGCATACCGTCTCCCTGCCGCACAGATTCGTATAGACCTGCCGCCCGCGAAGGGAAATCTCCTGCTCCCGGTCGCCGAAATTGAACAGCGCCAGCAGCCTCTGTCCTTCAAAGTCCCTTCCGATGCCCAGCACCTGGTCGCTGCCCGTGTCAAACGTAAAGACCCCGGCCCGCGCGTCAAAGGCGCGGTTTTCCCGCCGGATGCGCGTCAGCTCGCCAATCATGCGATTCGTAGGCGTGCTCGTCATGATACAGCGACATGTACAGCCGCTTCAGCTCCTGCGCGACCCGCGAAAAGCGATCGTCAAATGTCTGGTTCACGCTTCTTCCCCCGCAATATCGTTTGTGCCCCGTTCGTCGTTGTGCGTCCCTTTACATGCCCAGCCTCAGCATGTCCTCAAGCGTCGCCTTGTCAGATCGCACGGGTTGCTCCTCCGTGACAAAATCGTCCTCCATCCCCTCGGGGATGATCTCTCCGCAGACGTCTACACGCGGCAGATAGGGCTTAAAGAGCCGCAGCAGCATGGAGGCGTGGAGCATCGCCAGGCCCGACGCGCCGATCATGCACCAGATGAACGCGTAAAGCGGCTGATAGCGGCCGCCCGCCAGCGTGAGCATCACAGGCACGACGCTCGTGACGACTATGCACAGCGCGGTCAGCGGGCTCTTCATGGCGAAGGCAAAGCTGTTGGCCAGCAGGCGCGGCAGCGGCGCGTCAAACGCGGCTATCGTCGGAAACAGGTAGAGCGCCAGCACCAGCGCCGCGATGGCGATGGCGTACAGCCCATAGCGAAACAGCGCCACCGGCCCCGTGAACTGCGAGCACCAGAAGATCTCCAGCGCCAACAGTACAGCCAGCGCGAGCAGGAGCAGGAACGCCGCTGTCGCCTGCCGGAAGTTGCGCTTGAAGCCCTGCCAGAACTGGACAAAGGGATTGATCTCCCCGTCTCCGCGCAGGGTCTTGAGCAGGGTGTGATGCAGCGCGCAGAGGCCCGCACCCGCCGTGACGACGGGGATGCACGAGAGCAGGAACAGCAGATTTGCCGCCATCAGAATGCCCAGCCGCGTCATCAGATGCCCGAAGCGGCTCTCGTTGCTCAGAAACTGATCAAGCATGCGCCATCCTCCTCAAACAGATACTGAAGGAATCTCTCCGCCTGTTCCGGGTGCGGCGCAAGCGCACTGATGCCCAGCACGGCGCTGTCTCCATAGGGCGCGTTTTCGCCCACCAGCGGCGTGCCCGCAAGGTCGATGCCCACGGGCACAGGTTCATGGCCATAGTCGCTCTGCGCGCTCGGCGTGACATAGATCAGCCTGTCCTGCCAGGCGTCAAAGAGTGCAGCCGTTCTTTCGTCGCGCAGATCCATCAGCCTGCCGCTTTGGCCCACGGCGGCGAGATCCTCCGCAGGCATCACCAGCACGTCCAGCGTGCCGCTGTCCAGGTACGTCACCAGCAGGTTGTAATAGGTATTGTTGAAGGCGGACGTCTCCCCCGGATGACACCAGCACTCGTCCAGCAGCACCAGATTCTTCTGCTTCAAATCATAGCCCGCGTACTGCGCAAAGCCCCGCCCGAAGTCGGAGTCCGGCCCCAGCTCGGCGGTGGTGTTGCCAAAGCAGGCGGCAAAGTGATTCTCGGCCAGCTGCACACTCATCTGGCTGTGCAGATACAGTCCGAATGCCAGCGCAAAGGCAATCAGGGCCAGCTGCACCCAGTAGTAGGTGACGATGTAGGAGAGCTTGCCGCGCAGGCTCATGCCCCGCAGCTTGGCGCGCTCAGTCCTCACCCACGCGGCAATCCTGTCCATGCTTCTCTCTCCTGTTACACGCGCACGAAGTGAAGCAGCAGCGCCGGGCAGTCGCCCAGCAGGCGGGGCAGTGCAAGGCCCGCATACATCAGCTGCGCGCCGGTGAACGTAGCGCCCGTCATGTCGTTGACCCTTCTGTTCCACACGGTATCCTTGTGGCAGGAGACGCGGAAGTCGTCCACGCGGTACGTTGCCTGCCCGTCAAGCCCGCACAGGCGCAGGCAGATGGGCGCGGCATTGGTGCGCACGCGCGGCTGCACAAAGCCCAGCAGCGCCTCGCTGCCATCCGACGCGGCATACTGCCACGCGCCGAAGTCGTTGTGCTGCGGATCGTTCAGGCGATAGTAGTCGCCGCCCGCAATGAGATCCCTGTGGCGCTTGAAGCAGGCAATCTGCTCGCGGATCTCGTCCCGCTCCGCATCGGTGAGCTTGCTGGGGTCCAGCTCGTAGCCGAACGTGCCGTTCATGGCGACGATGGCGCGCGTCCACAGCGGCACAGTGCGCCCGGTCTGGTGATTCGGGCAGGCGGAAACGTGCGCGCCGACGGTGGAGATCGGATAGCCGAAGGACGTGCCGTGCTGGATGGTCAGGCGCTCGACGGCGTCCGTATCGTCCGAGCACCAGATCTGCGGGAAGTAGGCCATCATGCCCGCGTCAAAGCGGCCGCCGCCGCCTGCACAGCCCTCAAAGAGCACGTCCGGGAAGGCCGTGGTGATGCGCTCGAGCAGCGTATACAGGCCCAGCATGTAGCGGTGCAGGATCTCGCCCTGGCGCTCCGGCGCGCAGCCGTGGCTGTACACGTCGCTGATGTTGCGGTTCATGTCCCACTTGATATAATCGATGGGATGCTCGCGCAGCAGACGTGTCAGGCTTTCGGTCAGGTAATCGACCACCTCCGCGCGGGAGAGATCGAGCACGAGCTGGTTGCGGCCCATCGCAGGCTTGCGGCCCGGCAGCGTGTACGCCCAGTCCGGGTGGGCACGATAGAGATCGGAATCCTCATTGACCATCTCCGGCTCAATCCACAGTCCAAAGCGCAGCCCCAGCGCGTGGACACGGTCGATCAGGTCGTTCAGCGTACCGCCGAGCTTCTGCTCGTTGACCACCCAGTCGCCCAGACCGGCGTTGTCGTCCTTGACGCGCCCGCCAAACCAGCCGTCGTCAAGCACCATCATGTCCATACCCAGCGCCGCGGCCTGCCGGGCGATGCCCACGATCTTCTCGCTGTTGAAGTCGAAGTAGGTCGCCTCCCAGTTGTTGATGAGCACGGGGCGCTGCATGAAGGCGTATTGACTGCGGATGATGTTCCCGAGGATGAAGCGGTGATAGCGGCGGGAAAGGCTGCCGATGCCCTCGTGGGTGAAGGCGAGGATCGCCTCCGGCGTGTGGAAGGTCTCCCCCGGCGCGAGCTGCCAGGCAAAGAGCTCGTCGTTGATGCCGGCAGTCACGCGGGTCATGCCCCGGGAATCGACCTCCATATCCGTGCGGTGACTGCCGGAATACACCTGCATCACGGCGAAGCAATCGCCGCTCGTCTCCGTCGCCTCCGGTGCGGCGAGGATGACGAACGGGTTGTGGACGTGGCTTGACGCGCCGCGCCGGGTGGAAAGCGTGCGGATGCCGCTGGTGAGCGGCATGCGCTCCATCTGGCGCTCCATCTCGTGGCGTCCATGGAAGTGCAGCAGATCCCAGTGTCCCGCGGGCATGTCCAGGCACAGCGTCATGACGCGCTGCAGCGTCAGGCGCTCGCCGCCCTCGTTGGTCAGGCGTGCCGCGCGGGTGATCACGTCCTGCCGCTCATACACGCCGTAGAGCAGCTCGAGCTTGAGGCCCGTCACCGGGTCGCGCAGGATGACGCTCAGCGTCTGCGCCTCGTCCCCGCGCGCGAATGCGGAGGGCATGCCCGCCACGGCGTACTTGCCCTCGCGGATTTCGTGGCTCTCGTAGAGGAAATCCGCGCCGTAGGCGCCGCTCTCGGCCTTGACCTCGATGGTGGCGAGGCGGAAATCGCCCGTGTTGCAGCCGGTGTATTCCTGCGGCAGCACATCCGGCGAGATGCCGCGCTCCAGACGGAAGTCGTAGTAATCCGGGGAGAAGCCGTAGTTCACCGGCGGATACAGGCCGTCCATGCAGGCGCTGTCCACGCGTCGTCCGTAGTAGAGATGCTTGAGGTGGCCGATGCCGCCGATCTGCATCTGATAGGTGGTGTTGGCGGTGTGAAGCGTCAGGGTTCTGTCCTTCTCGCTGTAAATGATGCTCATATCGTTTCCCTCCCTTTAGGGGCTATCAAAAGCATGAGGGTTGATGTCGGGTTTAAAAAAGGGACGGGCCATCGACTGAGCGCCGTCAGCCCGTCCCGGAATAAGGGGGCGTAGAAAGCGCAGTTTACAGCTTGCCGCCGGAGGTGGCAATGCCCTCGATAAACTGCTTCTGGAAGATGAGGTAGATGATGATCATCGGCAGGCAGGCCATCAGCGCCGCCGCCATCAGCTCCGGGAAGTTGGAGGAGAGCGTCGTGCTCGTGGCGTTGGAGCAGACGATCATCGGCCACATCAGGTCCTTGAAGGCGAAGACCGCCGTGAAGATGGACAGGGAGACCATCGCGCTGCGGGTGAGCGGCGCCATGATCAGCAGGAAGCGCTGGAAGATGCTGCAGCCGTCGATGTTGGCCGCCTCCTCCATGTCCTTGGGCAGGCTCTGGTACGCCTGCTTGAGCAGCAGCGTGCCGAAGGCCGTCACCATGCCGGGGAAGACCAGCGCGAAGACGGTGTTGAGCATCTTCATCTTGGAAACCATGATGTACTGCGGGATGATGAAGATCTGCGAGGGCACCATCATCTGGATGAGCACGAGCGAGAACAGGAAGTTCTTGCCGGGGAAGTTCAGGCGGCCGAAGGCATAGCCTGCCATGGTCGCCGTCAGCACGGCGCAGACCACGCGGAAGAAGATCATCAGAAGCGTGTTCCTGTACAGGTAGAGGAAGTTGTAGCTCTTCCAGACGGTCACGAAATTATCCAGCTTCCACGAGCTGGGGAAGATGACAAACGGATTGATCGCCGTGGATTCCGAGAGCGTCTTGAACGCCGTCAGGAACATCCACGCGAAGGGAACGATCATCGTGATGGACGCGAGAATCAGGAGGATGTGAATCACGACCCGCGTGATGCGCTGCCTCATAACAAAGCTGTCGAGCATGTCAATCCCTCCTTAATTGTAGAAGACCCACTTCTTCTCGGACGCCTGCAAAAGCTTCGTCAGCGCGAGAATGACCACCAGCATGCACACCACGATCGCCGCGCCGTAGCCGCGGTTGTTGTAGGTGAACGCATACTGATAGAACACATACACGACGGACTGCACCGAGGGCAGCGCCTGGTTCGAATTGTCCATGACCATGAAGGGCAGATCGAACACCTGAAGCGCGCCGATGATACGCGTCTGCAGCACAAAGAAGATCGTCGGGCTCAGCAGCGGGATGGTGACGGTGAAGAACTGGCGGATGCCCGTCGCGCCGTCGATGTCCGCCGCCTCATAGTAGTCGTGCGGGATTTCCTGCAGGCCGCCGAGGAAGAGAATCATGTTGTAGCCGAGGATCGACCACACGCCGATGACGGCGATGGAAATCCACGCGATCTTCGGATCGGAGATCCAGCCGATATCGGTGCCCAGCAGGTTGTTGAGCAGGCCGAACTTCTGGTTGTACATGAACTTCCAGACCATGGCGACCGCCGCGGGCGCGGCGACCATCGGCAGGAAGAAGATCGTGCGGTAGCCGCTGCGGAAAATCATCTTGCGGTTGAGCAGCACCGCCAGCACCAGCGCGATGGTGATGGAGAAGGGCACCTCGATGATCGCGTACTTGAACGTGTTGACCAGACTGCCCCAGAACTCGCTGCCGGACAGGACATTGACATAGTTG
Source organism: Clostridiales bacterium (assembly GCA_004555535.1). GTDB lineage: Bacteria > Bacillota > Clostridia > Christensenellales > Aristaeellaceae > Ventricola. The sequence continues at coordinate 21,286 of SFHU01000045.1, forward strand.
TCAAGGCCCACGAACACGTTGCCGCGGCCAAAGTCGCCCGTCTTGAAAAAGGACTGATAGATCGTGTAGAGAATCGGGTAGAAATTGAGCACCAGCAGGCCGATCATCGTCGGCAGCACGAAGATCAGCCCCCATTTGGCCTCGTTCTTCTGTGCCTTGCTCATTCCCTTTTTAAGAGGCCGCGTCGCCTGTTTTGCAGCCATCCAAATCCCTCCTTTGTTGAAATCCGCGGGCAGGACGCCCTGCCCGCGGCGCCGGGGATATTGCTCTGTAAGTCCCTCTGCAAAGCTTCGGCCTCAGCCTCAAAGCAATGGGACTTGCATCACTGGGTCGGAAATGCAACCGGCATCATGCCGGTTTACTCCTGCTTGAGCAGCGCGTTCATGTCCGCCGCCAGCTTATCAAGGATACCGTTCATCTGGCTCGGATCGTTCCAGGCCGGCACCAGTCCCTTCTGGTACTGATCCGCCCAGCGGGTGGTGTACTTGGAATACGGGCGGAAGACCAGCGTCCCCTCGGACTCCATCTTGAGGAACGCGTCGATGTTCATGCCCGGGAACGCGCCGGAGAACGCGTCGGACGCGCCCACGTAGCCGGCCATCGTCACGCCCAGCTCGGCCTGCTTGAGCTGCATCGCCTCGCTGGAGAACCACTCGATCAGGCTCCAGCAGGCGTCGGGGTTCTTGGCCGTCGCGGAAGCCGCCCAGCCCAGGCCGTTGTAGATGGAGCAGCGCTCGCCGTCGTCCGCAGTACCGTTGCGGTCATCGTACGGGAGCACAGCCCAGGCGTACAATGTGTCGTTCTTGTGTTCTTCGCCTGGTAGCGTCTATCGTGATGTCTCCCGGCCGGGAAAGACAAAAGCGATGCAGATTTCTTGGATAAATCGTTCGATTCTGGAGAAATGCTTTGTCAAGTTGAACAAATCACATCTTTCTTTTTTCAACAGGATTATATCAACTCCGCGTCGAAAAATAAATG
>SFHU01000046.1 GCA_004555535.1 Clostridiales bacterium
CGCGGCGTTGGCCACCAGCACGCCGATGGCGCCCAGGCCGATGACGCCCAGCGTCTTGCCGCGCAGCTCCGGGCCGACGAAGGCCTTCTTGCCCTTCTCGACGGCCTTTTCCACCTGGTCGCCCTGGCCCTTGAGCGTGCGCGCCCACTCGATGCCGCCCACGACGTCGCGGCAGGAGAGCAGCAGGCCGCACAGCACCATCTCGCACACGGCGTTGGCATTCGCGCCCGGCGTGTTGAAGACGCAGATGCCACGCTCGGAGCAGGCGTCGACAGGGATGTTGTTGTAGCCCGCGCCGGCGCGCGCGATGCTCAGCACGCTCTCGGGGATGGGCGTCTCATGCATCGAGGCGGAGCGCACGAGAATCGCGTCCGGCGCCTGCGCGTCGTCGCTGACGCTGTACTGCTCGCCGAGCTGGGTATAGATCGCGGAGGAAATCGCGTTGAGGGTCTTGATCTGATAAGCCATGACGGGCCGTCCTTTCTCAGGCGTTTTTCGCCTCGAAATCCTTCATGAAGGCGACGAGCTTCTCAACGCCCTCGATGGGCATGGCGTTGTAGATGCTCGCGCGCATGCCGCCGACGATGCGGTGGCCCTTGAGGTTCACCAGGCCCTGCGCCGCTGCCTCCTTGACAAAGAGCGCGTCCTTGTCGGCGTCGCCGGTGACGAAGGTCACGTTCATGCGGCTGCGGTCCTTTGCGCGGGCCGTGCCCCTGAAGAGCCTGCTCTCGTCGAGGAAATCATAGAGCAGCTTCGCCTTCTCGATGTTGACCTTTTCAAGCGCCGCGACGCCGCCCTGCGCCTTGATCCACTGGAAGGTCAGCCCGGCGACGTAGATGCCGAAGCAGTTGGGCGTGTTGAGCATGCTGTCCGCATCGGCCATCTTCTGAAAGCTCATGACCTTCGGCGTGATGGGCAGCTCATGGCCCAGCAGATCCTCGCGCACGATCAGGATGACGACGCCCGCGGGGGCGACGTTCTTCTGTGCGCCGGCGTAGATGACGCCGAATTTGCTGACGTCGTAGACCTCTGAGAGGATGTTGGAGGACATGTCGGCGACCAGCGGCACGCCGTTCGTCTGCGGGATGTGGTCCCAGCGGGTGCCGTAGATGGTGTTGTTCGTCGTGATGTGGACATACTTCGCGTCCGGGGAGAGCGTATAGTCCGGAATGTAGCTGTAGCCGTCCTCGCGGGAGGAGCCGGCGACGGCGACCTCGCCGTACTTCTTCGCCTCTACGAGCGCGTTGTGGGCGAAGTTGCCGGAATCGACATAGTCGGCCTTGCCGCCGTCCATGAGGTTCATCGCCACGGCGGCGAACATCGCTGTCGCGCCGCCCTGGAGGAACATGACCTTGTAGCCCTCCGGGACGCCCATGACGTCCTTGAGGTCGGCGACCGCCTTGTCAAAGATCTCCAGATACATCTTGGAGCGATGGCTCATCTCCATGACGGACATGCCGGTATTTCCGTAGCAAAGCAGCTCCCGCTGCACCTGCTCAAGCACGGGCAGCGGCAGCATCGACGGGCCCGGCGCAAAATTGAACACGCGATCCATGTGAACAGCCTCCTCTTCTTTGACGCTTTCCCGAAATTGCAGGATGGAAGCGCAGAACAACCATTTTCGGGGAAGGTATTGCCCTATCTTACCACGAAGGAGACAGAATTTCAATGCCATCTTTGAATTTGCACCCGTCACAGCGCCCATCTTTGTGAAAAAAGTTGCAAGCCGCCGTTTTTTCCTTTGAATTTGGCTTGATTTCCCTGTGCAGTTTTGCTATACTGAGCAAAAGGGGCTGCGATAGCCGCCCCCTATGGAAGCATGCGATAGACAATATGACCATACGATTAAGGAGGAGTTTCCCATGAACAGACTCAAGGACAAAGTGGCCATCGTTACCGGCTCCACCAGCGGCATCGGCATCGGCATCGCCAAGCTGTACGCGGCCGAGGGCGCGAAGGTCGTCATCTGCGGCCGCCGCGCGGAGAAGGGCCAGGCCGTCGTCGACGAGATCGTCAAGGCGGGCGGCGAGGCCAGCTACCACTTCATGGACATCACCGATCCGTCCAGCATCGAGGCCCTCATGGCGGATACCGTCGAGAAGTACGGCAAGATCGACATCCTGGTCAACAACGCCGCCAACGTCGCGCTCAAGGACGGCCGCGTGGACGAGTTGACCATCGAGATGTGGGACGCCATCTTCCAGAGCGACATGCGCGGCACCTTCTACACCACCAAGTGCGCGCTGCCCTACATGCAGAAGAACAACGGCGGCTCCATCGTCAACATCGGCTCCATGGCCTCCTGCGCCGGTGACCTCGGCTCCACCGCCTATGCCTGCGCCAAGGCCGGCGTCGACATGCTGACCCAGTCCGTCGCCCTCCAATACGGCAAGAGCAACATCCGCTGCAACTGCGTCCGTCCGGGCCTCATCGTGACCCCGCAGAACGAGGCGCATGTGCCGCAGGCCCTCAAGGACATCTTCCTGAGCAACATCATGGTCAACCGCTATGGCTGCCCGGAGGATATCGGCTACCTGTGCGTCTACCTCGGCTCCGACGAGAGCACCTATGTGACCGGCCAGATCATGACCGTCGACGGCGGCCTGAACTCCCACACCACCACCGTGGCGCAGTTCCGCGCGATGGCCTCCCGCACCTGGTAAACCACGGGTTTTCACCTCTTGACGATCCGCGGCGTTTGTGCTATGCTAACGCCACAAGCGGTATGACTGACGGAAGTGGAGAAACCACAGGGAAGTATCGCGGCGCGAAAGCGCTATTATGCCGACCGTCTGGGCGCACTGAGCAATCGGTGCGCCCTTTTTTCAGGCCACCGGATGAAGGAGGTTTCTTGATTCATGAGAAGCGATATCGAAATCGCGCAGGCGTGTACCCCCAAGCCCATCGATGAGATTGCCGCGCGCGCCGGGATTCCCAGCGAGCTGCTGGAGCACTATGGCCGCTACAAGGCCAAGGTCGACTATCTCGCCCTGCAGGATCGCCCGGCGAAGGGCAAGCTCGTGCTGGTGACGGCGATCAACCCGACCCCCGCGGGCGAGGGCAAGACGACCGTCTCCATCGGCCTGGCCGACGCGCTCAATCTGGAGGGCCAGAACGTCTGCCTCGCGCTGCGCGAGCCGTCCCTGGGCCCTGTCTTCGGCGTGAAGGGCGGCGCGACCGGCGGCGGCTATGCGCAGGTCATCCCGATGGAGGACATCAACCTCCACTTTACCGGCGACATGCACGCCATCACTGCGGCCAACAACCTGCTCGCCGCGATGGTGGACAACAGCATCCAGCAGGGCAACCCGCTTTCGATCGATCCGCGCCGCGTGACCTGGAAGCGCTGCATGGACATGAACGACCGGCAGCTGCGCAATATCCTGGATGGCCTGGGCGGCAAGGCCAACGGCACCCCGCGCGAGGACGGCTTTGACATCACCACCGCCAGCGAGATCATGGCGACGCTCTGCCTCGCCTCCTCCATCGCCGACCTCAAGGCGCGCATCGCGCGCATCGTCGTCGCGCGCACCTACGACGACAGGCCCGTGACCGCGGGCGACATCCACGCCCAGGGCGCCGTCGCGGCGCTGCTGCGCGACGCGCTGCGCCCGAACCTCGTGCAGACGCTGATCGGCACGCCCGCGTTCGTCCACGGCGGCCCGTTCGCCAACATCGCCCACGGCTGCAACACGGTCATCGCGACGAAGACCGCGCTGCGCCTGGCGGACGTCGTCGTGACGGAGGCCGGCTTCGGCGCGGATCTGGGCGCGGAGAAGTTCATCGACATCAAGTGCCGCATGGCGGGGCTGACGCCCGGCGCCGTCGTGCTGGTGGCGACCGTGCGCGCGCTCAAGAGCCACGGCGGCGTCGCCAAGGCCGATCTGGGCACGGAGAACCTGGAGGCACTGGAGCGCGGCCTCGCGAACCTGCGCCGCCACCTGCGCAATATCCGCGAGGTCTGGGGCCTGCGCCCGGTCGTCGCGCTCAACCGCTTCACCAGCGACACCGACGCGGAGATCGAGCTCGTGCGCCGCGCCGCTGCCGAGACGGGCGCGAAGGTCGCGCTCTGCGAGGTCTGGGCGAAGGGCGGCGAGGGCGGCCGCGAGCTGGCGCGCCTGGTGCTCGACGAGCTGGCGCAGGCGGAGCCGGAGAAGTTCTCCTTCACCTATCCGGACGAGCTGCCGCTGGCGGACAAGATCCGCGCCGTCGCCACGCGCATCTATGGCGCCAGGGACGTCTCCTTCGCCCCCGCCGCGATGAAGACGATCCGGCAGCTGACCGACGAGGGCTGCGGGAGCATGCCCGTGTGCATCGCCAAGACGCAGTATTCCTTCTCCGACGATCCCAAGAAGCTCGGCGCGCCGGAAGGCTTCACCCTCACGATCCGCCAGGTGCGCGTCAGCGCGGGCGCGGGCTTCGTCGTCGCGCTCGCCGGCGACATCATGACGATGCCGGGCCTGCCGAAGGTGCCGGCGGCAGTCAATATCGACGTGACCGATGACGGCGTGATCACGGGCCTCTTCTGAGCCGCTTGCGTTCGCGCGAAGCAAAGCGGGGTCAAGGGGTTCACCCCCCTTGCGGGTCCGGGGGCAGGGCCCCGGGCGGGTCTTTGGCAGCAGCCCTACCGTACCCGCAGCCGCGTCTCCCCGCTGCGCAGGTACATCCGCTCAGGATAGACGCCCATCGCGTTGAACTCGAAGAACACCTCCCGCGCGCCGGCGTCGGTCATGCCCCGCGCCCCGGCCATCGCCTCGCTGAGCACGTTGCCCTCGCCGTCGGTCAACACGGCGCGGCGGCCCCAGCGAGCGTTGACCTCCGCCGCGCTCCAGTTGCGGTCGACCGCAAACATCCCCGCCGCCGTGCGCCGGTCGCGCTCCGCCTGCGCCTCAAGCGCCTCCGGCGTGGGCTCCATCGTCACGCACAGGTAGATCCGCACGGACGCGTAGATGACATGCACGCCCGAGGCGACGCTCTCCCCGAGATCGGTGAGCGCGCGCAGCGTCTGCGTCGTGCTGCCCGGGACCGGACGCTCACGCTGCCGCCTCTTCGGCGGCTCAAAGAGCCGGGAAAGATCCTCTGCGCGGATGCCAAACATGCCGGTTCCTCCTCTGTGTGCCTGCTCCGGCGCGCCTTGCCGCCGGGCCTCTGTCCCTTTATCCCTTTAGACGCGCGAAACCTGACAGCTTTTGCGCGCGGCGGCATCTTTTGGAAAAACTCCAACGCGGCGCGCGCATTGACACCGCGGCGCGGCGGGTGTATCATGGGCGCGGCAAAAGCTGAGGAGGATGACCATGGAGGACTATCAGAAGACCGCCGCGCAGATGGCGGCGGACACGCGGGACAAGCTGATCATCGACCTGCGCAGGGAGGAGGACAGCCGGCGCAGCTCCTGCCCGGGCGCCGTCTCCCTGTGGTGGGAGACGATGGCGCGGACGATTCAGGAGGAGGGCGTCGAGGCGCTTCGCCTGCCGAAGGACAGGCCGCTCTACCTGCTCTGCTACACCGGCGAAACGAGCGACGAATACGCGCAGCTGCTTCGCGGCGAGGGCTATGACGCCTGGAGCGTCGCGCAGGGCTATCGGGGCTATCTGCGCCACGCGCTGGGGCTGGATGCCCCCGGGACGTAAATTCCTTTGGAAAACCCAAAAAAGCGGGACTCTCCCGGGACGGCGATGCCGTCTCTCCGAGGGAAGTCCCGCTTTTTCATCCAATGGCTTCGCCGGCAGGGCGCTCACTGCGCCCGCTTCATTGCGCGGTAGCCGATCCACACGGTGCAGACGTAGGCGCACGTCTTGGGGATCATCAGCATGCCCACCGCCGGGACGCTGTCCGCAAACAGCACGACCGGAATATAGCAGGCGAAGCTCACGACCACGGTCAGCCACAGCCAGCGGAAGTCGCCGTCCCGCTTCTCCTTCGCGCTGCGGTAAAACAGCGCGACGACCAGCGCGCCGAGCAGCGTGAACGGGATATTGCGCCAGATGCCCCAGGAGAGCGGCGGATGCGCGCTCGTCCAGGCGTTCTGCGGCATGAGGCACAGCGCGGCGCGGCTGAGCGCGAGCACCCAGACGGCTACCGTCAGCTCCCTGCGCCCCTTCACCTCATAGCGCGAGCGCCAGACGTAGTACAGCAGCACGTAGAAGGCCGTCATCGTGATGGACGTGACCAGCTTGCCGATGCCCAGCGCCGCCGTATACTGCTCCAGCCCCGTCGTGCACAGCGCGACGGCCCGGGGCACAAGGTGGAATGCGTCGCCGCAGCCCAGCGTCACGGCCATCGCGCCGTAGAGCCGGAACTGCCTGCGCCCGCAGCTGCCGCGCAGCATCAGCACGCCGAGCGTGATGACGCCGACGAGATAGACGATGTCAAACAGCGTTTCAAAGATTGCCTGCATGAAACCCCTCCCTTTATGAACCTTGTTCATGTTGAACCGGAAAAAAGCCCGCCCCGCGGGCGGGAGCCTCAGCGGTAGATCACCCTGCGCACGATCCCGGTCAGCACAGCGCAGTCCGGCGCGCGCCGGATGAGCTGCACCAGCAGGTTGTCCAGCACGAAATCGACGAACGCCGCCTCGCTGAGCACGCCGTCAAAGGCATCGTGCGCAACCCGGGGATCCGCATGCAGCGCCGCGAGCAGGCCGGCCTTCATCTGCGCAAAGGCCTGATCCATCGCGCTGCGGGCCTCGCCCCGCTTCGCCTTGGCGATGGCGACGGCATGCCCTGTCAGAAAGCCGGGATACTGCGCCGCGCTCGTTTGCACGCGCGCAAACAGCCCCTCGATGACCACAGGAAACGCGCAGTCCGCCGCCCTGTCGGCGTCCAGGCGGAAGATCTCCCGCCAGATGCTCTCCACGGTGGCGATGAGCAGCTCGTCCTTGTCGGCAAAGTAGTTGTACAGCGTGCCCAGGGCGATGCCGCAGTCCGCAGCGACAGCGCGCATGCTCAACGACGAAAGGCCGCGCTCGGCAACGAGCCGGCGGCAGACCTCAAGGATCGCCTCCCTGGACGTGACGCCCGGATTCATCCGCATCCCTCCAATATGAACAATGTTCATTATAGTCATCCGTCCTGCCGCTGTCAAGGGGCAAAGCAAAGACGGGAGCGCCAAAAGCGCTCCCGCCGTCATTCCGTCTTTCCGTCGAGCAGGCGCAGCACGGCGTTTCGCCCCGTGCCGTCCAGCAGGGTGCACAGCCTCGCGGCGGTGTCGACCAGGTCATAGGCCATGTCGGCGTTGAGCCAGTCGAGCACGACGCCCTGAAACGTGCTCTTGTAGTAGAGGATGAGCAGCGCCTTGTCCTGCTGCGAGATGCGCAGCCCCCGCGTCGCGGCCTCGATGTGCCGCGTGACGATATAGCGATTGGTGCGCTCAATCAGCGCGACGAACTCGTCGCGGCGCTCGGAGCGGTAGATGTGGTCGAGCACGCGCCGCTGCTCCATCGCGCAGCGCGCGACGGGGAGCACACAGTCCGCCGCCGTGTCAAACCGCGCCTGGCCGACGAGGGAATCCGCCCAGATGCGCAGGGTCATATCCAGCAGGGCGGGGACGTCCTGAAAGTGATAATAGAAGGTGTTGCGATGGATGCGGCAGCGGCTGACGATGTCCCGGACGGTGATGCTGCCGTAGGGCTTCTCCTCCAGAAGCGACCAGAATGCATCGACGATCGCGCATTCGGTGCGGCTGAGCCCGTACTCCTCCCACGCTGGATGCGCCGCGCTCTCCTTCATCGCTCAGATGCGCGCGGCGACGAGGTCGCCCATCTGCGTGCAGCCGACCCTTGTGCAGCCCTCGGAGAAGATGTCGCCCGTGCGGTAGCCCTCGTCGAGCACCTGCTCCACGGCCCTCTCGATGGCCCTCGCCTCATCCTCCAGGCCCAGGCTGTGGCGCAGCAGCAGCGCGCCGGAGAGGATCGTCCCCAGCGGGTTGGCGATGTCCCGGCCGGCGATGTCGGGCGCGGAGCCGTGGATCGGTTCATACAATCCGCGCGTGCCGCTGCCCAGGCTCGCGGAGGGCATCATGCCCAGGCTGCCGGCGATGGCGGCGCTCTCGTCGGAAAGGATGTCGCCGAAGAGGTTACCGGTGATCATGACGTCGAACTGGCTCGGGCGCAGGATGAGCTGCATCGCGGCGTTGTCGACGTACATGTAGCTGACCTCGACCTCGGGATAGTCCTTTGCGACCTTCGCGACGGTCTCGCGCCAGAGGCGGGAGCATTCGAGCACATTCGCCTTGTCCACCGAGCAGAGCTTGCCGCGGCGCTTCTTCGCCATCTCAAAGCCGATGCGCGCCAGGCGCTCGACCTCCATCTCGGAATAGGCCATCTCGTCAGTCGCGGCCTTGCGGTCCTCGCTGCGCCAGCGCTTGCCGAAGTAGATGTCGCCCGTCAGCTCGCGCAGGATCATGATGTCGATCGGCTCGCTGATGATGTCCGGGCGCAGCGGGCAGGCGCCGGCCAGCTGCGGATGGATCGTGCAGGGGCGCAGGTTGGCGAACACCTGCATGCCCTTGCGCAGGGCAAGCAGGCCCTTCTCCGGGCGGCGGGAGGCCTCCACGCCGTCCCACTTCGGGCCGCCGACGCTGCCCATGAGCACGGCGTCCGCCGCGTTGCAGGCCGCGAGGGTCTCCTCGGTCAGCGGCACGCCGAATTCGTCGATGGAGGCGCCGCCGAGCCTGCGCTCGTCAAAATGGAAGGTATGGCCGTATTGGACCGCAACAGCCTGAAGCACCTTGACGGCCTGCGCGATGATCTCCGGGCCGATGTAATCGCCCGGCAGGGTGACGATGTTTGCCTGCATGCTCACGCCTCCATCCTCTTGCGCACGACCGCAGCGATGCCGCCGCTTCGGATGATCTCCTGAATGAACGGCGGGAAGGGCGCGGCGGTGAACGTCTCGCCCGTGGTGATGTCGTCAATTCTGCCGGTGTCCAGATCGACAGCGACCTCGTCGCCCTCGCGGATGGCCGCCGCGGCGGCGGGGCACTCGACGATCGCCAAGCCGATGTCAATGGAATTGCGGTAGAAGATGCGTGCGAAGCTGTCCGCGATGACGAGCTGCACGCCGCTGGCCTTGATAGCGATGGGCGCATGCTCACGGGAGGAGCCGCAGCCGAAGTTGCGGCCCGCGACGATGATCTTGCTCGCCTCGAGCTTCTTTTTGAAGCCGCTGTCCAGGTCCTCCATGCAGTGGGAGGCCAGCTCGGCGGGATCGGTGGTGTTGAGGTAGCGGGCGGGGATGATGACGTCGGTGTCGACGTGATCGCCGTACTTGATGACGGTAGACTGAACCTTCATGGCTTAAAGCACCTCCTCGGGCGTCGCAACGCGGCCCAGAATCGCGGAAGCAGCCGCGACGGCCGGGCTGGAAAGAATGACCTCACTGCCGGTGTGGCCCATGCGGCCGACGAAGTTGCGGTTGGTCGTGGAGACGGCGCGCTCGCCGTCGGCCAGAACGCCGCAGAAGCCGCCCAGGCAGGGGCCGCAGGTCGGCATCGTGAAGATCGCGCCGGCGTCGATGAAGATGTCGACGAGGCCCTCGGCGAGACAGCTCTTGACGACCTGCTGCGTGCCGGGGATGACGATGCAGCGGACGTTCTCATTGACCTTGTGTCCCTTGAGGATCTGCGCGGCGACGCGCATGTCGCTGATGCGGCCGTTGGTGCAGCTGCCGATGACGACCTGGTCGATCGTCTTGTCGGCGCATTCGCGCGCGGGCTTCGTGTTCTCCGGCAGATGCGGCAGGGAGACGGTCAGGTCGAGCTGATCCAGATCGATGGTCACGACGCGGCTGTACTCCGCGTCCTCGTCCGGCTCAAAGGCCGTCCACTCGCGGGAGACGCGCTCCGCGAGATACGCGCGGCAGACATCGTCGACCGGGAAGATGCCGTTCTTCGCGCCGGCCTCGATGGCCATGTTCGCGATGGTCAGGCGGCCATCCATGCTGATTTCCTTCACGCCCTCGCCGGTGAACTCGAGGGACTGATACAGCGCGCCGTCCACGCCGATCTCGCCGATCAGGTGGAGGATGACGTCCTTGCCGCTGACCCAGGGCTTCAGCTTGCCCTTGAGCACGACCTTGATCGCTTCCGGCACCTTGAACCAGCATTCGCCGGTCGCCATGCCCACGGCCATGTCCGTGGAGCCGACGCCCGTGGAGAACGCGCCGACCGCGCCGTAGGTGCAGGTGTGGCTGTCCGCGCCGATGATGACCTCGCCCGGTGCGACGAGGCCCTGCTCCGGCAGCAGCGCATGCTCGATGCCCACGCGGCCGACCTCGAAGTAGTTGACGATCTTCTGCGCGCGCGCGAATTCGCGCATCTGCTTGGCCATCGTCGCGGACTTGATGTCCTTGTTGGGGACGAAGTGATCCGGCACCAGCGCGATCTTCGCCGGGTCGAACACCTTCGTCGCGCCCATCTTCTCAAACTCATTGATCGCCACGGGCGCGGTGATGTCGTTGCCCAGCACAAGGTTCAGCTTGCACATGAGCAGCTCGCCGGCGCGGCAGCTTTCGACCCCCGCGGCGCGCGCGAGGATCTTCTGTGTCATGGTCATGCCCATTGTCGTTTTCCTCCCTTTGCTCAAGTGGGTACCTCTCCGACCGTCTCCGGAGGATAAGAAAAGACCTCGCACCTGCTTTTCGCAGGGGCGAGGCCTGGATTGCCACACTGTACCACCCTGATTCAGTCTCCGTCCGGGCACGCAGCTGCGGCGCGGAAACCCTCTGTGCCTTAACGCGGCAGTTCGTCCCGCGCTTGTCACACGGGCGGCTCAGGAGTGAGTTATCCCGCTCATCTGCCGCCGGCTCGCACCGGGCGCCGGCTCTCTGAGGGTCAGATTTCGCGTCTTTGTTCCGTCATTGCCTTTCTAAAAAGCGATGTGCGATTTGCATATTATTGTAGCGGGTTTGCCGCCCCTTGTCAAGCGGGAAAACGCGCGGGAGGCCGCGCCGCGGCCGTGAATCCTTCTTGCCTTGAAGCCGCATCGTGTGGTATTCTATTTCCATGTAGACAGGCAGGTGCTGCCGGTGGTTTCTCCCTTCAAGCGCGTACTGAAGAAGGGAGGATGGTCGTATGTCTGATTATGAGATGATCATGATCTTTCTGACGATTCTCACCTTGCTCATCATGGCAAGCAGAAGAAACGACAGATAAATGCGAACCGCCGCGCAGCTACAACTGCACGGCGGTTCTTTACCCTTAACCCATTAGGGGAGAGGCCGCAAGCAAACGGCCTCCTGCCTGTCTACATTGTACGCCTTCGGCCCGCCTCTGTCAAGCCAGACGCGGGCCGTCTTTTTGGCCCTATGCCGGTTCAGCGCGCGCCTTCTCCCCGAAAAAGCGCCTCCCAGCGCGCGCGGGTCAGGCGGTTGATGTGCTCGGTGTGCAGCGCGCGCACGACCTCGGGATCGCTGGCATAGCGGTAAAGGTCCTCCGCATCCGCCTCCGTAAAGGGGCGCAGAAGCAGGCGCTGCGTTTCAAGCTGCATGCAATCACCTCATTTTTTCTTCCTGCGCAGCTTCGCCACGAAGAAGCCCTCGTAGCGCGCGTCCGGGCAGACGCACAGCGTGCCCGGCACGCTGACCGGAAGGCGCGGCACGTCCTCAAAGCCGGTCAGCTCCAGCGGGACGACCTCCGCCCCCATGCGCGCGGCGGCGCGGCGCACCATGTCGCCGTTCTCCTGATCGAGCACGGAGCAGGTCGAATAGATCATCTCGTGCCCGGGCCTGAGCAGGCGCAGCGCCTTTGCAAGCAGCGCCTCCTGCGTTTTGGTCACGCGGGCGAGCGTCTCCCTGTCAAAGCGCGCGCGGGAGCGCTCGTGCAGCTGCACGGTGCCGCTGCCGGAGCAGGGCGCGTCCAGCAGGATGCGGTCAAAGGCGAAGAGATCGTCGAGCTGGCGCGCGTCGATGTTCATGACGGAGACGCGCGTGGCGCCCTGACGCGCGAGGTTGAAGCGCAGCTTTTCGGCGCGCGCGGCGTTGCGCTCACAGGCCGTGATCATCGCGCGGTTGCCCGTCATCGCGGCGATCTGCGTCGTCTTGCCGCCCGGCGCGGCGGCCATGTCGAGGATATTCTCCTCCGGCTGCGCGCCCAGCAGCAGCGGCGGAATCATCGAGGACAGGCTCTGCAAATAGATCTCGCCCCGCTCGTAGAGCGGCAGCGCCGTCACGGCCTCCTCGTGCGCATCCTCAAGCACGAGCGCGTCCCCGCTCCAGGGCACGGTCTGCGCCTGAAGACCCGCCTCCCTCAGCGCGTCGCGCACGGCCTGCGGCTCGGCCTTGAGCCGGTTGACGCGCAGCGTCGTCACGCGACGGGCGGCATAGCCCTGCGCGATGCGCTCCGCGTCCGCCTCGCCGTACTGGCGAAGCAGCTCCTCGCGCAGAAACTGCGGAATCTCCTCCCTCATCGCTTTGCTCCTCCTCTGTCCGCTGTGCGCCGCCTCACGCCTCCGTGCGGAAGGCGTAAATGGTCGTCGTGTCGTAGAGCTCGCCCGGGCGCAGCACGGTCGTGCCGGTGAACTGCGGGTTGTTCGGCGCGTCCGGGAAGTGCTGCGTCTCCAGGCAGAGCGCGCTGTAACGGCCATAGTGCGCGCCGCCCTTGCCGCCGCCAATGTCGGTCATCGAGGCGGTGTACAGCTGCACGCCCGGCTGATCGGTGATCACGTCCATCACGCGGCCGGTCTGCGCGCAGATCAGCGTCGCCGCAAGCGCCATCGCCTCGCCGGAGCGCAGGACGAAGTTATGGTCATAGCCGCCGGCCAGCGCCATCTGCGGGCAGCTCGCCGTGTGCAGCAGCCCCGCGCCCAGCAGCAGGCCCTTGCGCATGTCAAACGGCGTGCCCGCGACGGGCATGTAGCCGCCGGTCGGGATCAGGCCCTCGCGCACGGGCGTGATCACGTCGCTGTCAATCATCAGCGCGTGGTCGGCGACGGTGCCGTGGTCGTGGCCGCCGAGGTTGAAATAGGTGTGGTTCGTCAGGTTGCACAGCGTCGGCTTGTCCGTGGTCGCCTGATAGCGGATGGACAGGCTGCAGGCGTCGTCCCAGGTATAGGTGACGAAGACGTCGAGCGTGCCGGGGTAGTTCTCCTCGCCGTCGGGGCTGACGTAGTGCATGCGCAGGCTGTCCTGCCCCTCGCCCTCTTTGGGCTCAATCGCCCACATCTTGCGGCTGAAGCCCTCAAAGCCGCCGTGCAGGTGGTTTTCGCCGTTGTTGAGCGCAAGCTGATAGGTCTGCCCGTCCAGCGTGAAGCGGCCCGCCGCGATGCGGTTGCCGTAGCGGCCGACCGTGTCGCCCATGCAGCCGTGGTCGCCGAGGTAGGGCTCAAGCGTGTCAAAGCCCAGCGCGACGTCAGCCAGCGCGCCCTCGCGGTCGGGCACGAGGATGCTGCGGACGATGCCGCCGTAATCGATCACGCTCACGGACGCGCCGGAGGCGTTCTTCATCGTGTATTCGGTGACCGGCGTGCCGTCCGGCAGCGCGCCAAAGGGCCTTTTCGTAATCATGGGTCTTCTCTCCTTCTGATCGTATAAGCTCGTCCGTTCGGGAGAACGGACGGCATTCGCACGTTATCCCTTATTCTTTATTCGATGCCGCCGCCGGTTTTCCTCTGCCGGCGAGGCGGGAAACAAACCAGAGCGTCAGCAGCAGCGCCGCCGCGCAGCAGGACGGGCAGCCCGCGGGCGATATCGACGGCGGGATCCCTTTTCAAGCTTTCTCCCCCTTTCTTCAATCAAAACCGGCATGATGCCGGTTGCATTTCCGACCAAGTGATGAAAGCCCCGCTGCTTTGCGGTCGAGGCCGGAGCTTTGCAGAGGGACTTTCAGAGTAAAGAGGACCGCCGTCCCCGCCTTCCCGCGGCGCGGGAAAGGGCGGGCGAAGCAGTCCTCAGGCATGAAATTGTGAAGCACGCCTTATCCCTTGACGCCCGCCTGCACGGAGATGCCCTGCAGGAAGTACTTCTGCGCGAAGAGATAGAGCAGGAACGGCGGCAGCATCGACACGAGGCACGAGGCGATCATGTGCGCCCAACGCTGCTCGTACTGGCCCATCAGCAGGCGAAGTCCGGCAGTCAGCGTCTGGTTGTTGACGTCGGTCATGACGATGCGCGGCCAGAGATAGTCGTTCCAGGCGCCGTTGAAGGCGAACAGGCCGACGACGATCATGACCGGCGCGATGGACGGCAGGATGATCTTCGTGTAGACCTGGAAGCTGCTCGCGCCGTCGATGGTCGCGGCCTCGTCGAGCGCCTTGGGGATGCCCTTCATGAAATTGCGGATCAGGAAGATGTTGAACACGCCGGCCATGCTTGGCCAGATGAGCGCGTTGAGGTTGTTGACCCAGCCCAGCGCGTTGGCGATGCGGAACTGCGGCAGGATGGCGACGACGTTGGGGAACATGCTGATGTACATCAGCGTCCAGAAGATCTTGTTGCCGCCCTTGAAGTTCAGGCGCTCATAGGCGTAGGCCGACAGCGACGTGATGAACACGACGCCGACCGTCACCGTGATGGAGACGATGAAGGAATTCTGGAACATCCGCGTGATGTTGGCGTTCGTGTTGACGTTTTCGCCGCCGAAGAAGAGCTCCGTGTAGTTGGAGACCGTCCAGCTCCTGGGGATCAGGCGGGTCAGGTAGTCGAGCGGGCCCTTGATGTTGGCGAACGAGGTGATGAAGTCCGCGTCGAACTTGAACGAGTTCGTGATCAGCCAGACGATCGGCTCAAACCAGCAGATGCCCAGAATCAGCAGGAAGAGGAACGCGATCAGCTTGCCCTGTTTGTTCTTTGCCATATTCGTTCCTCCTCTCAATCCTGGTTGTTCCTGACCATCATGCGCATCTGGATGAACGTGACGACCATGATGCACAGGCCAAGGATGACCGCCATCGCAGAGGACATGCCGGCCACCTGCTTCTTGACGGAGTTCTCATAGATGTATTGCAGGAGCACCGCGTTGGCCTCGGCGTTGCTGAAGCCGACGAGGATATCCGGCTGACCGTAGATATTGAACTGCGCGACCACCGAGGTCACCAGCGTGTACATCAGCGGATAGCGCATATTGGGCAGCGTGACATGCAGGAAGCGCTGGATGGAGTTCGCGCCGTCGACGGCCGCCGCCTCGTATTGATCCTGCGGCACAGAGGCCAGCGCGCTTTGATAGATGACCATCGTTCCGCCCGTACACCACCAGACCGTGACGACGACGAGCATGACCCACGTATATGGCGGCAGGAAGAAGTTGGCCTGCACGCCGAAGAACTTGTTGATGATGCCGTACTGCACGTTGAACACATAGCGCCAGGTCAGCGTGACGGTCGAGATGGACATCAGGCTGGGCAGATAGTACAGCGCCTGGAAGAACTTGTTGCCCTTGGGCCGCGCGTTGAGCGCCAGCGCCAGGGACAGCGGCAGGATGATGCAGAAGGGCACACTGAAAATCACAAATTTAAAGGTATTCGCAAGACCGTTGCGCAGCTGCTTGTAGTAGGTATTGCTCGAGTCAAACAGCAGCGTCTTGAAGTTTTCAAGCCCCGTGAAGACGGGCTCGTTGAACAGATCCCACTTGGTGAACGCGGCATAGATGCCGTAGATCGCCGGGGTGACGAAGAAGATGATGAAGAAGAACAGATGCGGCCCGATATAGGCATAGGGCAGCAGGTCCCGTTTGAGCAGCTGGCGGCTCTCTCTGCCAAAGGAGGGGATGGACAGCGCCGTCGCGCCGGCCGCGCAAAGGAGCGTCAGATAGGTGACTGCGTTGTAAGCGACCTCGATCTGCTTGACGTCGCGCTTCTTGAATTTGACGCCCAGCTCCTTGAGCATCTCGCTGATGGGCGTATACAGGGCGGAATTGACCTTTTCCCGTGCAAAGAACACCATGAAAAGCGCGAAGGAGACAAAGCCGATGCCTGCAAAGAGCATGCCGACGTTTCGCTCGTTCTGCGCGAGCGCGATCACGGCCGCGATCATCGCGCAAAGAGCGAGCGGAATCAGAAGAATGCTGGCGCTGGACAGCGAGAAGAGCAGTTTGGGCATGCTCATCTGGATGACGGCCTGCGTTTCATCGATGGTCGTCGTCGCTGTGACGCCGGAAAAACAGAAAAGGACGATAAACGCCAGCGCGAGCAGCGCGGCGATCCGGGAACGTGTCATTCCGACACCTCTTTTCCTCAAGCGTTATGCGCCCGCGGCGCAGAAAAGCTCCCTGCTGCGCGCAGGGCAGGGGGAAAGCTCCCCCTGCCCGCAGCATGTCAGGTTAAGGCGATTACTGAGCGGCGATCGCGTCGGTGACCTCCTGCTCGACCTGAGCAATCGCGTCATCGATGGAGATGGTGCCGTCCACGAAGTCCCAGCCGACGCGGCTGAACGCCGTGTCGAACAGGCCCCAGTGCAGGTAGTAGTAGATGGCGAGCTCGTCCACGCGCTCCGGATCGGAGAGGAACGCCTGCGGCATGGAGGAATACTCCTCAACCGCGTTCAGGGAGACGTGCGCCGGAACCTGGCCCGCGTCCCTGGCCCAGGTCAGGGAGTTCTCGCCCATGAAGTTGATGAACTTGGCCACGGCCAGGTCCTCTTCCTCGGTGCGGTTCTCGTCAGCAAACTGCACAAAGTTGTGGGAGGACATCCACTCCTTGCAGGTCTCGGGGCTGTAGCAGACGGCCGGATACATCTCAAAGTTGACGCCCGCGTCCACGACAGCGGCCTTCATCCAGATGCCCTCGGACCAGACGAGGAGCTCGCCGCCGTAGAACATGGAGGAATAGTCGTCGGTCTTCTGCGTGGTGTAGCCGTCCTCATACAGGGACTTCATGGTCTCCATCGCGGTCTTCATGGCTTCCTCATCCAGGGAGATGGCCACGCCGTCGTCGGTCAGCTTGTGGCCCTCGGAGAGCTGCGCATAGTAGCCCAGCATCTGAGCGCGCATCCAGCCCAGGTCGAAGATCTGGCCGGTGTAGCCGTTGGCACGCGCCTTGTCGCCCAGCGCGCGGATCTCGTCGAAGGTGATGTAGCCGTCCTCGACGAACTCGTTGAGGTCGTACTGATCAAACAGGTCCTTGTTGATGTAGGTGATGTAGCCGTGCACGTCCAGCGGGATGCCGTAGTGCTCGCCGTCGATGTCGGTGCGCTCCCACGCGGCCTGGTTGTAGTTCTCGGGCACGATGCCGGCCTGCGCAATCAGGTCCATGTCATAGGAATAGAGCATTTCCTTGTCCACGAAGTTCGGGATGCGCTCGATGTGCACGATCGCGACATCCGGAACGCTCGTGCCGGTCTGCACGGTCAGCGGGATCTTCTGATAGAGATCGTCGGCCGTCATCGGCGTGTGGGTGACGTGGACCTCGTCCTGCGAGGCGTTGAACGCATCGACCATGCTCTGCATGACCGCGCCGTCACCGCCGGTGAAGACGGACCAGTAGTCGATCTCGACAACCGCCATTGCGGAGGACGCCGCAAAGAGCATCATCAGGGACAGCACGATTGCCAGTGTCTTTTTCATGTGGGGGTTACCTCCTTTTATTTTTTACCGTCCTTGGACGGTAAATTGCTTCATTCATCTCTCCGGTACCGGTCAGATGAGTTGATTCGTCTTTCCGAGGGGGTTCTGATTCACCGCGCGCACGCGCGCCACATCCATCTTGGGCTTTCTGTCCGGGGTCAGCAGGCCGTTGATCTCCTGCATGACGTCGGTGAGCTGCGTGTAGCAGTAGCCCTGGCAGTAGGGGATCTCGCGCACGCCGTCGGTCACACCCTTGAAGCGCGCGAAGAACGCCTCCTCATCCGTGACCTTGTCGTGGTAGCCCCAGGTCTGCATGCCGCCCATCTCGCCCTGAATGCCGATGTTCATGAAGGCGATACCGCCGTATTCGGTGACCATGAAGGCCTCTTTGCCGGTGGGCGTCTCGCTGTCGGCGTAGCAGGGGCGCCAGTCGCAGGCGTGGGTCTCGACGGTCCTCCTGTCGGCGAAGTGATCGGCGATGACGGATTTCTCTGCCGCGTAGTCGTGCAGCGCGCAGATGTCGGTCGTCACCTGCTCCCAGCCGTCGTTGGCGGAGCACAGGCGCGTTCCGTCGGCGGCCTTGGTCATGTGGTAGAGCATCCTGCCGGTCGCCTGCTGGCGCCTGTCCGTGTAGATCTGTCTGACGCCCCAGCTCTCGTTGAGCGGCACCCAGGTGATGATGGAGGGGTGATTGAAGTCGCGCTCGATAAAGCCCAGCATCGTCTCGGCCAGGTTGGCGACGGTGTCATCCGAGAAGTCATACGGGCTGGGCAGCTCACCCCAGACGAGCACACCCATCCTGTCGGCCCAGTAGTAATAGCGCGGATCCTCGAGCTTCTGGTGCTTGCGCGCGCCGTTGTAGCCGAAGTCGAGCGTGTACTGCAGGTCGAGCCGGATCGCCTCGTCGCTGGGCGGCGTGATCAGGGAATCCGGCCAGTAGCCCTGGTCGAGGATCAGCTTCTGATAGATCGGGCAGTTGTTGAGATAGACGCGGCCCTCGCGCACCTCGACCTTGCGCATGCCGAAGTAGGTGTCGACCTGGTCAATCTGCTCGCCGCCGCGCAGCAGGCGCACGCGCAGGTCGTACAGCGCGGGATGCCCGGGAGCCCAGAGCTCCAGCGGGTCGAGCGCGCCGCGCACGATCATCTCCACCGGCACGCGGAGGATGCGGTCCTGCGCGCTGACGCGCACGCTCTGGCGGACACGCCCCTCGAAGGAGACGGTCAGCTCGAGCTCAAGCGCCTCGCGCGGCTGCCTGTCAAGCGCGATCTCGGCGGTGAACATGTGGCGGTCGACATCCGGCGTGACGTGAATATAGCGCATGGCGTAGTCGCCCACGGCCTCCAGATAGACCGTCTGCCAGATGCCGGAGACCGGCGTATACCAGCAGCCCATCAGCCCGCGCTCCCAGTACTGCTTGCCGCGGGGCTGGGTGCAGTCCGGATCGTCCTGCACGCGCAGGCAGAGGTCGTTTTCGCCCTCCGTCAGCGCGTTCGTGATGTCGATGGCAAAGGGGGTATAGCCGCCCCTGTGCTCGCCGACCTGCTCGCCGTTGACATAGACGGTGCAGGAAAAGTCGACCGCGCCGAAGCGCAGCAGCACGCGCCGGCCCTGCATCTCCTGCGGCACCGTAAAGCTGCGGCGGTACCAGATCACGGGATGGATCTCGTCCGTCGGGCCGAGGCCGCTGAGCTTTGTCTGATAGGCGAAGGGGACGGTGATCTCAAGCGGCAGCGCCTTGCCGGGCCTGTACCAGCCCTCGCGCAGACCGGCATTCCCGTCGTCAAAGGCAAACTGCCATACGCCGTTCAGGTTGCAGAACGTATCGCGCATGAAATCGGGACGAGGATGCTCGGGCCTGGGAAGGACGCCGCTGTACTTGCTGGGCATATCCAATACCTCCTCAAGGGGTTTGATTTTCTGCCGGCGGCACGCCGGTTTGCTTCAGATTGGTTGAAATGGTGGGAATTGGGTCGCTTTTTGGCAGACTCAAACAAGACCTTATAATTCCAAGAAATTTGGAAATTTAAAGTTTTTCTTTTTCAATTTTTTGAGTGT
>SFHU01000047.1 GCA_004555535.1 Clostridiales bacterium
CTCGCCCACGCCGATGTAGAGCACGGGCAGGCCCAGCTCCTCCATGATCGCCACCGCGATGCCGCCCTTCGCCGTGCCGTCGAGCTTGGTGAGCACGATGCCGGAGACGTCGGCCACCTCGGAGAATTCGCGCGCCTGCGCCAGACCGTTCTGCCCGGTCGTCGCGTCGATCACCAGCAGCGTGCGCACCTCGGCCTCGGCGTATTCCCGCGTGATGATGCGGGAGATCTTGCGCAGCTCCTCCATCAGGTTCTTCTTGTTGTGCAGCCGTCCGGCAGTATCGACGATCAGCAGATCGGCCTCGGCGGATTTTGCCTTCTGGATGCCGTCAAAGACGACCGCGGCAGGGTCCGCGCCCTCCGCATGGCGAACCAGCGGCACCTTGGCCCGCTCCGCCCAGATTTCAAGCTGATCCGCCGCCGCCGCGCGGAACGTATCCGCCGCCGCGAGCACGACGCTGTGGCGCGCGTCCTTGAAGCGCAGCGCGAGCTTGCCGATGGTCGTCGTCTTGCCCACGCCGTTGACGCCGACCACCAGCATGACCATCGGCCACTTGAGCGGCTTGCGCGGCTTGTTCATCATTTCCTTGAGGATCTGCTTGAGGATTTCCCGCGCCTTGCGCGCGTCCGTGATCCTCTGCTCCGCAACGCGGCGCTTGAGCTCCTCGATGACCTTGTCGCTCGTGCGCACACCCATATCGCTCATGATCAGGATGTCCACGAGATCCTCATAAAAGTCGTCGTCGATCTCCTCGGTCGCCTCGATGAGCTCGTCGACGCGGCCGGAGACGTTCGTCCTCGTCTTGGAAAGCCCCTGCCACAGGCGCGAAAAGAGGCCCTTTTTCGCCTCGTCCTCCTCGCCCGCGGGCGCGCTCTCCTGCGCAGGAGCCTGTGCCTGAACGGCCTCCTGCGCCTCCTGCTCCTTCTTTTTTCCAAATCCAAAGAAAGCCATCGTGCTCCTCCTTGTCTGTCCGGTTATTGCATCGCGTCCTCGCCGACGTCCTTGAGCTCGACGCTCAGCATCTTCGAGACGCCCTTCTCCTCCATCGCGACGCCGTAGAGGCTGTCGCAGCGCTCCATCGTGCCCTTTCTGTGCGTGACGACGACAAACTGCGTGTCCTTCGAGAAGTCCCGCAGATAGTCGGCGAAGGTCGAGATATTGCCGTCGTCCAGCGCCGCCTCGATCTCGTCGAGGAAGCAGAACGGCGTCGGCTTCAGGCGCAGCATCGCGAAGAGAATCGCGATGGCCGTCAGCGCGCGCTCGCCGCCCGAGAGCAGCGAGAGCAGCTGCAGCTTCTTGCCCGGCGGCTGCGCGACGATCTCGATGCCGCAGCCCAGCACGTCGTTTTCGTCCATCAGCCGCAGCTCCGCCTGTCCGCCGCCGAAGAGCTTGACGAACGTCTCGGAGAGGTATTGCTGCATCAGGCGGAAGTTCTCCATGAACTGCCGCTCCATCTGCTTCTGCAGCGCGCTGATGATGCCCTGCAGATCGTCCTGCGCCTTGAGCAGGTCGTCGCGCTGGCCGGTCAGCTCGTCATAGCGCTCGCGGCAGGCGCGGTAATCCTCCACGGCCGTGACGTTGACCGGGCCCATCGCGCGGATCTCGCGGCGGATATCGCCCGTGCGCCTGTCGCTGGCCGCCAGGTCAAACGGCTCGGTCAGATAGTCCCTTGCGCCGGCATAGGTCAGCTCATATTCCTCCCAGATGCGCTGCTGCATCTGGGCAAGCTCGCTCTGCGTGCGGCTGAGCACCATCTCCGCCTTGTGGCACTTGTCCTGATCCTGGGCGAGCGTCTCGCGCAGCGCGTCGATCTCCTGCGTCAAGCTGCGCACGTTCTCCTGCGCCTCGTTGCGGCGGCTCTGCGCGCTCTGCAGCGCCTCTCCGGCCTCCTGCAGGCGCACGGCGCAGGCCGCGCTTTCGCGCTCGTCCTGCGCGAGCTGCTGCGTGCTCGCCTGGTGGCGAAGCGTCAGCTGCTCGCGGTTTTCCTGCGCCTGGCCGATCTGCGCGGCGATCTCGTCGCTCTCGCGGCGCATTCTTGCCGCGTCCTGCGTCAGCGCGTTCAGGTCGCGCTCCCTGGCCGTCATGGTCAGCCGCAGGCTCTGCGTCTGCTCGCGCAGCGCGTCCAGCGCCTCGCGTTTGGCATAGAGCGCGTCGCTGAGCTCGCCCGTGCGGCGGTTCATCTCGTCGCTGTTCTTCTGCTCGCCCTCCTGCGTGTCGCGCGCGCCGGCGAGCTGCGCGTCGATCTGCGCGAGGTTTTCGGCGATCTGCGCGCGGAGCAGCTCGCAGCGCTCCTGCTGCTGGGCATGGCTCTCGCACTGCTGACTCGCGGTGCGCACGCGCTCACTGGCGATGGAGACGTCGATCTGCGCCTGATGCAGGTCGTCAAAGGCCTGCGTGCGCCGCTCCTTGAGTCCCTGGCGGACGGCCTCGCCCTTCTGGAGCCGGGCCTCATAGTTCGCCAGCTGCTCCGCGAGCTTTTTCGTCAGCGCCTCATGCTCCTTGATCTCACGCTCGCGCGAGAGCAGGCTCGTCATCCGCGACGCCGAACTGCCGCCCGTCATCGAGCCGCCGGAGTGCATGACATCGCCCTCCAGCGTCACCAGGCGGAAGGCGTGGTGGCCCCGGCGCATGATCTCGATGCCCGCGTCGAGATTCTGCGCGACGACCGTGCGGCCGAGCAGATTCTCGACAATGCCGCGGTACTGCGGCTCAAAGCCGACCAGCTCGCTGGCCAAACCCACGCAGCCGGGCATCGAAAGCAGCTGGCGCTCCTGCGCATTCAGTGTGCGCCCGCTGATCGTCGTCAGCGGCAGGAAGGTCGCGCGGCCCAGCTTGTTCTGGCGCAGATAGGCGATCATGTCGCGCGCGACATATTCGTCGCTCGTCACGACGTTTTGCAGTGCGCCGCCCAGCACGGCCTCGACGGCGCGCTCCAGCTCCTTGGGCACGCGCATCAGCGAGGCGACCACGCCGTGGACGCCCGCGTTGCCGCGCGCATGCAGCAGCACCTGCTTGACGGCCTGCTGATAGCCGGCGTAGTCGCGCTCCATCTCCCTCAGCACGCGCAGACGGCTTTCCGCCGCCTGCTTCTGGCCGCTGGCCTCGCTGATCGCGCTCTGGATGACAGCGATCTTCCGGCCCGTCTCCTGAATCTGCGCCTCGATGGCCTCCTCGGCCCTGGCGCATTCGGCCTCCTGCTTCTTCGCTTCCTCGAGCTCTGCGCCCGCGTCGTCCACCTGCTGCTGCAGGCGCTGCGCGATGATCGCAAGCTCCTCACGCTGGCTCTCGGCCTCCTCGCTGCGGCGCTCGAGCTCCTTGCGCATGGTGGACAGACGCGCCTCGCTCGTGCGCACGTCGCTGAGGCGGTTGACGGCCTCGATGATCGCGCTCTTGTGCGCCTCGAGCTCCTCTTCGGCCCTGCGGGCCTCCTCCTGTGCGTCGGCCAGCTCGCGCTCCTTCTGCGCGATACTGCGGCCCAGCTCCGTCAGCTCGCCCTTTGTGCGCAGCGTGTCCGCGCTGCACTGGGCGATTTCGCCCTCGAGCACCTTGCTGCGCTCGCGCTTGATGTCCTCGTCCTGGCTGAGGGAGAGTACGTCCTTCTCCATGCGCGAAATCTCCGCGCGCAGCACGCCCAGCTCGCCCTCCCGGGCCTCCTTCTCACGCGTCAGCTCCAGCACGGCGTCGTGCGCCGCGGAGACCTCACCCTCCAGTGCCTGGGCCGCGTCGCTCGCCTGGTCGCGCGCCGCGGAAAGCTCGCTCGCGCGGCGCTCCTCCTCGGCAATCGCGTCCCGAAGGCCCGTGAGCATCTGCTCCGCGTCGGCGATGCGTTCCTTCGCCCTGTCGCTGCGCAGCACGAACGCCGAGCACTCCAGCGTGCGCAGCTCGTCGCGCAGCGCGAGATAGCGCCGCGCCGTCTCGCTCGCCTTGGCCAGCGGCTCGAGCTGGCTCTCCAGCTCGGCGATGATGTCCTCCACGCGCGAGAGGTTGTCGCGCATGTTCGCCAGGCGCTTTTCGCTCTCCTCCTTGCGCGCGCGGTATTTGACAATGCCGGCCGCCTCCTCAAAGACGCCGCGCCTGTCCTCGCTCTTTTGGGAGAGGATCTCGTCGATGCGGCCCTGGCCGATGATCGAATAGCCCTCCTTGCCCACGCCCGTGTCGCGGAACAGCTCGATGATATCCTTGAGGCGGCAGGCCGCCTTGTTGATGTAGTATTCGCCCTCGCCGCTGCGGTAAACGCGGCGGGTGATCATCACCTCGGCAAAGTCGACCGGCAGCGCATGGTCCTCGTTGTCAAAGACGAGCGAGACCTCGCAATAGCCCAGCCGCTTGCGCTTCTGCGTGCCGTTGAAGATGACGTCCTCCATCCTGCCGCCGCGCAGCGCCTTGGCGCTCTGCTCGCCGAGCACCCAGCGCACGGCGTCGGAGAGGTTCGATTTGCCGCTGCCGTTCGGGCCGACGATGCCGGTGATGCCGTTGTCAAAGACGACCACCGTCCTGTCCGCGAACGACTTGAAGCCATAGATTTCCAGTCTTTTCAGCCGCACCTGAGCGACTCCTTTCCCCTTGTTCCGGCTGTTCAGCCAAATGGCCTTACTTGCTGTTCAGGCGATCCATCGCCATCTGCGCGGCCGCCTCCTCGGCGCGCTGCTTGCGCGCGCCCTGGCCGCGCCCGAGCTCCGTGCCGTCCGCGCGAAGCACGCGCGCCGTAAACACGCGGGCATGCGGCGGGCCGTCCTGCCCGATGATCTCATAGGTCGGCGTCTCCTCGCCCAGCGCCTGAAGGGTCTCCTGCAGGGCGCTCTTGGCGTCCCTGTCCGCCTGCACGCCGCCCTCATAGGTACCCATCGCGCGGTCGATCAGCGCGGCGGCCTCCTCAAGCCCTGCATCCAAGTAGACGGCGGCGATCACCGCCTCCATCGTGTCGGCGAGAATCGAGGGGTTTTCCCGTCCTCCGACAACCTCCTCGCCCCGGTCGAGCTTGAGAAAGCTGCCCAAGCCAAAGTCCCTGGCCGCCCGCGCGAGGTTCGCCTCGCACACGAGCGCGGCGCGCCTGCGCGTGAGCTGGCCCTCGCGCAGCCTGGGGTATTTCTGATACAACACGCGGCTGACGCACAGCTCCAGCACGGCGTCGCCCAGAAACTCGAGCCGCTGGTTGTCCTGACACCTGTGGGAGAGCGCGTAGGACGGATGCGTCATCGCCAGATCGAGCAGCGCGCGATCGGCAAAGGTGTGGCCGATTGTCTGCTCCAGCAAATGATAATTCATGACCTTCTCCTCATTTGGCCGTCCATTTCGCTTCGCGCCCGGCGCCCGCCCGCGCGAAGTGAAATGGACGGAAAGGCCGCCGCCCGGCTGATGGCCGGGCGGCGAACCCGCTCACATCTTCTCTTCGATATAGGCCGCCATGTCCGCGACCGTCTTGACCTTCTCGATGGCGTCGTCGGCCACCTCGATGCCAAACTCCGTCTCCACGTCCATGACCAGCATCATGATGGACGCGCTGTCCGCCTTGAGATCCTCCTTGAGCCGCGCCTCCGGCTTGACCTCGTCCTCCGAGACGCCCAGCTGCTCGGCGACCATCGTCCTGAGCTTATCCATGACCATAGGTTTGTCCTCCTTTATTCATCGGTTTTGGGGTTGCTTGTATGCGAAAGGGGGCTCTCCCTCTTCCTGCCCGCTTCAGGCCTTTTCCTCCTCCGGCGCACCGGTGCTCAGCCGGGCGACCTCCTCGCGGATGACCTCGACCACGCCGCCGTCGACCACCTGCTTCGCCTGGCGGATCGCGCAGAAGATCGCGCGCGCGTTCGAATTGCCGTGCGCCTTGATGACGGCGCCCTCGACGCCCAGCAGCGGCGCGCCGCCGATCTCCGTGGCGTCAAAGCTCTTCTTGAGCGTCTTGAACGTGTCCTTGGCCAGCAGCGCGGCGACCTTGCCCTTGGTGCTGCCCATCAGCCCCTCCTTGAGGAGCGAGAAGAGCATCGAAATCGCGCCCTCGGTGTTCTTGAGCAGCACGTTGCCCGCAAAGCCGTCCGTCGCCAACACGTCGCACTTGCCCGCCAGCGCGTCGCGCGCCTCGATGTTGCCGCAGAATTCAAACGGCTGCGGCTTTTCCATCAGCGCGTAGGTCTGCTGCACCTGCTCGTTGCCCTTGGCCGCCTCGACGCCGATGTTGAGCAGGCCAACCTGCGGCTTCTCGAGGTTCATCACGCGGTTCATGTACGCGCTGCCCATCATCGCGAACTGCACGATCCAGGAGGGCTTGCAGTCGACGTTTGCGCCGGCGTCGACCATCAGCAGCGGACGGCCGGGCACGGGCAGCAGCGTCGCCAGCGCAGGCCTGTCGATGCCCTTAATGCGGCCGATCTTGAACATCGCGCCCGCCATCAGCGCGCCGGTCGAGCCAGCGGAGACGAACGCCTCGGCCTCCTTGCGGCGCACGAGATCCATGCCCACGACGAAGGTCGAGTTCTTCTTGCGGCGCAGCGCCATGACGGGGTGCTCCTCGGTGGTGATGACCTCCGGCGCGTCCACGACGGTCAGCCGCTCCCGAACGCCCTCAAGCGCCCGCTGATCGGCATACGCGCCGATCGTCTCCTCAACCTGCTGCTGCGGGCCGACCAGAATGATGCTCACGTCGTCAAATTCGCGCAGCGCGTCGATCGCGCCGTCCACATTGACCTTGGGCGCGAAATCGCCGCCCATCGCATCCACGACTATTTTCACTTGATTTCCTCCTTTGGGCCTGCGGCGATGCGTGCCGCGGATTCCCCTCTCGTAAACGCATACATGCCGATGCCCGCCGCGATGGCGAGATTGAGCGAATCAATCCTGCCGCTGTGCGGAATCAGCGTGCTGATGCCGTACCCCGCGAATTCATCCGGCAATCCGCTCGCCTCGTTGCCGAAGACGAGCGAGAACGGCCCGCTCACGCGGCGGACAGCCTCCTCCAGCGGCACGGCGCCGGTGAGCATGAACGGAAAGAGCTGCCTTTGTGGAAACTCGCTCCGATACGCCTCAAACGTGTCAAAGTGGCGGACGTGCAGGGAGAATGCCGCGCCCATCGACGCGCGCGTCACGCGCGGATCGTCGGAATCGACCGCCGGGCGGATGATCGCGATATTCGTCAGGCCAAAGCCCAGCGCTGTGCGCAGGATCGTGCCCATGTTCCCGCTGTCGCTGGGATGATGCAGCACAACATGCGGCGCGCCCTCCTCAAAGACGCCCTCCTCCTTGCGATAGACCATCGCGGCGAAGCAGTTCTCCTTTTTGGAAATGCGCTCCAGCGCCCGGTCTGCGATCTCCGCGCGGATACCGGCCGCCGCAGCCGCCTCGCGCAGCCGGGCTGCGCCCTCGCTGCGCTCGCTCTGGCTGGAGAGCAGCAGGCGCAGGCAGCGCCCGGGGGCGTTTTTCAGGCATTCCGTCGCCGGAAAGATGCCCGGCGCGTAGGAATAGTCAAGCGTCTTATCGTAAGCCTCAAGTCTGCCCATCGTGTCGCCCTTTCCGGTTGCAGAGTATCTGCACAATCAACCATCTTGAAATTATAGCAGAAAACGCCGTGATCTTCAAGCGCCGCCTTGGAATTCAGGCGGATGTTCAGAAAAAATCACGCCGGAACGCACAAATCCCCTCCTTTTGCCATACCCGGATTGACTGTTTTGGAATCCCGTCTTGCATGTCGGCGGGTTTTCGCTTATAATGTCATGTTGACGAAAGCTGCTTTTTGCAGATCATCTGCCGCCCGCGATGCCGCCGGTGGCTTCCATAGAGACACCCGATGGCAGCGCTCTGCGCCCGCCAGGAAAGGATCACCATGTTGCCCGATAACCTTTTGAGAATCGGCCTGGACATCGGCTCGACCACCATCAAGTGCGTCGTGCTGAATGACAGGGACGAAATTGTCTATTCCTGCTACGACCGGCACTATTCCCTGATCACGCAGAAGACCCGCGAGCTGCTCACAGCCCTTGACCATGACGTCATCCACGGTCAGCGCGTCTGCCTGAGCATTTCCGGCTCCGCCGGCATGGGCCTGGCGCTCGGCTCGCACATCCCGTTCGTGCAGGAGGTTTACGCGACCAAGGTCGCCGCGGATCTGCTGCTGCCGGGCACGGACGTCATCATCGAGCTGGGCGGCGAGGACGCCAAAATCCTCTTCCTCAAGGGAACGCTCGAGGTGCGCATGAACGGCTCCTGCGCGGGCGGCACCGGCGCGTTCATCGACCAGATGGCGACGCTGCTGAACATCTCCCCTGCCGAAATGAACGAGGAGGCCCGCCACGCGGAGCGCACCTACACCATCGCCTCCCGCTGCGGCGTATTCGCCAAGACGGACGTGCAGCCCCTGCTCAACCAGGGCGCCAAGCGTGCGGACGTGGCGCGCTCCATCTTCATGGCCGTCGTCAATCAGACCATCGCAGGCCTCGCGCAGGGACGCCCGATCGAGGGCAACGTCGTCTATCTCGGCGGCCCGCTGACCTTCCTGAGCGAGCTGCGCGCCTGCTTTGACGAGACGCTCGGCATGACCGGCCTGTGCCCGGAGAATTCCCTGCTCTTTGTCGCCCTGGGCGCGGCGCATCACGCTGCGGAGCCGGTGCTGCTCGCCGAATGCATCGAGGCCATCGACGCCTTCCACAGCACGGAGAGCTACAACGCCCTGCCCCCGCTGTTTGAAAGCGAGGAGGCGCTGCGCGCCTTCCGCGAGCGCCATGCCCGCGCGAAGGTCGGCCGCCGCGACGCGGCAAGCTATTCGGGCGACGTGTATGTCGGCATCGACTCCGGCTCCACGACGATCAAGTCCGTCGTCGTCTCCGACGCTGGCGAGCTGCTGATGACGCGCTATCAATCGAATTCCGGCGATCCCGTGCCGCATGTCCGCCAGTTTTTGACCGACCTGCGCACGGAGCATCCCGACTGGAAGCTCTGCGCAGGCGCTGTCACGGGCTATGGCGAGGATCTGATCCGCAGCGCCTTCGGCGTCGACTTCGGCCTGGTGGAAACCGTCGCGCATTTCACGGCGGCGCGCGCCTTCATGCCTGACGTCGATTTCATCATCGACATCGGCGGCCAGGACATCAAGTGCTTCAAGATCCACAACGGCGTCATCGACAACATCTTCCTCAACGAGGCCTGTTCCTCCGGCTGTGGCTCCTTCCTGCAGACCTTTGCCAACGCGCTGGGCTACGACATCGCCGAGTTTGCGCAGTTGGGCCTCGCCTCCCGCAAGCCCGTCGACCTCGGCTCCCGCTGCACGGTGTTCATGAATTCCTCCGTCAAGCAGGCGCAGAAGGACGGCGCGGACGTGACCGACATCTCCGCCGGTCTGTCGATCTCCGTCGTCAAGAACGCGCTCTACAAGGTCATCCGCTGCTCCGGTCCGCAGGAGCTGGGCACGCACATCGTCGTGCAGGGTGGCACGTTCCTCAACGACGCCGTGCTGCGCGCGTTTGAAAACGAGCTGGGCGTCGATGTCGTGCGGCCGGATATCGCCGGATTGATGGGCGCCTACGGCGCAGCGCTCCACGCGAAGGCGCAGCGCGCGCTGCATCCGGGCGAGAGCACGGTGCTCAGCCTCGAGGCGCTCGCCTCCTTTGCCCATGAGGTCAGGCAGACGCGCTGCGGCCTGTGCGAAAACCACTGCCGACTGACAGTCAACACCTTCGGCGGCGGACGCCGCTTCATCAGCGGCAACCGCTGCGACCGGCCCGTCTCCGGCGGACGACAGGACAGCGGGCTCAACCTCTACGCCTACAAGCAGGACAAGCTGCGCGCCATCATGGAGGACAGGCGCGAGGGCGCTCCGCGCGGGCAGATCGGTTTGCCGCTGGGGCTGAACATGTATGAGCTCCTCCCCTTCTGGCATACGCTTCTGACCCAGCTGGGCTTTGACGTCGTCGTCTCCCCCTTCTCCAGCCGAAAGCTCTATATCGCCGGCCAGGCGACGATCCCGTCGGACACGGCCTGCTTCCCGGCCAAGCTGATGCACGGCCATGTGGACGCGCTCATCGCGCAGGGCGTTAAAACCATCTTCTATCCCTGCATGAGCTACAACATCGACGAGCATCTGGGCGACAACCACTACAACTGCCCGGTCGTCGCCTACTATCCGGAGGTCATCTCCGCGAATATGCCCGCCGTGCGCGAGATCGATTTCATTCATGACTACGTCGGCATCGACCATCGCCACGAATTCCCCAAAAAGCTCTTCGAGATTCTCAAAAAACACTTCCCCGACCTGACGCTCAGGGAGGTTCGCCGCGCCAGTGACGCCGCCTACGCGGCCTACTACGCCTACATGACCGACATCCGCCGCAAGGGCGAGGAGATGGTGGAGCAGGCGCGTGCGCAGGGCCGGCGCATCATCGTGCTCGTCGGCCGCCCGTACCACGTCGATCCCGAGGTCAACCACGGCATCGACCGCCTGATCGCCGGCTTTGGCGCGGCGGTCGTCACGGAGGATTCCCTCTCCTGCTACATGCACAAGGAGCCCGTCGGCGTGCTCAACCAGTGGACCTACCACTCGCGCCTGTACGCCAGCGCGCGCTACATCACCTCCCAGCCGGACATGAATCTCGTTCAGCTGGTGTCCTTCGGCTGCGGCGTCGACGCCATCACGACCGATGAGGTGCGCGAGATTCTCGAATCCAGGGGCAAGATCTACACGCAGATCAAGATCGACGAGATCACGAATCTCGGCGCAGTGCGCATCCGCCTGCGTTCCCTGTTCGCCGCCATCGAGCAGCAGCAGGCGCTTGCCTCTTCCAAAAAGGAGTGATTCCATGCCCAGCGAACACGTCGAATTCACCCGGGAAATGCGCGAGGCCGGCTACACCATCCTCGTGCCCAACATGCTCGAGTTCCATTTTTCGCTTCTTGAAAAGGTGCTGCGCCTGAATGGCTACAACGTCGAGGTGCTGCACAACAGCGGGCAGAGCGTCAAGGACGAGGGCCTCAAATACGTCCACAACGACACCTGCGTGCCCGCGCTGCTGGTCATCGGCCAGTTCATCGACGCGCTGCACTCCGGCAAGTACGACTTAAACCGCGTCGCCCTCGCCATCACGCAGACGGGCGGCGGCTGCCGCGCCAGCAACTACATCCATCTGCTGCGCAAGGCGCTCAAGAAGGCCGGCCTTGCGCATATCCCCGTCATCTCAATCAATATGAGCGGCCTGGAGAGCAGCTCCGGCTTCAAGCTGACCCTCCCGCTGATTCGCCAGGTCATCGCCTCGCTGATCTATGGCGACTGCATCATGCACGTCTCCAACCAGACCCGTCCCTACGAGCTGCATGCGGGTGAGACCGACGCGCTCATCGAGCGCTGGAACGACGATCTGATCGCGCAGTTCAACCGCGGCCGCGGCCTTTCCCAGAAGGAGATGAAGGTCAATCTGCAAAGAATCGTCTCGGACTTTGACGCCATCGAGCGCAGCCGCGAGATCAAGACGCGCGTGGGCGTGGTCGGCGAGATCTACGTCAAGTATTCACCGCTGGGCAACAACGATCTGGAGCGCTTTCTGCGCACGCAGGACTGCGAATTCATGGTGCCCGGCGTTATGGGCTTCATCCTCTTCAAGATCGACAACCGCATCGAGGACATCCATCTCTACGGCGGCAATGTGCTCAAGCTCTTCTTCTGCAAGGCGCTGCTCCACTATGTGCAGCGCATGGAGCGCATCCTGATTGACGCCATCGCCGCGCATCCCGCGTTTGTTCCGCCGTCCCCGTTCGCGCATACGAAGACGCTCGTGCGCAACGTCATCGGCTACGGCTGCAAGATGGGCGAGGGCTGGCTGCTGACGGCGGAGATGCTCGAGCTCGCCGAAAACGGCTATGAGAACATCATCTGCGCGCAGCCGTTCGGCTGCCTGCCCAACCACATCTGCGGCAAGGGCATGATTCGCCGCCTGACGCAGGTGCATCCCGGCATCAACATCGTGCCCATCGACTACGACCTCTCGGCCACGAAGGTCAACCAGGAGAACCGCATCCGTCTGATGCTCGCCGTTGCCCGCGACGCGGACGCCAAGCGCCAGCAGCAGGAGCTGCTCATCGCGCAGGACGAGCGCGAGGCCGCCTGCGGCGGAGACTGCGAGGCCTGCAAGGCGAAGGTTGGTTAATCTTTCATAACAAAAGGCCCCTGAACATTTGGTGTTCGGGGGTCTTTTGATGTGCGTTTGTGCTGATCGGCTTCCGATACGGATTCGGATCTGTTTTTCAAACCGGTTGCCTGTCAGCCCCAGGTGAGATAGATCGAGGGAATAAAGCCCCAGTATACCCGGCCGTCGAGCCGTGCGCGCACGTACGCCCAATCCTCGCCCAGATAGGACCACACGTCCACGCACGTTCGGGGTGGCAGCATCACCACCGTCTCCTTGCTTCCCAGCGGGTCGTCCGTCATTGGGCAATCGAGATCGGTGATTTGGGCTGTGTCGTTCAGAAGATTCAGCATCTCCACGCACTCAGGCTCCGCCAGCGCCTGCGCGTCAATCCATCCGATCCTGTATCGCGTTCCCATGCCGTATTGAATCAGGATCCTGCCCTCGTATCGGCCGAATACCTGAATCCAGTCGTTCGTGCTGACGCTCGCACTGCCTTCCGCCGCCTGCGCGTCGTCCTCTCCCGGGCCGCTGTATACCGGAAGACTCTGTCCCCTTTCAAAGACTGCCTGCTGTTCCCTGAGCGCATAGGGAGAATCCATCGTCGGAATGTCCGGTTCGCCGCGCAGCAGGCCGCTTTCCTCCTGCGTTTCACTCGGGTGCAACCCTTCTTCAACCGTGCCCATCGCACCGAGCACATTTTCCTTCGCGCAGGCTCCTGCCGCCATCATCACCATGAGCAGAACCAGCGCAAGCCCTATCCTCTGTCTCTTCATTCCGTTCCTTCCTTTCCGCCTTCCTTAGCCGTGCGTCATGCATTCGCTGGGCACAAAGCCCCAGACCGTCTGCCCGTCCTGCGTCGTGACGGCGACCAGCTCCCAGTCCCTGCCCAGAAAGGCCTTGTGACGGACGGCCGTGCCCTGCTTCAGCTGCAGAATCGCCCCGCCGCTGCCCATCGGGTCATCCGTCAGCGCGCAGTCCTGCACAATCTCCTGTTCATCGTCGTGGAGGATGAGCTCCGGCACGCGGGCGCCCCGCGGCAGCGCGGAGGCCCCGATCCAGCCGATGCGCAGGCGCGTGTCATCGATGCGGTACTGAATCAGCAGCCAGCCGTTGCATTGCCCAAAGACCTGAATCCATCCGTTTGTGCCGACGGCGCCTTTCCCCTCTCCGCTGCGCGGGTATTCCTCGCCCGGTCCCTCATGGACGGGGAACGTCCTCCCCTCGTTAAACCGGACGTTCTTCCCGAACAGCGTGTTCCAGTCGCCGCGGAAGCAACAATATCCCGGCGGCACGTCGGCGTTTTTCTCCGCTGCCTCCATCGTCTTGGGCAGTGCCTCAAAGTCCGTGTAGCGCAGCGCGTCAAGCAGAATCCCCTGTACGCTTCCAATCTCCTCGTCCCGGTCGATGCTGTGATACCTCAGCGTGTGATCCGCGCTGACAGCGGCGCTTTCGCAGCCCACGCGCCTGTCCATGAAGCCCGTCAGGTGGAAATCCCCGTCCCGCCAGACGAAGGAGACGCTCTTCATCCAGTATTCCTCGTGCTCCGGGTCGATGAGAGCCATCATGAAGCCCGGCTCCTCCTCATCGGCGCGCAGCAGCGCGATACCATCGTCCTGCGGCAGCGCCTGCTCTGTGATGTACAGCCTTTCCTCGTTCTCCATTTCGGTCACGTCGTAGACGACCAGCCGCCGCACGCCGCCCTCCCGAAGCATCAGCAGGCCCATCGTCCCCTCTGGCGTGCGCACCTGCGCGTAATCCTCGATTTCGGCATCCGGATACAGCCATTCCGCCTCAAACGCCACCTGCGAGGGAACCGGATCGGTCAGCGTGCCCGTTCCCTCCGCCATCGCCACGGCCAGCCCCAGCCAAAGCGCGGCAGCCAGCAGCCCCGCCAGCATTCTCCTCATGCAAAAACCTCCCCTGCGTCGTTCTATCCATAAGACGACGCAAGAGAGGAAAAACTTGCATGGTTTCGCATCAGAAGTTTTGCCAGTACAGTCCGTCCCGGCTGCAGCCGATGTAGAGCCTGCCATGGCCCATGCGCGGCAGGCGCGTCTCCGCGTCCTGCTCGGGATACAGCCGCACGAGCGTCACGCGGTCAAAGCCAACCTGCGCGATGAAGCGGATGTGGTGCGCCTTGCTCATCTCATGCGCAAGGGAGACGTAGGTTTCCCCGTCCATTTCCTCCAGCCTGAGTGTATGTGCCTCGTCGCAGGGACGCATGGGCATCGCCTCCAGCCTGCGCCCGCAGCAGGCAATCTCCGCCTCGCCCGTCGCCGTCATCACGTTGCCGCACACCGGGCAACTGTAAAAACGAATTCTCTTCATGTTGCCTCCGTTCCGTTCGCTCCCTCGGAGCTCCCCCGCAAGAATGCTCTCCACGCTCACCTGGAATACGTCTGCCAGCGCCGGCAGCATCGGAAGATCCGGGCAGCCCTGCCCGCGCTCCCATTTGCTGACAGCCTTGTCCGTCACGTGCAGGCGCTCCGCCAGAGCGGCCTGCGTGAGCCCCTGCTCCATGCGCAGCGCACGGATCATCGCGCCTGTCTTTTCTGCGTCCATATTTCTTCGCCTCCCTGCGTCCATGATACAGGAAAACGCCCCAAAACACAAGAAACGGAACGTAGAGCTGCCTCCCGTTCCGTTTGATGCTCAGGTATTTTCGTAGCCCAGTGTCCGCAGGTCGTCCATGCGGTTGCGCCAGTCCTCGCGGATCTTGACCCAGAGCTGCAGGTTGACCTTCGTGCCCAGCAGGTTTTCGATGTCGCGCCGCGCCTCGGAGCCGATGGTGCGCAGCATCGCGCCCTGCTTGCCGATGATGATGCCCTTGTGGCTCGCGCGCTCGCAGTAGATCGTCGCGTGAATCTCGGTGAGGCTGTCGCTGAGCCTGTTGATCGCCATCATCTCCACGCCAATGCCGTGCGGCACCTCGTCGCGCAGATGCAGCAGCGCCTTCTCGCGGATGATCTCCGCGCAGATGACGCGCTCCGGCTGATCGGTCATCATGTCGTCCGGGAAGTACTTCGGCCCCTCCGGCAGGTAGGAAACGATCAGCTGCCTCAGCTCGTCCATGCCCCGGCCCGTCCGCGCGCTGATGGGGACGATCGCGTCATAGCCTGCGTCCGCGAAGGATGCGATGGCGCTCATCGTGCGCGCCTCCTCGACGATGTCCGTCTTGTTGAGCACGAGGATCTTCTTCACCCTGCGCCCCGCCATGTCGCTGACGATGGCGCGGTCCTGCGGCCCGATCTCGCTGACGTCCACCAGCACGAGCAGCACGTCGATGCCGTCCATCGCGTCCTCGACCGATTTGACCATGTACTCCCCCAGCTTCGTGCGCGGCTTGTGCAGGCCCGGCGTGTCGAGGAAGACGATTTGCCATTCCTTGTCCGTCGCGACGCCCATGATGCGGTTGCGCGTCGTCTGCGGGCGGTTGCTGACGATGGCGACCTTCTCGCCGACCATCGCGTTCATCATCGTGGATTTGCCGACGTTCGGGCGGCCGACGATGGCGGCAAAGCCCGAGAGAAATTTTGCTTCTGTCTGATTCATGTCCTACCTCAATTGGTTGCCTCCAGCGACGACGGCCCGAACCCCTCGGGCAGCAGCTCGCTGAGCTTTGCCTCACGGACGTTGCCGTCCCAGGTCACGAGCACCCGCAGCTCGGGCGCAAACTCGTAGAGCGACTGACGGCAAGCGCCGCAAGGGAACGGTGCGGAGCCCTCCGCCGCGATGGCGATCGCAGTGAATTCCCGCGCGCCTTCGCTGACCGCCTTAAACAGCGCCGTGCGCTCCGCGCACATGGTATTCCCGAATGCCGCGTTTTCCACGTTGCAGCCGGTGAACACGCGGCCATCCTTTGAGCGCAGCGCCGCGCCGACCCAATAGTGCGAATAGGGCACGTACGCGAAGCGCTTCATGTCCCTCGCCTTCTGCAAAAGCTCCTCGTCCTTGTCCGTCATGGAGCCGTCTCCTCCTCTTTCTCGCGCGTCAGGCCGATGGACGCGAGGGATTTTTCCTCCATCCCCCGCATTACGGGCTTGTCCGCGTCGGTCATGTGGTCATAGCCCATCAGGTGAAACAGGCCATGCGTGAGCAGATAGCCCGCCTCACGGCGGACGCTGTGCCCGTATTCCTCCGCCTGGGCGCGGACGTGATCCATCGAGATCACGATGTCGCCCAGCGCGCAGGCATCCGTCTCCGGATCGTATTCCCGCCTGAGAAGCGCCGCGCAGCAGCCCGCCGTTTTACCGACGGGATAGTTGACCGTCGGAAACGAGAGCACGTCCGTCGCCCGGTCAAGACCCCGCTGCTCGCGGTTGATCTCCCGGATCTGCGCGTCGCCGACGATTTCGACGAACACGCTGACAGGCGCCGTCACGCCCTCCGTCCTCTGCGCCGCATCGGCGCAGCGCTGCATCAGCGCGACGTCTTCCGATGAAAGCAGCCCGCGCTCGTCCTCAATTTCCAGCCTCATGCTTTCTCTCCCGGCGCGCCGCCTGCTGCGGCCTGCGCCTCCTTCTTTTCCTCCAGTTTGGATTCCTGTTTCGGCTCCGCGGCGTTTTTCGCCTGGCGCTGCTGCGAATGCCTCTGCGCGCGGCGCAGGTCGACGCTCGGATACTCGATGCGCTCGTGGAAAACGCCCTGGAGCACGGTTTCAAACGCCGCGCAGATGCTGTCGATGTCCCGGAAGGTCAGCGTGCATTCGTCCAGCTGGCCGTCCTCCATTTTACCGCGCACGAGCTTGCGGATCATCGCGGAGATCTTCTCCTGCGTCGGCTCCGGAATGGAGCGCACAGCGGCCTCCACCGTGTCGGAGAGCATCAGAATCGCCGCCTCGGAGGTCTGCGGTTTCGGGCCGTCATACCGGAATTCGGAAAGATCGACGTTCTCCTCGCCCAACTGCTTGACCGCCTTGGCATAGAAATACATGACCGGCGTATCGCCGTGATGCTGGCGGATCATGTCGATGATCGGCTCGGGCAGATGGTGCTTCTTCGCCAGCTCAACGCCGTCGCGCGTGTGCTCGGTCAGAATGGCCGTCGAGACGCGCGGATCGGTCTTGTCGTGCGGGTTTTCGCCCATCTGGTTTTCCTTGAAGTACACCGGACGCACGAGCTTGCCGATATCGTGATAATACGCGCCGACGCGCGCGAGCAGCGCGTTCGCGCCGACGGCCTCCGCGGCGGCCTCGGCCAGGTTCGCGACGACCATCGAGTGATGGTAGGTGCCCGGCGTCTCGATCATCAGCCGGCGCAGAAGCGGCTGATTCGGGTTGGACAGCTCGATGAGCTTGCCCGGCGTCACGAGGTTGAATGCCGACTCGAGCATCGGCTGCAGGCCGACGCAGAGCACGGCGGAGACAAACGCGCCCAGCACAGCGTGGCCGCCGACGGTCAGCAGGTTGCTTCCGCCGCTCGTGGTCAGCAGGCTGATGCAGACGAGCACCACCGCGTCGATCAGACCGACGATCAGACCCGTCACCAGCACAAACACGCGCGTCGGATTGCGCCGCAGCAGGAAGATCGCCGTCGTGCCGCCGATGGCGGTCATCAGCAGCACGCTGAGCATCTGCGAGGTCACAAGGCCCGTGCCCTTGACCGTCAGGAAGGTGATCAGCAGCGCCGTGGCGGCGTTGATGACGATCGCGGGCTTGACGCCCATCAGGTTCACGACGAGCATCGCCGCCAGCACGACGGGCATCGCGCTCACGCTGATGTAGCGCCCGATGAGCAGGGAGAGCATGATCGTCAGCACGCCGGCAATCAGCAGCACGAGCGTGCTCAGGCCCGCCGTGTACAGCTCCGGCGCGAACATCGCGGTGAACAGGAAGACGGCCCCCAGGATCAGCGCGAGCACCACCGCAGCGCCTACATAGAGCCAGCCGTCAAAGCTGTTGCCGCGCAGCAGCCCCAGGGATTCGAGCACGGCGATCTGCTCCGCGCTGACGCGGTCACCCTTGACGACGATGTTCTGATCCTGCTTGTAGACCGTCGGCTCGACGGCGTCCATCGCCTTTTGGCGGTTCTCCTCCGTCGCCTCCTGGTCGATGAGCATGTTGGGCTGCAGGCAGGCGCGCAGGGTCGGTATAGCGATGTTGTACCACAGATCCGTGCGCGTGTTGTAGGCGACGATCTGCTGGATATTGCTGATGGCGTCGTTGATCTGGCCCTCGGTGATCGTGGAGACGAGGGTCGTGCGCGTCGCGGAGAGCAGGCTCTGGTACAGCGCCTCAAAGTCGGTCTCCCCCGTGTTCATCAGCGTGCGCAGCTGGTAGCTGCTCAGCGTCAGGCGCGTCAGCAGGCCGGACGCCTGCTCATAGTCGTCCTCCGTGAAGCTGTCGCCGCTCTCCGTCCAGAGCGCCCTGAT
Organism: Clostridiales bacterium; assembly: GCA_004555535.1. GTDB lineage: Bacteria > Bacillota > Clostridia > Christensenellales > Aristaeellaceae > Ventricola. The sequence goes on from SFHU01000047.1 coordinate 18,468, forward strand.
CTGCGTGCCCAGCTCGCGCACGGCGCGCAGCTCGGAGAAGATGGCCTCCATGTCCGAAAGGACGGTGTCGGCAATCGTGTCGTCCTTGTAATAGACCGGCGACACTGCGTCCGCCGCTGCCTGGCGGCGCCGCTCCGTCGTGATCTCGTCGACGATGTCCTTGCTGGCCGTGATCGTCTTGGGCGCGACGTCGCCCACGGCGAGGTCGTACTGCTCCGGCGCAATGGCCAGCATGCAGATCACGAGCAGCACGAAATAGGTCACGCCCACATACAGCGCCTGCCTGACACGCAAGCTCAGGCGGTCAATCCATGTCCTGCTGGTTTTCGGCGTCTCTTCCATCGTGGTAATCCTCCTTTGCGCGGCGCGCATGCGCGTCATAGGCGCGCACGATGGCCTGCACCAGCTCATGCCGCACGACGTCCTGATGCGTCAGCCGCATGACGGCAATGTCCTCGATCCCCTCGAGCACCTCGACTGCCTCGGTCAGGCCGCTTCGCTTTCCGCGCGGCAGGTCGATCTGCGAGGGATCGCCCGTCACAACGATCCGGGAGCGGAAGCCCATGCGCGTCAGGAACATCTTCATCTGCTCCTGCGTCGTGTTCTGCGCCTCGTCGAGGATGATGAAGGCGTCCGACAGCGTCCTGCCGCGCATATAGGCCAGCGGCGCCACCTCGATGACGCCCCGCTCCTGCATCCGCTGGCACGTCTCCGCGCCGAGCATTTCAAACATCGCGTCGTAGAGCGGGCGCAGATAGGGATCGACCTTCTGGTTCAGGTCGCCCGGGAGGAAGCCCAGCTTCTCTCCGGCCTCGACTGCCGGCCTCGTCAGCACGATGCGCTCCACGCTCTTGGCCTTGAGCGCCGCCACGGCCATCGCCATCGCCAGATAGGTTTTGCCCGTTCCTGCCGGGCCTATGCCGAAGGTCAGCGTGTTGCGCCGGATGGCGCGCACATATTCACGCTGGCCCAGCGTCTTGCAGCGGATCGGCTTTCCGCGGAAGGTCGTCGCGACGACCTCC
>SFHU01000152.1 GCA_004555535.1 Clostridiales bacterium
TATCCACAGGCCTGGGGAAAGTTATGGACAACCGACGTGGAAAAGTCGCAGACTCTGTGGAAAAACCGTCATTTTATTGGGTTTTTCCCGAAAAAACGCTGTGGACAAAACTGGGGAAAACTGTGGAAAACCTGTGGGCAACCCGTGTATAACCCTTGCGCGGATTCGTAACAATTCTTGCGGGGATATAAATATCGGTGAATCCTACATATCGTGTGGAAAACCGCCGTCATAATCGCTCTGCCGCCGGCATATTCCTTGAAACGGCCATCCGGGGGAGGGGAGCGTTATGAACGGTTTTCTGAGGGATCGCGTGGCTCTGACGGCGGGACTGCTGCTGGGGATTTCGCTCGTGTGCACGGGCGCGCTGCTCTATGGCGCGGGCAGCAGCGCCATGCAGACCTTCGCGGCGGAGCAGACCGCCGGGGCGGCGGACGGGACGCTGCCGCAGGAGGACGCGGGGCCGCTCGCGGAGATGACCATCGCCGTCGATCCCGGCCACGGCGGCTATGACGGCGGCGCGGTAGGCCGGGTCAGCGGGACGCCGGAGAAGGGGCTGAACCTCGACGTCGCGCTGCGGCTGGCAAGGCTGCTGGAGGCGAAGGGCGCGAGGGTCATCATGACGCGCACGGACGACCGCGCGCTGTGCGACGAGGACCCGCCCATCCGCAAGAAGCTGCAGGACATGCAGCGGCGCGCGGCGCTGATTCAGGCGGGCGGGGCGGACATGGTGCTCTCCATCCACATGAACGAATACGCGGGGCGCAGCGAGAGCGGGCCGCAGGTCTTTTTCAGGGAGGGCTGCCCGGCAGGACGTCTGCTCGCGGGCGCGATTCAGCAGGCGATGATCGAAGGCCTCCATCCCAAGACGCAGCGCACGGCGCTGGGCGGGGACTACTACATCCTGACGCTGGGCGTGCCCTCGGCGCTGGTGGAATGCGGATTTCTCTCCAACCGGGACGAGGAGGCGCGGCTGCTGACGGAAAGCTACCGCGAGGAGGTGGCGCAGGCGGTCTGCGCGGGCGTGCTCGCCTGGGCGTCGCTGCCGGGGGAACATCCCGAGCCGCTTGCGGCGGTCGATCGGTCGGATGAGCCGCACTGAGGCGATTTTCAGAGAAAACCGGACGATAGGCGCGAAGCGAAGAAGGGGTTTGGGGATGAAATCCCCAAGCAGGTCATAGGGCGGCAGCCCTATCGTATCTCAATATTCATTAAGAAGGCAGTTTCAGAGCAGGCTGCGAAGCAGCCTACGATTGAAACGGGCTCGATGTGCAAAGCAGGAATTCAGGCCTAAACCGGCATGATGCCGGTGGCATTTCCGACGAAGTGATGGTTGTCCAGTTGCTTTGTGCCCGAGACCGGAGCCTTGCAGATGAACTTACAGAGTAATGCAGAAGCGATGATGGCGGATTTTCCGATGCCGTGCGGGCTTTCGGGCTTTACCTTTGCGGAAATTGATGATATACTGTAGGCTACGAAAATGGATGAAAAGGCGCTTTCGCCCATCAGGAAGATTGAAAAGGATGTGGCCTTTTGCAGCAGGAGGGACTGGAGGCGGCGCGCAGCGTCATGGGGGAGATGGACCCCCGGACGCTCAACCCGCTTCAGATGGCATATATCGGCGACACGGTGCACGACCTCTACGTCCGCAGCCGGCTGGTCGCGCGCGGCATGAGCGTCGGCGCGATGCACAGGCAGGCGGTGCGCATGGTCAGCGCCGCGGCGCAGGCGAGGATGCTTGAGGCGATCGAGGATGAGCTGACCGCAGCGGAGGCCGACATCGCCCGGCGCGGGCGCAACGCGCAGGCCAAGCACGCCGCGCCCAAACACGCCGATCCCGCCGATTACGCGCACGCCACAGGGCTGGAGGCGCTCTGGGGCTATCTGTATATCACGAAACAGAACGAGCGGCTGAGCGCGCTGATGGCGGACGCGCTTACGCGCACGGAGGCACTATGGCAAAGGCAAAACTCAAGGTGATTTTGCTGCGCGCGACGCCCGATCCCGACGAGATTGTGGCGCTGGGCGCGCGGCTTTGCTACGCGCAGGCCGATATCGAGAGCCTGCGGGAGCGCGTCGAGGCGGCGGACCAGCAGAAATATGTGGAGCGCGTCATGGGGCGTGGGCATCTGTCCGTGACCGAGCACGCGAGCTTCACGTTCGCCGTGGAGGGCGTCTCGCGGGCGCTGCTCGCGCAGCTGACGCGGCACAGGATCGCGTCGTTCTCCGTGCAGAGCCAGCGCTATGTCTCGATGGCGGACGGGTTTGACTACGTCATTCCCCCGTCGATCTCGGCGCTGGGCGAGGCACAGGAGCGCGAGTTCGTGAGGCAGATGGACACCATGCACGCATGGTATCGCAGCTGGCAGGAAAAACTGGGCGGGTCGGGCGAGGCGGCCAATCAGGACGCGCGCTTCGTGCTGCCCAACGCCGCGGCGACGCGCCTGCTGGTGACGATGAACGCGCGGGAGCTGCTGCACTTCTTCGAGCTGCGCTGCTGCAACCGCGCGCAGTGGGAAATCCGCGAGATGGCCTGGCAGATGCTGGCGGCCTGCCGGCGCGAGGCGCCCGCGCTGTTTGCCCATGCCGGGCCTGCTTGCCTGCGGGGCGCCTGTCCGGAGGGAAAAAACACCTGCGGCAGGGCCGACGAGGTGCGCGAGCGGGCGCAGACGCTTGACTGAGCGATGATCAATTTGAAGACACGCAATGACGGTTCAGACCGGGAAAGAGGAAACCATGGCATACTACGATCAGTTTACAAAGAAGCCGAAGAGCCACAGGGACGACTGGCGCGACGACGAATTTACCCGCCGTCCCCAGCGCGACGAGGGCAAGGGCGTGCCGCCCGTTGAGCGGCGCAGCTACAATGACCGCCCGAACGGCGGGGAGCGCCGCGGCTACAATGACCGCCCGAACGGCGGGGAGCGGCGCAGCTACAGCGACCGCCCGAGCAATGGCGAGCGCCGCAGCTACGGCGACCGCCCGAGCAATGGCGAGCGGCGCAGCTACAATGACCGCCCGAACGGCGGCGAGCGGCGCGCGTATAATGACCGTCCGAACAATGGAGAACGCCGCCCCTACGGCGACCGCCCGAACGGCGGGGAGCGCCGCGGCTACAATGACCGCCCGAACGGCGGCGAGCGCCCCGCGTTCAGCGGACCGCGTCCTGCGCGTCAGGAGCGTCCTGTCCGCGACGACCGGTTTGAGCGCCCGATGACCCCGCCGCCCGCCGCGGAGGAGATGGAGAGCAACCTGCTCGTCGGGCGCAACCCGATCCGCGAGGCGCTGCGCGCCGGGCGCGACCTGGAAAAGCTGCTGGTCGCGCGGGGCGAGCTGATCGGCTCGGCGAGGGAGATTGTCGCGATGGCCCGCGAGGCGAAGGTCGTCGTGCAGGAGGTCGACCGCGCGAGGCTGGACGCGATGGCCCCGAACCATCAGGGCCTGATCGCCGTCGCCTCGGCCTATGCCTACAGCACGGTGGAGGACATGTTTGAGCTGGCGAAGGCGCGCGGCGAGCAGCCGTTCCTCGTGATCCTCGACGGCGTGACCGACCCACACAACCTCGGCGCGATCATCCGCAGCGCCGAATGCGTCGGCGCGCACGGCGTCATCCTGCCCGAGCGCCGCTGCGTCGGGCTGACCCCCGCGGCCGTCAAGGCGAGCGCCGGCGCGGTGGAGCATATCCCCGTCGCCCGTGAGGTCAACCTCACGCGCCTGATCGAGCGCCTCAAGAAGGAGGGCGTGTGGATCTACGGCGCGGCGATGGAGGGCGAGGACTACCGCAAGGTCGACTTTTCCGGAGCGGCGGCGCTGGTCATCGGCTCCGAGGGCGAGGGCATCTCCCGCCTCGTGGCGCAGAGCTGCGACAGGCTCGTCTCCCTGCCCATGCGCGGGAAGATCGGCTCGCTCAACGCCTCCGTGGCGGCGGGCGTGCTGCTCTACGCCGTCATGGCCTCGAGGGGCTGACCATGAAGCCGCTGCTGCTGGTGGACGGCTACAACGTCATCGGCGCGTGGAACGTGCCCCGCGCCGAGCGCCTGAGCATCGAGGAGGCGCGCGACAGGCTCGTTCACCTGATTGCCGATTATGCGGGCTACTCCGGAGAAGAGGTCATCGTCGTCTTTGACGGCCATTACACGGACAGACCGACGCGCTCGCGCATGAACGTGCACGGCGTGGAGGTCGTCTTCACCAAGCACGCCGAGAGCGCGGACAACTACATCGAGGCGGCCTGCGAGGCCGCGCCGAAGTGGCGCCGCGTGCGCGTGGCGACCAGCGACGCCGTCGAGCAGACGGTGACGCTCGGGCGCGGGGCCGTGCGCATCTCCTCGCGGGAATTCCTGCTGGAGCTGACGCAGGTGCGCGCGGCGGGGCGCGGGCACATGCGCGAGGAGAGGGTCTCGCGCGGGGACATCCTTTCGCGGCTTCCGCCGCATCAGAGGGAAATCTTTGACCGGATGAGAAAGGGCGAGGAATGAACACGCTGCACGTGCAGGACGAATGGGAAGAGCGGGATACGCCGCCGGCGCAGGACGCGCCGCAGGCGGAGCAGACGCCGGCCGAGCGCCCGGAGGCGCCCTCCGGCTTTGAGGCCATGTCCGACGAGGAGGTCGCGCTGCTGGCGCAGCGGGGCGACGTCGAGGCCTCCGAATACCTGCTCAACAAGTACAAGAACTTCGTGCGCTCCAAGGCGCGCTCGTATTTCCTCGTCGGCGCCGACCACGAGGACATCGTGCAGGAGGGCATGATCGGCCTGTTCAAGGCGTTCCGCGACTTCAAGCCGGACAAGCTCGCCTCCTTCCACGCCTTTGCCGAGCTCTGCGTCACCCGGCAGATCATCACCGCCATCAAGACCGCGACGCGGCAAAAGCACATCCCGCTCAACTCCTACGTCTCGCTCAACAAGCCGATCTACGAGGAGGAGAGCGACCGGACGCTGCTGGACATCATCACCGAGGGACGCAGCGCTGACCCGGAGGAGCTGCTCATCGGCCAGGAGAGCTATGTGAGCATCGAGAGCCGCATCGACGAGGCGCTCTCCCCGCTGGAGCGGCGCGTGCTGGCGGCCTACCTGGACGGAAAGAGCTATCAGGAGATCGCCGTCATGCTCGGGCGGCACGTCAAGAGCATCGACAACGCGCTCCAGCGCGTCAAGCACAAGCTCGAGCGGCTCATCAGCGAGAAGAACTCGCAGGGCGTCTGAAATGCCGTTTTTATGGGCAAAAATGTTCGGGGCATATTGACAATCCCGGAAGATTTGGATAGAATAAGGATGCATAAACCGGTTGACAGCCGCGCCTGGCTGGATTATAATTTGCCCATCAATCAAGCAAGGAGGACGCCACAATGACTACGATCAACACCCGCAACGCGATGGCGTCCTTCCGCATGGTTGATGCTGTGCGCTTCTTTAGCGTGCTGTTTTTTTACCGCGGCTTTTATTACTATTACCGCGCTCAAAATGCACGTCTGAATCGAAGCGTCTGAGGTTGTTCCGGCATGGCCGGGATCAGTTCAATCAGCGGCTCCCTTTCAGACGGGG